>NZ_JBXALR010000002.1:191900-583937 GCF_058799675.1 Pseudomonas sp. GW822-FHT06B12
GACCCGCAGCTACCGTGCCTTTGAGCTTCAACGGCGTTTTGCTGGTCGTGCCGGGATTTTCAATCGACGCACCTGCGAAGTCCTTCACTTCGCCGATCGTCGGTCTCACCACCGCCGCCACGGTAACGGTCCAGGTATCTGATTCCGGCCCACCGACACCCTGCTCCTTGGCCTTGAGCACATACACTTCTGGAAGCAAGGTCTCCGTTTCAAACTCCCACGCGGTTCCCGTCACCGTGGCCTCGCCCAGCTTATTGGTGCCATCGTAAATATCGACTTTTTGACCCGCAGCTACCGTGCCTTTGAGCTTCAACGGCGTTTTGCTGGTCGTGCCGGGATTTTCAATCGACGCACCTGCGGCGTCCGTCACTTCACCGATCGTCGGTCTCACCACCGCAGCAGCAGCCTTAACGGTATAGCTTCGTACCATTGAGCCGTGCGCCTTGGCCTCATCATCAACCTGACCAAACGCAACCTTGTACTCAAGCGTCAGGGCCGAGCCATTGGCCAGTTCCTTCAGCTCACTGTAAGGAACTGGCATCTCGATGTAGCCCAGGGTGATCCAGTCCTGATCGACTTTCCCCTTGTACAGGGTTTTATCGTAGTCAGAGCCATCCGCCTTCTCGCCCTTCAGCACGATCCAGCACCATTGCCCTATGGCCATCAGCGGCCAGTTCTCAATGCGCAACGTCCGGTCTTCGGTGTTGGTGGTCAGATCCAGCTCGGCCCCATTGCCGTCGTCCTGAGCTTCAAGTATCCGGCCTTTCTCCAGCGCGTCCGCGGACAGGTCGAGTACATTCAACTCGAGCTCGTCGGAAGGTACCGACGGTTCACCAACGCGGTTGACGGTGTATTGCACCGTGATCTTTTTACCCAGATTGAACGCGACGACCGATGGTTCCAGATTCAAGGTCCTGAGGTTTGGCGGCCCGAACTGCAACACAGGACTCTCGTACGAACCGCGCGGATCGGCACTTTCACCCGTGACTTTGACGAAGAACTCGTCGGTCTCCAACAACCCCTGCAGCGTCCGTTTTATTTCTGCAGTCAGCCGGTTGGGGTTGGCGGTGTAGACAGCTTTCGGGTCCAGCTCGCGGCCATCCGGCGCCTGCCTGATGCTCGGTTTATCAAGACGCGTCGGAAGAGGATCGGCAGCGCGTGTTTTGGGAGCGGTTTCTTGAACGGTCATGGGCAAGTTCCTTCTCGGAGGTGTCGCCGCATCGGATCGGCAGCGTTGACGCTCATCTAACACCCAGTCCCGAGGCGCTGACCACTGTCAGAAATAACAGGTAGGCAGTGGTTTCCGACCAGCGGTAGGGATTACATAACCAGAGCCCTGAGCGGATTTTGCACGCGATCGGCATAGGGGACGGCCTTCATAGGTCGTACCCCTGCCACCACTTGCTGCATGCTGCGACCACCCAAGCGTCGAGTGCATTCGCGCAACCGCCGAATCTACGCTGCCGCTCTTTGACCACAAGAGTTTCGCGAATTTTGGCCCGCTCACCCTGATCGGCATCGCCTTGTATCCGGTTCTTGTTCATCGGCTCACGGCTTCGATCCACACTTCCTCCCCACACTCGGTCGCCCTCATGCAGTTGCGCTTCACTTCGTTCGCTGTGGTCAGCTTACGGCGGGACTTTCACCCGCAAGATTGCGCCCATGCTGGGCGCACCAAAAAAACGCCCCGGAGGGGCGTTTTTCATTACGGCCGGACCTGCCTGATCACTTCAGGACAACAGCGCCTTTCATCATCGAGTTGTGGCCCGGGAGCGAGTGGAAGAACGGGTAGCTTTCGCCAGTGGTCAACTTCGATACATCGAAGATCATCGAGACTTACTGACCAGATCCTTCACCGTCACACTCCATGTCGAAAACCTGCCATTTGCCGCTTTCACGATGAACTCATGGAACCCCGGCTCCAGATCCTTCACCACTGCGCTCCAGTGAGTGTTTGAGTCGACACGAACCTCGTCTACCAGAACCGAATTGACATAGACATGTAGCGACTGGTCAGGCTCGGCCGCCCCGACAAAACTCAACGTGGTGGCGAACGTGATTCCGCCATCAGCCACCTCAGGACCGGTCTGGTCATTTTCAGTTACGTACTGGATGACGGTGTCCTGCGCCTCAGTGATTCCAACCTCCCAAGGCTTTGATGGTTCCCCCTGAGGCGAAAGCACCCGGAAGACATGATGACCGGGCGACAGAGTAGAGGTTTTGAAACGCCATGAACCATCAGCCGCTGGTACAACCCAACCCAGGCTGAGGAAACCGTCCAGAACTTCCAGCTCCGCACCTGCTACGCCGACGCTGCCGGCTATAACCAGAATCGTTTCGGAGGTGGTGCTGCCTGGGGGGACTGGATTGCCCTGGCTGTCCGTCACTGAGTTAATCTGCACGACCGAGCTGCTCTCAAGCACTTTGACCAACCATGGATTGGAGGCGTCGGCGCCCGCAACGGCCCTGAACTCATAAATGTGAGGCCGCAGATCATTGACCTCCGCAGACCAAGCGCCATTCTTATCGGGATTGACTTCGGTGATGCGTGAATAGTGGTCACGAATCACCACGGGCTGTCCGGGAACCGAGTATCCAATAAGCTTGATGGTGCTATCGGCGGTATCACCACCGTTTTCAATGGGTTCGCCTTTAGAATTCGTCACCCTGGAAATCCCGACACTCTGGTTCACCGCCGTCTCGACAACCGACTCAATAACCGAAACCTGTTTACGAAGTACTGATGCGTCGCTGGTCATGAACATACTCCCTGTGCATTCGATAGCATCGCCGCAGCGAAAGGCTACGACGTCCCTGCGCATCTGATACCCGGTCAGATTTTTCGTCTACTGTCAGAAATAACAGGTAGACCTTATTATCCGACCAGCGGTTCATACCTCGTTGAGCGAAGGAATTTGCCGTCAGCAAGAGAGCGGTGATTTGCCCCAGACAAAAAAAACGCCGCTGCGAGAGCCTCGCAGCGGCGTTAGGGGGGTACTTGAGGCTGATTACTTCAGGACAACAGCGCCTTTCATCATCGAGTTGTGGCCCGGGAACGAGCAGAAGAACTGATAGCTTTCGCCAGCGGTCAGCTTCGACACGTCGAAGGTCACCGAGTCTTTCTCGCCGGCACCGATGATTTTGGTGTGGGCGATAATGCGCGCGTCGCCTTCTTTCAGGTAGTTCTTGTCAATGCCGGCGGCCATGCCGTCGCCAGCAATGCCAGCCATGTCTGCGGTCTTGCTGAGTACCCAGTTATGGCCCATGACGTTCTTCGGCAAGCTGCCGGAGTGGGTCAGGTTGACGGTGAAGGTTTTGCAGCTCTTGTCGATGGTGATCTCCTTCGTGGTGAAGGACATCTGATCGGTGGAGTCGACATCGACCTTGCACTCGGCAGCCATCAATTGGCTGCTGGCCAGTGTCAGCAGGGATACCGCAACGAGTTTGGCAAACATGGTGAATCTCCAAGGCAGGGTTAACAAAATCCGAATGGCGTAAAGACTGCCTGAATTTTTCGGAAGTTCCTATGACTTGCATCAAGAATTGTATACAACTTTCAGGCTATGACATTGATCGAAACAATTAACCGGCCAGACGTCTGGTGCGCACCTATGATCGGTTTGTCATCCCACTCTGGAGCGCCCGTCATGTTCTTCAATAGCCTGTTGTGCAGTTTGCTCGCCGCCTATGCCTGTGGCGCCAGCGGTACCTATGAAGCCTCTCGCTACGAGGATTAACCCTTGGAACGCCCAAGGTCAGCCATTATTCTGGGGGCATCACTGACCATGGAGTAAGGCATGTCTTTAGCGTCTGTTTGTGTGTTTTGCGGCGCCAGCACAGGCACCAACCCGGCGTACCGGGAAGCAGCAATCGCCCTCGGCCAGGAGCTGGCCCGGCGTAAGCTGACGCTGGTGTATGGCGGCGGTGCCGTCGGTTTGATGGGCATTGTTGCCGATGCGGCGCTGGCGGCGGGTGGCGAAGTGATCGGGATCATTCCCGAAAGCCTGAAGAACAAGGAAATCGGCCACATCGGTCTGACACGCCTGGAAGTGGTCGATGGCATGCACGCACGCAAGGCGCGTATGGCAGAACTGAGCGACGCGTTCATCGCTCTACCGGGCGGCCTCGGTACGTTTGAAGAGCTGTTCGAAGTCTGGACCTGGGGCCAGCTCGGTTACCACGGCAAACCGCTGGGGTTGCTGGAAGTGAACGGTTTCTACAGCAAACTCAGTGCATTTCTTGATCATGTCGTCGGCGAAGGCTTCGTTCGCGAGCATCACCGTGACATGCTGCAAATGAGCGAATCGCCGCAAGATCTGCTGGATGCACTCGATGCCTGGAAACCCGTGGTGCAGCCAAAATGGGCCGGGCAAAAACCCAGCTAGGGTCTGTACGAAAACTCGCCGAACGGCGATCAGGCAAGGCAAAAACAGGCGAGGAACGGCTGGGGTCGCACGCGACTTTAGGCCCCTAAATGAGCATTCCGAGCCTGTTTTTAACGCAGCCTGGTCGACGTGCAGGCAGTTTTCGTACAGAGCCTAACCCTTGCCCCCGGTTTAAAGGCAGAATAGGCGCCGCTCAACCTCACCTTCGACCCCAGAGGATCGCCCATGGCTAAACCTAATTACTCCTTCGCCAAACGTCAAAGAGACTTGGCCAAAGAGCAGAAGAAAGAGGAAAAGTTGCAACGCAAGAAAGCTGCCGCCGATGAAGAAGCCGGCGCACTGAACCCGGATGCAGAAGGTGAAGTGGTTGCTGATGACGCTGTTGAAGCACCGAAAGATCAGGCGCCCGACGCCTGAGACCCACAGGGTTTGATGTTCTGATCAAACCCACCGGATCTGTGTCCAGGGTCGGCAGTCATGCTGCCGACCCTCACAGGCCAGTCTGAAGTACCCCACAATCCTTGTGGGAGCGAGCTTGCTCGCGATAGCGATTTCCCAGTCGCTTCGGTGCTGAATGTGCCTCCGTCATCGCGAGCAAGCTCGCTCCCACAGTAGATCTCCATTACTCCAGTGGCATCACGGTCACCCGCACTTCCGGGTCATGGCTGCCGCCGCCCAGAATCACCCCACGCAACGGCGACACATCGGAAAAGTCCCGGCCCCAGGCCAGGGTGATGTGCTCCAGCGCCGGCTGAATGTTGTTGGTCGGATCAAAGTCGACCCAGCCCAGCACCGGACAGAACACCGAAACCCAGGCGTGGGACGCATCGGCGCCGATCAAGCGTGGCTGCCCCGGTGGTGGCTGGGTCAGCAGGTAACCGCTGACATAACGCGCCGCCAATCCCCGGGAGCGCACGCAAGCAAGCATCAGGTGCGCAAAGTCCTGGCAGACCCCACGTCGACGCTCCAGCACTTCTACCAGCGGCGTCGCGACCTGGGTCGCCTCGGCATCGAAAGTGAACTCGCTGAAGATCTTCTCCATCAACGCCTGAACACCCAGCATCAAGGGGCGGCCCAGCGGAAAACAGCTTTCGGAGAACTCGACGAAGCTGCTCTTCAAATGCACATACGGTGACTCAAACCGATAACGACACGCCTCCAGCAGTGGCGGAGAAATCGGCTGACTGCTGTAGGTCAATGCGCTGCGGGTCATGTCCCAGGCCGGCGATAGATTGAAATCACGCAGTGGCCGGGCCAGCACTTCGACCGTCAGCCGGGCATTGACCAGCAATTCATCGTGAGGTCTTTCGAAGGCCAGCCGGGTCAGCGGATTGCCGAACACATCCAGCTCATCGCGGCGCGAGGTCGGATCCGGGCTGATCTGCAATTGCTGCTCGGTGCAGCGCTGCCACGCGCAGGGCCGTGGCCACAAATGGGCGAGCTGCTGGGCCAGGGACACCGGGCTGTCGTAGTGATAATGGGTGTCGTGGAGAATCTGGTAATGGGCACTCATCAGACGGACACCGTGCGCTGGCTGACATCATCGACATGGGCGAAATGCCGCAACGCGAGACGATCAGACACCTGATTACTGACTTCGGCGATTTCTTGCAGCAGATCCGCCAGACCATCGAGAGCCGCGCGGACGCTGCTTTCACCGAACAAAGCGTTCTCCAGACAACCGAGATCGAATCGCGCCAGACGCTCTACCAACGAAGGCAACGCCAGATCGCGCGGCACACCAAAGTCGTCGTTCAAGCGCTTGAGGGTACGGGTCACCAGTTTCAGCTGGAACAGCACCGCATGCGGGTTCTGCTCATCGAGCAGCAACAAGTCGAGCACCGGAATCAATTGCGCCACCGCCAGGTAACGGGAACGGTAGGTGATGCTGCTGTTGCCCAGCTCCAGCAGCCATTCCAGGCCCGCTTGATCAAACGCCCCGGCACCGCGCAGGAACGCCGCCAGGCTGCTACTCAGAAACTGCAGGCGCTCGATCCGCCGACCGATCATCAAGAAGCGCCAGCCTTCGTCGCGGGTCATGTCGTCCAGTGCAAAACCCGATAGCGCCGCAAGTGACATCACCAAGCGGTTGAGGAAATCCAGCAGCTCGCCAAAATCCGGCGCTTCGGTTTCCAGCTCTGCGGCTTCTCGCTGCAATTCCACCAGCGCCTGCCAGTTCTCCCGTGAAAGCTTGCCGCGCACCTGGGACGCCGCCCACTGCAAGCGTTGCAGGTTGGCGCGCAGGCTGAACGGCCAGTCATCGCCAAGCAATGCCGCCAGCAAACGCTCGGGCAATTCGCCTTCGTCGGGCAGCAGCATCAGGCTTTCGCCGAGATCGACCGCAGCCTGCAAGGCTTGCGGATCGTCGCCATCGACATAGCGCGTGAGTATGATCCGCAGCAACCGCGCGCTGTCGTCGCAGCGCTCGCAATAACGACCGAACCAGAACAGGTTCTCGACCACCCGCGACGGCAGGTACGGATCGCGCCGCACCAGATCGTGCACACCGATGGTCCGCTGGGTTTTCCATTGTTCGCCAATCGGTGCTCGTTCGCCCAACACCCAGGTGTCCTTGCTCGCGCCGCCGCGCTGCATCGACACCACTTCGGCGTCGGCCTCGGCCGCCACCCGGGTCAAACCGCCTGGCAGCACCCGATAGCCATCGTTACTGGCCACCGCGTAGACGCGCATGCCGATGGCCCGGGGCTGCAACTGGCCGTCTTCGGCTTGCCAGATCGGTGCCTGCGACAGCTGCGCCAGTTCTTGCGCCACATAGGCATAAGGCCGTGCCTGCATACGCTCGGCGAGGCTTTGGCGCTGCTTTTCACTCAAGTCACGCCCGAACACCGGGGCAAAACTTTGCGAAGGAAACGCCGGTTTGATCAGCAACTCAGGCAATTTTTCCAGAGCCTGCGCCAGCACTGGAGGTTCGCCGCACCACCAGGTGGCAATGGACGGCAGGATCAGTTCTTCGCCGAACAGGAATTGATTGATCTTCGGCAGAAAGCCCAACAGACCCGGCGACTCCAGCACACCGCTGCCCAAGGCATTGGCCACCAGCACCCGCCCCTGTCGCACCGCTTCAAGCAGACCCGGTACGCCGAGCGCCGAGTCGGTGCGCAACTCCAGCGGATCGCAGAAATCATCATCGAGCCGCCGCATGATCGCGTGGACCCGACGCAAACCGCTGAGGGTTTTCAAGTAAACCGTGGCATCGCGTACCGTCAGATCGCCGCCCTCAACCAGCGGATAACCCAGTTGGCGGGCCAGATACAGGTGCTCGAAGTAACTCTCGTTGAACCGCCCCGGCGTCAGCAACACCACCAGCGGCACTTCATCGGCACTGGGCGCCTGACGCGCGAGGGTTTCCTGCAAGGTGCGGAAGAACCCGGCCAGGTGCTGCACCTGCAAATCGCGGTACAGCTCCGGAAAGGCCCGCGACACGATGGTGCGGTTTTCCAGTGCATAACCGGCGCCGGACGGCGCCTGAGTCCGATCCGCCGTCACCCACCAACGCCCATCGGGGGTGCGCGCCAGATCCACCGCGTACAGATGCAGGAACGCCCCGTCCGGCGGTTGAATGCCCTGACAGGGCCAGAGGAAGTTGTTGTGGCCAAATACCAGTTCTGCCGGTAACAGGCCTTCGGCAATCAGACGCTGCGGGCCATACAGATCCGCCAGTACCGCGTTGAGCAAACGCGCGCGCTGAGCGATCCCGGCCGACAACTGCTTCCACTCATCGGCCGCAATCACATGGGGTAACAGGTCCAGTTCCCACGGACGATCAGCGCCTTTTGGGTCGGCGTAGACGTTGTAGGTGACGCCGTTTTCCTGAATCTGCCGTGCCAGCAAGGCTTGTCGCTGCACCAGTTGCGCCGGCGTGCTGCGTTGCAACTGATCGAACAGCCGGCGCCAGTGCGGGCGCACAGCGCCGCTGTCGTCGAGCAGTTCGTGATAGGTGCCCGTTGTGCGCGGGTAACGGTCAAGCAGGTCAGGCATGGAAAGCTCGGCAAGGGCAAGGGAAGTCAGATTAACGCACAGACACTACAAATCCAGTGGGCACGGGCTTGCCCGAAGCGAACAACCGTGGAGATCCCTGTGGGAGCGAGCCTGCTCGCTATGACGGCAGCACATTCAACATCATCGTTGACTGACCCACCGCTATCGCGAGCAGGCTCGCTCCCACAGGGAGGTAATCGATGCTGCAAGTACCGCGTTCACTCATTTTTTTTCGAAAACCGTCGTAAATCCAGGGTCATCGGCAGTTCGTCGTTGATAATCAGCGTCGGCACCGGCAAGGTTCCCGGGCTGTGACCGTGACGGAAGAACCGCGCCATCCGCCGGCTCTCCGCCTCGTTGGCGTTCACCGGCAGGCTGTCGTAGTTGCGCCCGCCCGGATGGGCGACGTGGTACTGACAACCGCCCAGCGAGCGTTGCATCCAGGTATCGAGCAGGTCGAACACCAGCGGCGCATGCACCGGGATGGTCGGTTGCAGGCAGTTGGCCGGTTGCCAGGCGCGAAAACGTACGCCGGCGACAAATTCACCGACCCGCCCGGTCGGTTGCAGCGGCACCGGGATGCCGTTGCAGGTCAGCACATAACGTTGCGGCGCCAATCCTGTGAGCTTGACCTGCAAACGCTCCAGCGACGAGTCGACATAACGCACCGTGCCGCCGGCCGAACCTTCCTCACCCAACACATGCCAGGGCTCCAACGCCTGACGCAGTTCCAGTTCGATGCCACTGACCGCGTAATCGCCGACCTTGGGAAAACGGAACTCCAGATGCGCCGCAAACCACTCGGCACGCAGCGCATAGCCGGCGGCGTTGAGATCAACGATCACGTCGGCGAAGTCCTGCTCGATAAAGTGCGGCAACAGGAAACGGTCATGTAACTCGGTGCCCCAACGGGCCAGCTTGGCCGGCGCATAAGGCTCACGCCAGAACCGCGCCACCAGTGCCCGCAGCAACAATTGCTGGGCCAGGCTCATGCGCGCATGGGGTGGCATTTCAAAGGCACGCAGCTCCAGCAGACCAAGACGACCGGTGGCGCCGTCCGGAGAATAGAGCTTGTCGATGCAGAACTCGGCGCGGTGGGTGTTGCCCGTGACGTCGATCAGCAAGTTACGCAGCAAGCGATCCACCAACCACGGCGCGCACTCTTCACCCGGTTCGGGCATCTGCGCAAAGGCGATTTCCAGCTCGTACAACGCATCGTTGCGCGCTTCGTCCACGCGCGGCGCCTGGGAAGTCGGGCCGATGAACAGACCGGAAAACAGGTAAGACAGCGATGGATGGTTATGCCAGTAGCTGATCAGACTGCGCAGCAGATCTGGCCGACGCAGAAACGGTGAGTCAGCCGGAGTCGCGCCACCGAGTACGAAATGGTTACCGCCACCAGTACCGGTGTGCCGACCATCGATCATGAACTTCTCGGTGGTCAGCCGGGTTTGCCGCGCCTCTTCGTAGAGGAATTCGGTGCGTTCGACCAACTCGCCCCAACTCGCGGACGGCTGCACATTGACCTCGATGACGCCGGGGTCCGGGGTAATACGGAAGTTACTCAGGCGCGGGTCGCTCGGTGGCTCGTAACCTTCCAGCAATACCGGGTAATGCAGTTCCTCGGCGGTGGCTTCGATGGCGCTGACCAGTTCGAGGTAATCCTCAACCCGTTCCAACGGCGGCATGAACAGGTACAACCGCCCTTCCCGGGCCTCGGCGCAGAACGCCGTGCGGGTCAGCCAATCAGCGGACTGGTCGATTGTCGGCACACGATCATCGGCGGTGGCCGGCTCGCCATGCGCCTGCAATTGGGCTGCGTCGGGCAACTGCGGCAAGTCCTGATTCGGATCGAGCGGGTGCACGAACGGGTACTCCGCCGCCGTCACCCAGGGTTGCGAAGCCAGTGGCAAGCGATAGCCCAGTGGTGAATCTCCCGGCACCAGTCGGCAATGGCTGTCACGCAGATACCAGCGGCCGCTCTGCCATTGATCGCCCTTGGCGGTGCGCGCCAGCGGCAATACCTGACCAATCACTTTATCCAGCCCCTGGCTGAAGACCTTATGCAGACGGGCGCGCTCAAGTTCATCGCTCAGTCGTGAGTCTTCAGCGCTGACGTTGACCGGCAATGCGCCTTCACGCCAGAGGTAGTAAAGGTTGTCTTCGTAGGCTGGAAATACAAAGCGTGCAGGCAGCTTCAAACGCTCGGCGACGCTCGCCAGAAAACGCCCGGCCAATTTGCCATCGGCGCCGTAGTCTTGCTGTTCATCGGCAATCAACGCGTTGTTGTGCCAGATCGGCACGCCATCTCGACGCCAGTAGCAGTTCAGCGACCAGCGCGGCAGTTGCTCGCCGGGGTACCACTTGCCCTGGCCAAAATGCACCAGGCCCTTGGGCGCGTAATGTTTGCGCATGCGCTGGAACAGCTCGGCGGACAGCCGCCGCTTGTCCGGTCCGAGTGCCGCGGTGTTCCATTCGGCAGCGTCCGGGTCGTCGATGGAGACGAAGGTCGGCTCACCGCCCATGGTCAGCCGCACATCGCCTTCTTGCAGATCGGCGTCGATCTGCCGGCCCAACGCCTGGATCGCCAGCCACTGGTCTTCGGTGTAGGGCTTGGTGACCCGTGGGGCCTCCCAAATCCGCTCCACCGACATTTCGTGGCTGAATTCGCATTCGCACGGTTCAACCAGCCCGCTGATCGGCGCCGCAGAGGACGGATCGGGGCTACAGGCCAACGGAATATGCCCTTCACCGGCAAACAGCCCGGAGGTGGCGTCCAGACCAATCCAGCCCGCACCGGGCAGGTAAACCTCGCACCAGGCGTGCAGGTCGGTGAAGTCCACTTCTGTGCCGGAAGGACCGTCGAGGCTTTTCACATCGGCGGTGAGTTGAATCAGGTAACCGGAGACAAATCGCGCCGCCAGCCCGAGGTTACGCAGCAGTTGCACCAGCAGCCAGGCCGAGTCACGGCAGGAGCCAGACGCGTGTTCCAGGGTGTATTCCGGGGTTTGAACACCCGGTTCCATGCGAATCAGGTAGCCGATGTCTTCGCTCAGGCGCTGGTTGAGGGCCACCAGAAAATCCACGGCGGGCAGCGGCGTACGCTCGATGCCGTCAAGGTAGGCCTTGAACTTTGGCGTCAGCGGCAGGGTTTCCAGGTACGGCGCCAGCTCACGCTGTTCGTCTGCGGCATAGGCGAAGGGGATTTTTTCCGCGTAGGGCTCAAGGAAAAAGTCGAACGGGTTGAACACCGCCATCTCGGCCAGCAGATCGACTTCGATCCGCAGCTCCGTGGTTTTCTCAGGGAACACCAACCGCGCCAGGTAATTGCCCTGGGGGTCTTGTTGCCAGTTGATGAAGTGCTGATCAGGCGAGACTTTCAACGCATAGGAAAGAATCCGCGTGCGGCTGTGGGCTGCCGGGCGCAGGCGAACAATCTGCGGACCGAGCTCGATGGCGCGGTCGTAGCGGTAATGCGTGACATGGTGCAATGCGACATGGATCGACACGGCGTGCCTCCTGCGAGCCTTAAGCGTAACTGAAAGCGCGCAAGACTTATGCCAGCCGGCATACCCGGCGCTTTCTCCGTTTGCTTAGCGCAGTACAGCACCAAAACCGCGCAATGCGGGATTTGCTGTGATGAAGGTTGCACAGAAATGTGGCGACCGTGGGCCGTCAGCCGGATTTGCATCGACTGTTCCGGCCTCATCGCGAGCAAGCTCGCTCCCACACTTTGTCCGAGTCGCCCGCAAATTTTATAACCGACAACTATCCCCTGTGGGAGCGAGCTTGCTCGCGATGAGGCCAGTTGCCACAACCCACCTTCTGACTTTGATACAGGCTTTTACTCTGCCAGAAACGCAAAAACGCCAACCCGAAGGTTGGCGTTTTGATTGGAGCAAGCAGCGCTTAACGCGGCACTACCGGCTTACGCGCAGGCTTGGGCCCTTTGCCTTTGGCAGCGTCCTTGCGCTCCTTGGCGGCTTGTTGGTTGCGGGCGAACGCCGCAGCCTTGGCCTGTTCACGCTTGTCCCAAGGGTTACCGCCATCGCTGGCACGCGGTGGCAAGCCGGTGTGTTGCGTAAGGATTTTGGTGGTCTTTTCCCCGGCCACTTTATGGCTACCGGCTGGCGTCGAGTTCTTGCGACGGGCGCTCTGGTAGCTGTCGGTAGCCGGTTGGTGCAGCGGGATCAGCTGGTTCTTGCCCGGCCCGATCAGGTCGGCGCGGCCCATGCGGGTCAGCGCTTCACGCAGCATCGGCCAGCCTTTAGGGTCGTGGTAACGCAAGAACGCCTTGTGCAGACGGCGCTGCTCTTCGCTCTTGACGATGGTCACGGCGTCGCTCTTGTACGTGACCTTGCGCAGCGGGTTCTTGCCCGAGTGGTACATGGCGGTGGCGGTGGCCATCGGCGACGGGTAGAACGCCTGCACCTGGTCCGCACGGAAACCGTTGCCCTTGAGCCACAGGGCCAGGTTCATCATGTCTTCGTCGGTAGTGCCCGGGTGGGCGGCGATGAAGTACGGAATCAGGTACTGCTCTTTCCCGGCTTCCTTGGAGTACTTCTCGAACATCCGCTTGAACTTGTCATAACTGCCGATGCCCGGCTTCATCATCTGATTGAGCGGACCTTCCTCGGTGTGTTCCGGGGCGATCTTCAGGTAACCGCCGACGTGGTGGGTCACCAGCTCTTTGACGTATTCCGGCGACTCGACCGCGAGGTCGTAACGCAGGCCGGAAGCAATCAGG
The DNA here is from genome assembly GCF_058799675.1 of Pseudomonas sp. GW822-FHT06B12. NCBI lineage: Bacteria > Pseudomonadati > Pseudomonadota > Gammaproteobacteria > Pseudomonadales > Pseudomonadaceae > Pseudomonas > Pseudomonas sp. GW822-FHT06B12. The sequence continues at coordinate 205,032 of NZ_JBXALR010000002.1, forward strand.
ATCTTCTTCACACCCGGCAAGGCACGGGCGCTGCGATACAACTGGATCAGCGACGAGTGGTCGGTGTTGAGGTTCGGGCAAATGCCCGGGAACACGCACGACGGCTTGCGGCACGCGGATTCGATTTCCGGGGTCTTGCAGGCGATGCGGTACATGTTCGCGGTCGGGCCGCCGAGGTCGGAAATGACGCCGGTGAAGCCTGGGACCTTGTCGCGGATCTCTTCGATTTCGCGAATGATCGACTCTTCGGAACGGTTCTGGATGATCCGGCCTTCGTGCTCGGTGATCGAGCAGAAGGTACAGCCGCCGAAGCAGCCGCGCATGATGTTCACCGAGAAACGGATCATGTCGTAGGCCGGGATCTTCTCCTTGCCGTACGCCGGGTGCGGAACACGGGCGTAAGGCATGCCAAACACGTAGTCCATCTCTTCGGTGGTCATCGGAATCGGCGGCGGGTTGAACCAGACGTCGACTTCGCCGTGCTTCTGGACCAGTGCACGGGCGTTGCCCGGGTTGGTTTCCAGGTGCAGCACGCGGTTGGCGTGGGCGTACAGAACGGCATCGCCACGGACCTTTTCTACCGATGGCAGACGGATCACGGTCTTGTCGCGGGTCATCCGAGGGCTCGCCAGGATCTGCACGACCTTGGCTTCTTCCGGATCGTCGACCGGTCCCTTCTCCTGCTCGATGGCGCAGGCCTGGGTGTCCTGGGTGTTGACGTACGGGTTGATGATCTTGTCGATCTTGCCCGGACGGTCGATGCGCGTGGAGTCGACTTCGTACCAGCCTTGCGGCGTGTCACGCCGAATGAACGCGGTGCCGCGCACGTCGGTGATGTCTTCGATCTTGTGACCGTAGGACAGACGCTGGGCGACTTCGACGATCGCTCGCTCGGCGTTGCCGTACAGCAGAATGTCGGCGCAGGCGTCGATCAGGATCGAGTTGCGCACCCGGTCCTGCCAGTAATCGTAGTGCGCGATGCGGCGCAGGGAAGCTTCGATGCCGCCGAGAACAATCGGCACGTTCTTGTAGGCTTCCTTGCAGCGCTGGCTGTAAACCAGGCTGGCGCGATCCGGACGTTTGCCAGCCATGCCACCAGGGGTGTAGGCGTCATCGGAACGGATTTTCTTGTCGGCGGTGTAGCGGTTGATCATCGAGTCCATGTTGCCGGCCGCGACACCGAAGAACAGGTTCGGCTCGCCGAGCTTCATGAAGTCGTCTTTGGACTGCCAGTTTGGCTGGGCAATGATCCCGACGCGAAAGCCCTGGGACTCCAGCAGCCGGCCGATGATTGCCATGCCAAACGACGGGTGATCGACGTAGGCATCACCGGTGACGATGATGATGTCACAGGAATCCCAGCCGAGCTGATCCATCTCCTCCCTGCTCATTGGCAGGAATGGCGCTGGCCCGAAACATTCGGCCCAGTACTTTGGATAGTCAAATAACGGCTTGGCTGCTTGCATGTCGATAACCGGTGTTGGCTTTCATTGAATTTCGCGGGCGCGGAATATAGCACAAATTTTGACCAATTCCGACGGCTATGGTCGGAAATTGGTGTCGCCCCTATCGCGAGCAAGCTCGCTCCCACAGGGATAGCGTCGCTCTTGTGGGAGCGAGCTTGCTCGCGATGAGGCCATATCAGACGCCGAATAACTTATTCGTCGTCGAAGTTATAGCTGCCCGGCGCGAGGTTTTCGAAGCGGGTGTATTTGCCGATGAACGCCAGGCGTGACGTACCGATCGGGCCGTTCCGCTGCTTGCCGATGATGATCTCGGCGATGCCCTTGTGCTCGGTTTCCGGGTGATACACCTCGTCCCGGTACACGAACATGATGACGTCGGCATCCTGCTCGATCGCTCCGGATTCCCGCAAGTCGGAGTTGATCGGGCGCTTGTTGGGACGTTGCTCCAGGGAGCGGTTGAGCTGCGACAGCGCCACCACCGGGCAGTTGAATTCCTTGGCCAGGGCTTTCAACGAGCGGGAGATTTCGGAAATCTCGTTGGTCCGGTTATCGCCACCCGAGCCCGGGATCTGCATGAGTTGCAGGTAGTCGATCATGATCAGGGCGACATCACCGTGCTCACGCACCAGACGCCGGGTCCGCGCACGCATTTCCGACGGGCTGATACCCGCCGTATCGTCGATGAACAGCTTACGATCATTGAGCAGGTTGACCGCCGAAGTCAGGCGCGGCCAATCGTCGTCGTCCAGGCGACCGGCACGGACTTTGGTCTGATCGATACGGCCGAGGGAAGACAGCATACGCATGATCAGCGATTCGCCTGGCATCTCCAGCGAGTAGACCAGAACGCATTTATCGCTGCGCAGCACGGCGTTTTCCACCAGGTTCATCGCAAAAGTGGTTTTACCCATCGATGGACGACCGGCGACGATGATCAAGTCAGACGGCTGCAGGCCGCTGGTCTTCTCGTCGAGGTCGGTGTAGCCGGTGGACAGGCCGGTAATGGCGTTGTCGGTGTTGAACAAGGTGTCGATGCGGTCGATGGCCTTGGTCAGCAGGTCATTCACGCTCACCGGGCCGCCGGTTTTTGGCCGGGCCTCGGCGATCTGGAATATCTGCCGTTCAGCTTCGTCGAGGATCTCTTCAGCCGTGCGACCTTCTGGATTGAAAGCGCTGTCTGCAATCTCGGTGGCAATGCCAATCAGTTGCCGCAAGGTCGCCCGCGCGCGAACGATCTGCGCATAGGCCTTGATGTTGGCGACCGACGGCGTGTTTTTCGCCAGCTCACCCAGGTATCCGAGACCACCGACTTGCGAGGTCTGACCTTCCTTGTCCAATTGCTCGGCAAGGGTCACGACGTCGATCGGCGAGTTCTGATCGGCCAGCTTGGCGATCGCACGGAAGATCAGGCGGTGGTCATGTCGATAGAAATCACCGTCCGAGACCTGATCGAGCACGCGCTCCCAGGCATTGTTGTCCAGCATCAGACCACCGAGTACAGCCTGTTCGGCCTCGATGGAATGCGGCGGCACCTTCAGCGCGGCGGTTTGCAGATCGTATTGCTCAGGAGCGGAGATATCGTTCATGGCCACTTGGTTTTTTTAGGAAAAGCAGGGGTTGTAGTAAATCAGGAACCGCAGAAAGACAAAGGGCACGACCTGTAAACAGGATCGTGCCCGATGTTACCGGCAAGCACCCGAGGGTGCCAGCCGACAAGTACTTCTTAAGCTGCTACCACGACAACGCGTACGGTGGCTTCAACTTCAGCGTGCAGGTGCACGGCTACGTCGAATTCACCTACGTTGCGGATGGTGCCGTTCGGCAGACGAACTTCGCTTTTTGCAACTTCAACGCCAGAGGCGGTCAGTGCATCAGCGATGTCGTGGGTGCCGATCGAACCGAACAGCTTGCCTTCGTCACCGGCGGTGGCAGTGATAGTCACTTCCAGCTCAGCCAGTTGGGCAGCGCGGCTTTCAGCCGAAGTTTTACGGTCTGCTGCGGCTTTTTCCAGCTCAGCGCGACGCTCTTCGAACGCAGCCAGGTTGGCAGCGGTCGCAGCGGTGGCTTTGCCGTAAGGCAGCAGGTAGTTACGACCGTAACCAGCCTTAACGTTCACTTTGTCACCCAGGTTGCCCAGGTTGGTGACTTTTTCCAGAAGGATCAGTTGCATGTGAAAATCCTCTTAACTTTTAACCTTCACCGTTCGCGCTATCGACGTCTTTCGGCGTCAAACGACCGCGAAAATCAATCAGGCTGTCGACAATGGCCAGGACCACCAGCAACGGATAGATCAGCTGCATAAACAGCAACAGCGTTACGTACAACCCCACCAGCCAAAATTTGGCCAGTCGCTTTTCAGCCACCAGCCCATGAATCAGGGCCAGCCCGGCGAACACCAGCGGTACGCTGCACAACGGCGTCAACATCGCCATCTGGGAACCGAAATTCGGCCCCAGAAGCATGCACGCCAGCAGCAACATCGCCGGCCCCAGCGGGATTCGGATGGCGCGAAACTCGCGACCAAAACCACCGGGGTTGTACAACAACGCCTGCCAGTAGCGCCCGACAATCAGGCTCAGCACACTGACGATTTGCAACAAGGCCGCAATCAGGCCAGTCAGGACCGGGGCAATCAGGGCGGCGAGACGCGCTCGCTCCTCTACCGACAATTGCTGGTAGAGGTCACCGAGGGCCAGCGGCAGGATCTTTACCAGTTCCTGCGCCAGCATCTCGATCTGAGGGCGGTAAGCCGCACCCAGCACCACTGAAAACACCAATCCCATCGCTATGCTGACCAGCAGCACGCGGTTCCAGGACTCACTTGCGCGCAAAACCAACGCAAGGCCCGAAGACCCCAGCAACACCATGAGTGCGCGTGGATCATCGGAATACAGCCACCAGATCAATGCCGGCAGTATCCCCAGAGCAAGAACGCCAAGGGCGTCCTTCAATCCGCGCCGCAGCAGCACAAGGCTCCCGGCGGCAGCACCCAACCAGTACAACAACGGCAATGCCGCGCATCCAGCCACTACGAGAGTGGCCTGCATACGACCGCGCATGATGAACTCAGCTATGGCGCGCATGCATTCAATCCTTTGCTACGTGTCGACTGCCCGGTCTCAGCGGCCGTGGCTGTCGGTGTAGGCCAGCAGGGCCAGGAAGCGGGCGCGCTTGATAGCGGTGGCCAGCTGACGCTGATAACGAGCTTTGGTACCGGTGATGCGGCTTGGAACGATTTTGCCGGTCTCGGATACGTAAGCTTTCAGAGTGTTGAGATCTTTGTAATCGATCTCTTTCACGTCTTCAGCGGTGAAGCGGCAGAATTTACGACGACGGAAGAAACGTGCCATGTAATAGGCTCCTCAAAAGGTCCGTGGATTACTCGTCAGCGTTATCGCTGTTGTCGCTGTCATCACTGTCAACGCCTTCAGCGTCGGAGTGCTCAGGACGGTCGCGACGCTCACGGCGCTCACTGCGGTTTTCTTCAGCCTTGAGCATCTCGGATTGGCCGGTAACGGCTTCTTCGCGACGGATGACCAGGTTACGGATCACTGCATCGTTGTAGCGGAAGTTGTCTTCCAGCTCGGCCAGGGCCTTGCCAGTGCACTCAACGTTCAGCATCACGTAGTGAGCCTTGTGAACATTGTTGATTGCGTAGGCCAGTTGACGACGGCCCCAATCTTCCAGACGGTGGATTTTGCCGCCGTCTTCTTCGATCAGCTTGGTGTAACGCTCAACCATGCCGCCGACTTGCTCGCTTTGATCCGGGTGGACCAAAAAGATGATTTCGTAATGACGCATGAATGCTCCTTACGGGTTGTAGCCTGCCGCTCAAAAGCGGTCAGACAAGGAGTGAATGACACTTATGGACTTGCCGGCGATAGACACATGCGTGCCTGCCGTCACAGCAAGGGGCGCAATTGTAGAGAAGGGACAGAAGAGGCGCAAGGCAATTGGTGATTATTTGAACAGTTCGTTCACACCAACCATTTTTGCTTCGCCGCAAAACACTGTGGGAGCGCGCCTGGCTTAGGACTTCTTGGCGGTTCCGGCGGCTTTGACGCCGCGCTGGCGCAAGGCCTCGAACAGGCACACCCCAGTAGCCACGGATACGTTGAGACTGCTGACGCTACCGGCCATCGGCAAACGCACCAGGTAGTCGCAAAGATCGCGAGTCAGGCGGCGCATCCCGCTACCCTCCGCGCCCATGATCAGGATGGTCGGGCCAGTCAGGTCCTGCTGATACAGATCCTGCTCAGCCTCGCCCGCCGTACCGACAACCCACAAGCCACGCTGCTTGAGTTTTTCCAGGGTGCGCGCCAGGTTGGTTACGGCCACCAACGGAATCACTTCAGCGGCACCACAGGCGACTTTTCGTACAGTCGGAGTCAGGGTGGCTGACTTGTCCTTCGGAACGATCACCGCCAATGCACCGGCCGCGTCGGCAGAACGCAGGCAGGCACCGAGGTTGTGCGGATCGGTCACGCCGTCGAGCACCAGCAGCAGCGGCGCGCCTTCGGTACGGTCAAGCAGCTCGTCGAGCATTGCCTCGCCCCAAACCTGGCTCGGACTGACGTCCGCCACCACGCCCTGGTGCACGCCTTCAACCCAGGCATCCAGCTCACGGCGCTCGGCCTGGCCGACCGCAACGCGGTTTTCGTTGGCCAGCTCGATCAGCGTCTGAACGCGCGGATCACTGCGGCCTTCGGCCAGCCAGATCTGCTTGACGCGTTTCGGGTGGTGTCGCAGCAACGCTTCTACGGCATGCACGCCGTAGATTTTTTCCAACTGACTCATGACTTGGCCTTAGGTTTACGCGCCCCGCCGCTTTTGGCTGGAGCCGAGCCCGCTTTTGGCGGGCCTTTACGGTGTTTACTCGGTTTGGCTGGCTTGCCGCCGGAGGCCTTTTCAGGCGCCGACCGTCCGGTCTTTCCCCCAGACGCCGCTTTACCGCCGCTCTTCGCTTCGGCGAGCAACGCCTGTTTCATTTCACGACTTTTGCGTACTTCGGCGTTTTTCGCCGCGGCATCGCTCGGGCGATAGGCTTCGACCGCTTTTTCCTTCGCTGGACCACGACGACCGGTTTTCGCCGGCGCCGGTTCAGCAGCAGTCCTGGCGGCAGGAGCCGAGGTTTCTGCACCACGCTTCTTGCGGCCAATCGGCGCGCTGATGGTTTTTTCAGCCATCTCGAAGTCGATCTTGCGCTCGTCCAGGTCAACCCGCATCACGCGCACTTCGACGGTATCGCCGAGGCGGAAGCTGCGACCGGTACGCTCACCGGCCAGGCGATGATGCACAGGGTCGAAGTGGTAGTAGTCGCCCGGCAAAGCGGTCACGTGGACCAGACCTTCGACGTAGATATCCGTCAGTTCGACGAACAGACCAAAACCGGTTACGGCAGTGATCACACCTGGGAACGACTCGCCCACACGGTCTTTCATGAACTCGCACTTGAGCCAGTTCACCACGTCGCGGGTCGCTTCGTCGGCACGGCGCTCGCTCATCGAGCACTGCTCGCCGAGTTGCTCCAGCGCCGCTTCGTCGTACGGATAGATACGCGCTTTCGGAATGGTCATCGCCCCGGCACGACGCACGTGTGGCGTGTCTTGCCTGGAGTGGATGACGCTGCGAATCGCCCGGTGCGTGAGCAAGTCCGGGTAACGGCGAATCGGCGAGGTGAAGTGGGTATAGGCTTCGTAATTCAGGCCGAAGTGGCCCTGGTTATCAGCGCTGTACACCGCCTGACTCAACGAACGCAGCATGACGGTCTGGATCAGATGGAAATCCGGACGATCCTTGATCCCGGCCAGCAGCGCCTGATAGTCCTTCGGCGACGGACCGTCCTTGCCTTTGTGCAGGGACAGGCCGAGCTCGCCGAGGAAGGCACGGAGTTTTTCCAGGCGCTCCGGTGGCGGACCATCGTGAACCCGGTACAGCGCAGGAATTTCATGTTTCTTCAGGAACTCGGCGGTGGCCACGTTGGCCGCCAGCATGCATTCCTCGATCAGCTTGTGCGCGTCGTTGCGCACGGTCGGACGGATTTCGGCAATCTTGCGCTCGGAACCGAAGATGATTCGGGTTTCCTGCGTTTCGAAATCGATCGCGCCGCGGACGTGACGGGCCGCCAGCAACACCTTGTACAGCGAGTAGAGCTGCTTGAGGTGCGGCACGACGTCGGTGTACTCGCCGCGCAACTGACGGGCTTCGGTGGTTTTCGGCTGCTCCAGCATCGCGCTGACCTTGTTGTAGGTCAGGCGGGCGTGGGAGTGAATCACCGCTTCGTAGAAGCAGTAATCGGTCATCTCACCGGATTTGGAGATGGTCATCTCGCAAACCATGGCCAGGCGATCGACATGCGGGTTCAGCGAGCACAGACCATTGGACAACTGCTCAGGCAGCATCGGCACCACGCGCTCGGGGAAGTACACCGAGTTGCCGCGAACCTGGGATTCGTTGTCCAGCGCCGAACCGATCTTCACGTAGCTGGAAACGTCGGCAATGGCCACGTACAACTTCCAGCCACCGGAGAACAGCCGCAGCTTGCCCGGTTTCGCTTCGCAATAGACCGCGTCATCGAAGTCGCGAGCATCTTCGCCGTCGATGGTGACGAACGGCAGATGGCGTAGGTCGATGCGTTTCTCTTTGTCTTTCTCTTCGACTTCCGGCTTGAGCTTGGCGGCTTCCTTGAGCACCGCTTCAGGCCAGACGTGAGGAATGTCGTAGGTCCGCAGGGCAATATCGATCTCCATGCCCGGCGCCATGTAGTTACCGACCACTTCCACCACATCGCCTTGCGGCTGGAAGCGTGGAGTCGGCCAGTGCGTGATCTTCACTTCAACGAATTGGCCGATATTGGCGTTGGCATTACGACCCGGAGTCACCAGCACTTCCTGCTGGATCTTCGGGTTGTCGGCCACCACAAAGCCGATGCCGCCTTCCTCGAAGTAACGACCGACGATGCTTTCGTGAGCACGGGTCACCACTTCGACGATCACGCCTTCACGGCGACCACGACGGTCCAGACCGGAAACCCGTGCCAGCGCACGGTCACCGTCGAACACCAGACGCATTTGCGCCGGGCTCATGAACAGGTCGTCACTGCCGTCATCCGGGATCAGGAAGCCGAAGCCGTCACGGTGACCGCTGATGCGGCCCAGGATCAGGTCGAGCTTGTCTACCGGCGCGTAAGTGCCGCGACGGGTATAGATCAGTTGAGCGTCGCGCTCCATGGCGCGCAGGCGGCGGCGCAGGGCTTCGATCTGGTCTTCTGTGGTCAGACCAAACTCTTCGACCAACTGCTCGCGGTTAGCAGGCGAACCCCGATCAGCAAGGTGCTGAAGGATCAGTTCGCGGCTAGGAATAGGGTTTTCATATTTTTCCGCTTCACGAGCGGCCTCGGGATCGAGGGACTGCCAATCGGCCATTAGAGAGTTTTCACCTTGTCTATATGCGGGTTAGTTTGGCATAGGCGTAATGAAACGGGAAATTTCAGGCTCTTGGAGGCTCTAAAAAGCCCCTTCCTCCTCCTGGAAAGACAGCATTGAGCACCGCTCGTAAAATTTTCCAGGTTTTTTTGATATCAGGGGTTTACAGTTAAAAAGACGCTCCGTATAGTGCGCGCCATCGACGACGGAGACGTTGCCGATACTGCCCAGATGGTGAAAGAAATTGGTAGACACGCCAGCTTCAGGTGCTGGTGACCGCAAGGTCGTGGAAGTTCGAGTCTTCTTCTGGGCACCAATTTCGAGCTTGAGATTAGAACAATTTCAAGGCTCACACAAAAACCCGCGAAAGCGGGTTTTTGCATTCTAAGCATTTGATTTATTAAAACCAATTCAGGGGTTTACAGATCAAAACGCTCTCCGTATAGTGCGCCACATCAACAGCGGCAACGCTGAAGATATTGCCCAGATGGTGAAATTGGTAGACACGCCAGCTTCAGGTGCTGGTGACCGCAAGGTCGTGGAAGTTCGAGTCTTCTTCTGGGCACCAATTCAAAGCTCAAGGTCAACGATCTTGAATCTCACAAAAACCCGCGAAAGCGGGTTTTTGCGTTTCTGGCGTTCGATAATTTCCAGCCGCTGACATCGTCATCGCGAGCAGGCTCGCTCCCACAGGAGAATGCATTCCAATGTGGGAGCGAACCTGCTCTCGATAGCGGTTACCCAGACAAAAGATCAGGCCCTGAACTGCCCCAGGCTCGCCTTCAGCTGCGCCGCCAAACTGTCCAGCACCTTGCCGCTGGCCGTAGTTTCCACAACCGCCTGCGCCGCACGCTCAGCCTGGGCATGAATCGTCTCGACCCGCCCGCGCACCGCGTGTGCGCCTTTGGCCTGATGCGCCGCTGCTTGAGTCGCCAGACCGATAGCCGCATGCACCTGCTCAACGGAAGTCTGCACCGACTGCTGCAAGCGCGCGCTGTCGCGTAATACGAGTAAACCTTCGCTGGCCTGACGCCCCGCCTGCCCAATCGCCGCCACAGCCTCACGAGCGCCTTGCTGCAAGGCCCCGATGTGCGCCTGAATGTCGCCCGTCGAGCTTTGAGTCTTGCTGGCCAGCGCTCGCACTTCATCGGCGACTACCGCAAAACCACGCCCGGTCTCACCGGCGCGCGCCGCCTCGATCGCCGCGTTCAGTGCGAGCAAGTTGGTCTGCTCGGCAATCCCGTGAATCACCTCGAGCACCACTTCAATCTGCTCGCTCTGTTGCGCCAGGCGCTCGATGACTTTAGCCCCGGTATCGACCTGCCCGGCCAATGCCTCGATCAAACTGCCGACCTGCGCCGAGGTGCGGGTGTTTTCGTCGGTAGCCTGACGAATATCCACCACCTGCTGCAACGCCGCCTGCATCGCGTGGCTTTCGGCCTGCGCCTCGTCAGCCATTTGCGACAAGGCGCGCAAGCTCTCCGCCACCTCATCGCGCTGGGATTTCGCCGCCGCATCGGCGCCGGCATTGCGCTTGGTCATCGCACCGATTTCCACACCAGTGCGCTGAGCCACATCACCCGCTTCGCGAACGATCGGCTGCAACTTATCCACAAAGCGATTGACCGCCGACGCCATGTCGCCAATTTCATCTTTGCTATTGATCTGCACCCGCTTGGTCAGGTCACCATCACCCGCCGCCAGATCCTCCATTGCCACGATCAGCAGCTTCAGGCGATTGACCACCCGCCGCCCGAGCACTACCGCCAGTAGCAGCAAGACACCACAGCCGACCAACGCCAGCGCCATGCCGATCCGCCAGCGCAAAGTCGCCGCCGCCTCCTGAACGGTGCTGGCGGTATTGGCTTTCATTTCAGTGGCCGTGGACTGCGCCGACTGCAAGCGCGAGCGCATGGCTGTGGCGCTATCGGCCGCAGCGCCCTTGAGGCTATCACCGACCAGTTGATCGCTGCTGGCGATCAGCGCCGAGAAGCGCTTGTCGAGGGCCGCCAGGTCGGTTTCCACCGACGCCGTGGAGACGCCCATCAGCACCTTGCCGATTTCCACGCCATTGGGATTGATCGAGGCTTCGAGGTAGTAGACAGAAGGATCGTTCTTCGCCGCACTCAGCACTTTATCCAGCGCCCGCTCACCCTGGCCTTTTTCCAAAAGGGCAGCGTTGATCGGGTTGTCCCGGTTCAGGTAGCGGGTCAGGTGCTGACCGGTGGCGTCGTCATACACCACGAACAGCACGTTCGGATTGCGTTGTGCACGCCGGGCGAACTCGGACAGGGTTGGAACGTCGCTGTCCCACATGGCGCGCGGTGCGACCGAGGCCAGGAGCTGAGCCATGTCATTGGCAGAGTCCTTCAGATCCTTTTCCAGGGTCGCACGCAGTTGCGCCTGCTCTTCCTTCAGTCGCGAGGACAACCCGGCGGTCAAGCGCTGACGAGTATTGGCGGAGAGGCTATCGAGACTCGAAGTGACCTCACGCCCGGCCTGCTCGAGTTCGCCAGAGAGTTTCTGACTATCGACGCCAAGACGATTGCCCAAATCTGCTTCCAATGCAGTCACGGTGCCCCGGGTCAGTGCGACAGCCACCAACACCTGCACCAACAAGGCGATACCAAGGGTAACGAACACGGGCCGCAACAAACGGCTTTGTAACAGTGAGAGAACGGCCGACACAGGAAATCCCTCTACTTGCACGCCATTAAATTGATGGCACTCTAGAAGCATTATCCACAGCAAAGGTCATGCCGCCCAACAGGCATAAACGACAAAGGGCCCGATTAAGGGCCCTTTGTGTTTTACATCAACGACTTATTAAGCGAACGGGTGACGCAGAACGATGGTTTCGTTGCGGTCCGGGCCCGTCGAAATAATGTCGATCGGCGCGCCGACCAACTCTTCGACGCGTTTGATGTAGTTGCGAGCAGCCTGAGGCAGCTCTTCCAGGGTCTTGGCACCCAGGGTCGACTCGGTCCAGCCCGGCATTTGTTCGTACACCGGCTCAAGGCCGATGTAGCTGTCGGCGTCGGTCGGTGCGTCGATCACGGCACCCTCCTGGTTCTTGTAGCCCACGCAGATGTTGATGGTCTCAAGACCGTCCAGCACGTCCAGCTTGGTCAGGCACAGGCCCGAGATGCTGTTGACGTCGATGGCGCGACGCAGGATGACGGCGTCGAACCAGCCGCAACGACGGGCACGGCCGGTGGTAGCACCGAACTCGTGACCACGCTTGGCCAGGAACGCACCAACGTCGTCGAACAGCTCGGTCGGAAACGGACCCGAACCGACGCGAGTGGTGTAAGCCTTGGTGATGCCGAGGATGTAATCCAGGTACATCGGGCCAAAACCCGAACCGGTTGCGATGCCGCCAGCGGTGGTGTTGGAGCTGGTGACGTACGGGTAGGTACCGTGGTCGATGTCCAGCAGGGAGCCTTGGGCGCCTTCGAACATGATGTCTTTGCCGTCGCGACGCAGGTTATGCAGTTCGGCGGTGACGTCGAGCATCATCGGCTTGAGCAGCTCGGCGTATTCCATGCACTCGTCCAGAGTCTTCTGGAAGTCGATGGCCGGCTCTTTGTAGTAATTGACCAGTACGAAGTTGTGGTAGTCCAGCAACTCGCCCAGCTTGGCGGCGAAACGCTCGCGGTGGAACAGGTCACCGATGCGCAGGCCACGACGTGCAACCTTGTCTTCGTAGGCCGGGCCGATGCCGCGACCGGTGGTGCCGATCTTCAGTTCGCCACGGGCCTTTTCACGAGCCTGGTCCAGCGCTACGTGGTAAGACAGGATCAGCGGGCAGGACGGGCTGATACGCAGGCGCTCGCGCACCGGTACGCCTTTCTCTTCCAGCTTGATGATCTCGCGCAGCAGGGCGTCAGGTGCAACCACCACGCCGTTGCCGATCAGGCACTGCACGCCATCGCGCAGCACGCCCGACGGGATCAGGTGCAAGACGGTTTTTTCGCCGTCGATCACCAGCGTGTGGCCAGCGTTGTGACCACCTTGGTAGCGCACTACGGCGGCAGCATGTTCGGTCAGCAGATCAACGATCTTGCCTTTGCCCTCATCACCCCATTGGGTGCCCAGGACTACGACATTCTTACCCATAACACTTGTCCTCATTCGCGCAAACTTGGTGCCGGCAGCCGCCGGCAGGAAAACTCAAGAAGCCAGCGGCAATACTTGCCAAAGCCCGTTCTGCTGAATCAATTGCCGGTCGCAGTCCGCATCACGGGCGGCGGCCAATGGTTGCCCAGGCAATGCCTGAACGACACGCTGACCCTCACTGCGCAACTGGCAAACCTGCTGCCAGAGTGCTGCATCCGTACTGTCAGGCATCCAGATACCGCCAGACGGTAGCTCGATTTCAGCACGCCCCAGGGTCACCAGGGTTTTCAAATCGGTAGAGAAGCCAGTAGCCGGACGGGCGCGACCGAAGTCGGCGCCGATGTCGTCGTAACGACCGCCCTGAGCGATGGACTGGCCAACACCCGGTACGAATACCGCGAACACCACACCGGTGTGGTAGTGGTAACCGCGCAACTCGCCCAGATCGAAGTACAGCGCAAGTTCCGGGAATCGCACGGACAAACGCTCGGCAATCGCCAGCAAGTCGTCCAGCGCCGCCAAAACAGGCGCCGGCGCATTGGCCAGACGCTCGCGAGCAGCAACCAGCACTTCACGGCCGCCGCACAGATCAACCAGTGCCCGCAGCATGCCCGACAAATCGGCAGGCAGGCCTTCGGTCAAGGTAATGACCTCATCGATGGCCTTACGCTGCAGGGCATCGAACAACTGTTGCTCGACTTCACCGGACAAACCGGCTGCACGTGCCAGGCCACGGTAGATACCGACATGACCGAGGTCCATGTGCACATCCGGCACATCGGCCAGTTGCAGCATGGCCAGCATCAGGCTGATGACTTCCACGTCGCTGCTCGGGCTGGCATCGCCGTACAGTTCGGCGCCCAGCTGAATCGGGCTGCGCGAGGTCGACAACGCCCGCGGCTGCGCATGCAGCACGCTACCGGCATAGCACAGACGGCTTGGACCTTCGTGACGCAAGGTGTGCGCATCGATGCGCGCCACTTGCGGCGTAATGTCGGCCCGGAAACCCATCTGCCGACCCGACTGCGGATCGATGACCTTGAAGGTCCGCAGATCGAGGTCCTGGCCCGCGCCAGTCAGCAGGGATTCCAGGTACTCGATATGCGGGGTCACGACGAACTCGTAACCCCAGCTCTGGAACAGATCCAACACCTGACGACGCGCGACTTCAATGCGCGCCGCCTCTGGTGGCAGTACTTCTTCGATGCCATCTGGCAGCAGCCAGCGGTCTACCGTTGCCATTACGCCATTCCCCTATGATCCGGGCGGCCAGCCCTCGGGCTGACCTTGAGTGAAGCAGAAAATGTCCGGCCCATACGCATAAGTCGCGCGCATGAACGACGCGGCGATCGGCCTGAAATCGGCCTCGCCAAACACTTTCCTCGAAAAACCTGTCGAGTCGTTCAACCCGAGTCTTGCAATAAAAAACCGCAATCAAACGTGCAGACGCAAAAAAGCCGGGAATTTCCCGGCTGCCGCATCATACACACGTTTTCCCAAAGGATCACCCCGCGAGAGGCTTTAGCCGCCCGGCGGGGTCCTTCAAGATCAGTGTTGGATCAAGGTTTGGCTTTTTCCAGGTAACGGAAGAAGTCGCTGCTTGGGTCCAGAACCATGACGTCGGTTTTGTTCGCGAAGCTTTCACGGTAGGCACGCAGGCTACGGTAGAAACCGTAGAACTCCTGATCCTGGCCGTAGGCCTTGGAGTAGATCGCTGCGGCCTGGGCATCACCGTCACCGCGAACCTCTTCAGATTCACGATAGGCTTCAGCCAGCAGTACGCGGCGCTGACGATCGGCGTCGGCACGGATGCCTTCGGCCAGCTCGTTACCCTTGGCACGGTGCTCGCGCGCTTCACGCTCACGCTCGGTGCTCATGCGCTCGAACACGCTGCGGTTCACTTCCTTCGGCAGATCGATGGCCTTGACCCGAACATCGACAACTTCGATGCCCAGCTCTTTTTCCGCCATCTTGTTCAGCGAAGCAGTGATGTCCGCCATCAGCGCGTCACGCTCACCGGAAACCACCTCGTGCAGGGTGCGCTTGCCAAACTGGTCACGCAGACCCGATTCCAGACGACGCGAGAGGCGTTCGTCAGCAATCTGCTTGAGGCCGGAAGTCGCGGTGTAGAAACGCTCGGCATCCTTGACCCGCCACTTGGCGTAGGCATCAACCATGACGGCTTTCTTTTCCAGCGTCAGGAAACGCTGTGTCGGTGCGTCCAGCGTCATCAGGCGTGCGTCGAATTTGCGCACCTGGTTAACGTAAGGCACTTTCACATGCAGGCCTGGCTGAACATCGGCCTGAACCACGCGACCGAACTGCAGCAACACCGCGCGCTCGGTCTGAGCCACGATGTAGAAGCAGTTCCAGGCAGCGATCGCCACGACGACGCCGACAATAAGGGCGATCAGCGATTTATTGCTCATCAGCGACTCTCCCTGGTACGTGCCGGCTGCGAATCAACTGCCGCACGCGCATGTCCGTCATTGCTGGCCGCGGCCGCGCTGGTTACCGGCGCTGCACCACTACGACCACTGTCGATCATCTTGTCCAACGGCAAGTACAGCAGATTGTTCTGGCCATTCTTGTTGCCGGTCACGAGAACCTTGCTGGTATTGCTGAAGACTTCCTGCATCGTGTCCAGGTACAGACGCTGACGAGTGACCTCCGGCGCCTTGCGATACTCGGCGACCAGTTTGGTAAAGCGATCTGCCTCACCCTTGGCGCGAGATACCGTTTCGTCGCGATAACCGTTGGCATCTTCAATGATGCGCTGGGCCTGACCACGGGCTTCCGGCACGACGCCGTTGGCGTAGGTTTCAGCCTGGTTGCGCGAACGCTGCTCATCTTCACGAGCGCGGATCACGTCATCGAAGGCTTCCTGGACTTCACGCGGTGCCGCTGCGCTCTGAACGTTGACCTGAGTGACGGTGATACCGGTGCGATAAGTATCGAGGAAGCGTTGCAGACGCTCCTTGATTTCGCTGGCCATCAATTCACGACCTTCGGTCAGCACCTGATCCATGGCGGTGGAACCCACCACATGGCGCAAGGCGCTCTCGGTCGCGTGTTGCAGGCTGATTTCCGGCTGATCGACGTTCAGCACGAAGTCCTGCAGATTGGTGATCTTGTACTGCACGGTCAGCGGCACTTCGACGATGTTCTCGTCTTCAGTGAGCATTTGACCCTGCTTGGTGTAGGCACGCTCACGCGTGACGTTTTCCATGTACTTGCGATCGATCGGCGGGAAGTAGATGTTCAGACCCGGGCCGACGGTTTCGTAGTACTTGCCGAAGCGCAGCACCACGGCTTGCTCCTGCTCGTCGACTACATAAACCGCGCTGTACAGCCAGACGGCCGCCAGCACGACAAGGCCGATGCCGAGCAGGCCGTAACCGCCGCCCTTGCCCGAACCACCGCCATCGTCACCACGTTTCTTACCACCACCGAACAACCCATTCAGGCTTTCCTGCAGCTTTCGGAAGGCCTCGTCGAGATCTGGTGGCCCCTTGCGGTCGCCATTATTGCGGCGTTTACCACCCCAAGGATCCTGATTATTCGAGTTGCCACCCGGCTCATTCCAAGCCATAGCGCTCTCCATCTGATAAAGCAAAGACGCACCCACGGCGCGCCGACCAATGCTACAGAATGCCTGCTACAGCGGCACAACCGCTTTTTCAGGCTTTTATTGCAAAGTGTGTTGCTCGATGAATTCCAGCGGCTGCATTCCTTCGCGGCTCACCAGTCGATTGAGCTCGACTCGCGGCAAACGAACGGCCAGTAAACAGATGCCTTCTTCGTCGTGTTCTTCTTTCTGTACGGCACCGAGCGCAAAGAACTGCGCACGCAGTCGAGCAAAACGCTGCGGCAAGCGCAAGGTGCCGACGAACAAATCGTCGCCCAGCAACTCCGCAATAGCCTGTTTGAGCAGATCCAGCCCCTGACCGTCACGCGCCGACAACCAGACCCGCTGCGGTTTGCCATCGGCATCACGCTGGATCTGCGGCTCTACGCCCTCGAGCAAATCGAGTTTGTTATAGACCTCAAGGATCGGCAAGTCTTGTGCACCGATCTCGCCGAGTACCGCCATGACCTGTTCGATCTGGGCCATACGTTCTGGCTCGTGAGCGTCGATCACATGCAGCAGCAGGTCAGAGTTGCTCGACTCTTCGAGCGTAGCCCGAAATGCCTCGACCAGCTTGTGCGGCAAGTGACGGATGAAGCCCACAGTGTCGGCCAGTACGATCGGACCGAGGTCGGCGAGCTCAAGCCGGCGCAAGGTCGGGTCGAGGGTGGCGAACAACTGGTCTGCCGCGAACACGTCGGAATCGGTGACCGAGTTGAACAGCGTCGACTTGCCGGCGTTGGTATAACCCACCAGAGAAACCGAAGGGATATCCGCTCGCTGACGACCACGACGAGCCTGATCACGCTGGCTGCGGACCTTTTCCAGACGACCCTTGATCTGCCGCAGGCGAACCCGCAGAAGACGCCGGTCGGTTTCCAGTTGGGTTTCACCCGGACCGCGCAGACCGATACCGCCTTTCTGCCGTTCAAGGTGAGTCCAGCCGCGAACCAGTCGCGTACTCATGTAATCAAGCTGGGCCAGTTCGACCTGGAGCTTGCCTTCATGGGTGCGGGCGCGTTGGGCGAAGATATCGAGAATCAGGCCCGTACGGTCAATCACGCGACACTCGAAAACACGTTCGAGGTTACGTTCCTGACTGGGCGTGAGAACGGAATTGAAAATCACCAGATCGACCTTCTCGGCTTTGACCTGGTCGCGTAATTCCTCGACCTTGCCGCTGCCAATCAGGTATTTGGCGGTTGGCCGATGACGCGGCACGTTAACAAACGCGACGGTCTCGGCGCCTGCCGAAATGGCCAACTCCTGAAACTCCTGCGGATCTTCGCGCGCCTCAGGGTCCTGACCATCCAAGTGAACGAGAATGGTTCGTTCACCACCACCGTGGCGCTCAAAGAACAAAGGAGACTCCTATCAGGCGTTACCTGGCTCAGCGTCTGCTTGTTCGGTTTCGGTTGCGCTAGGCAGACGAATTGGACGAACCGGCACCACTGTAGAGATAGCGTGTTTGTAAACCATCTGGCTGACGGTGTTTTTCAGCAGGATGACGAACTGGTCGAACGACTCGATCGTGCCTTGCAGTTTGATCCCGTTGACCAGATAGATGGATACCCCAACTTTCTCTTTACGCAATGTATTCAAGTAAGGGTCTTGTAGCGAATGCCCTTTTGACATGTGTCGCACTCCTTTAAGGATTCAATAATAAAAATAGGTAAAAAAATGGCTTAAGCCGTCACACCCCCAAGGATAATAGACGGCAATTGCAAGGACTCAGCTCAATATGGAGATGGTCCCCAGGTATTTCAAGGCGCGCGGCAGATTGTCGCAATCGAGGCTGTCCAACCAATGTAAATCAGCCCAACTGCGCAGCCAGGTGAACTGGCGCTTCGCCAATTGGCGCGTGGCAATGATCCCACGCTCCTGCATCTCGGCTGACGTCAGCTTGCCATCCAGGTAATCCCAGACTTGTCGGTAACCTACAGCGCGTATTGACGGCAACCCGGCATGCAGGTCGCTTCTATTACGCAGGGCTACGACCTCGTCAATGAATCCCTGTTCCAACATTTGTGTGAATCTTTGTTTAATACGCTCATGCAATACCTGACGGTTCGCCGGAGCGATAGCCAAGTTCGCGACAGTATAGGGCAATTGTCGACGACCCGAAGCGCCTGCGTCAGTACTTTGCGCAGATTGTATCGCGCGCAGGGTTGTCATGCTCTGACCACTGACCCGATAAACTTCCAGCGCCCGACTGAGTCGCTGCGGGTCGTTGGGGTGGATTCGCGCCGCCGACACCGGATCGATCAACGCCAACTGATCGTGCAGGGCTTGCCAGCCAAGGCGTGCAGCCTCTTCCTCGATTTCAGCGCGAATCTGCGGATCAGCCGCTGGCATATCGGCCAAACCTTCGAGCAAAGCCTTGTAATAGAGCATGGTGCCGCCGACCAGCAGCGGAATATTGCCGCGTGCAGTGATTTCGGCCATGGCCTCCAGGGCATCCCGGCGAAAGTCCGCCGCCGAATAGGCCTCGGCCGGATCGAGAATGTCGATCAACCGATGAGGAAACTCGGCCAACAGCTCTTTCGAAGGCTTGGCGGTGCCAATGTCCATGCCGCGATACACCAGCGCCGAGTCGACGCTGATCAGCTCGCAGGGCAGGACCTTGGTCAGCTCGATGGCCAGATCGGTCTTGCCCGCAGCGGTCGGGCCCATCAGGAATATCGCTGGAGGGAGCTGGCTCATCAACGACCGCGCAAAAACAGTTTGTCCAGATCGTCCAGGCCCAATTGGGTCCAGGTCGGTCGGCCATGGTTGCATTGACCGCTGCGCTCGGTGTTTTCCATGTCCCGCAGCAGACCGTTCATTTCCGGCAAGGCCAGGCGCCGGTTGGCGCGGATCGCGCCGTGGCAGGCCATGGTCCCGAGCAGTTCGTTCAGGTGCGCCTGAATCCGGTCGCTGGTGCCGTACTCCATCAGGTCCGCCAAAACGTCGTGAACCAGACGATTGGCTTCAGCCTGCTTGAGCAACGCCGGGATCTGCCGGATCGCCAGGGTTTCCGGGCCCAGACGCTGAAGCTCGAAGCCGAGGCGCTGGAACCAGCTGACGTGCTCTTCGGCGCAATCGGCTTCACGCTGACTGACCGCAATCGACTCCGGCACCAGCAACGGCTGGCCGCTCAGGCCTTCGCTGGCCATCGCGATTTTCAGGCGCTCGTACATGATCCGCTCGTGAGCGGCGTGCATGTCCACCAGCACCAGCCCTTGGGCGTTTTCCGAAAGGATGTAGATGCCTTTGAGTTGCGCCAGTGCATACCCCAGCGGCGGGATA
The DNA here is from genome assembly GCF_058799675.1 of Pseudomonas sp. GW822-FHT06B12. NCBI lineage: Bacteria > Pseudomonadati > Pseudomonadota > Gammaproteobacteria > Pseudomonadales > Pseudomonadaceae > Pseudomonas > Pseudomonas sp. GW822-FHT06B12. Next base: position 224,957 of record NZ_JBXALR010000002.1, read on the forward strand.
TCGCCCTGACCGTCAGGCAGTGCCGTGGCATTCGCTTCAGGCAATGGCGCAAAAAACTCGCGATAGGCAGCCTGCGCTTCGGCCACTGGCACGCCCGACTGCGGACGCGGCGTGTATTGGTATTGGTAACCGGCGCCGGCGCCCGAACCCGCCGGCGTATTAAAGGACGGTTGTGCCTGCGGCTGCTCCAGCAGCGCATTGGCCGCCAGACGCATTTCGCCTTGCGGGCCGAACTCGCCGGCTTCGATGCCAGTCGGTCTGACCACGGCCGTCGCAACAGGCGCGGCCAGATGATCTTCCGGCCGCACATCACCCAGAGCACGGTGCAAGGTGCCATAGAGAAAATCGTGAATCATACGCCCGTCACGGAAGCGCACTTCGTGTTTGGTCGGGTGCACGTTGACGTCGACCCCCGCCGGATCGACTTCGAAAAACAGTACGAACGTCGGATGCCGGCCGTTGAACAGCACATCGCGATACGCCTGGCGCACCGCGTGGGCCACCAGTTTGTCGCGCACGGCACGGCCGTTCACAAAGAAATACTGCAAGTCCGCCTGGCTGCGGTTAAAAGTCGGCAACCCGACCCAACCCCACAAATGCAGGCCATTGCGCTCGATCTCGATCGGCAGCGCCTGCTCCAGGAAACCCGCGCCGCAGATCGCCGCCACACGCCGGGCGCGCGCCGCGTCGTCATGGGCTTCGTGCAGGCTGAGGATGGTCTTGCCGTTATGGCGTAGATGGAACGCCACGTCGAAACGCGCCAGCGCCAGGCGCTTGATCACTTCTTGCAGGTGATCGAATTCGGTCTTTTCGGTCTTGAGAAACTTGCGCCGCGCCGGGGTGTTGAAAAACAGGTCGCGAACTTCAACCGAGGTGCCCACCGGATGGGCCGCTGGCTGAACGCGAGGCGCCATGTCCCGGCCTTCGGTCTCGACCTGCCAGGCCTGATCGGCATCCCGGGTGCGGGAGGTCAGGGTCAGACGCGCCACGGAGCTGATCGACGCGAGTGCTTCACCGCGAAACCCGAGGCTCATGACCTGCTCGAGATCTTCGAGATTGCGAATCTTGCTGGTGGCATGTCGCGCCAGCGCCAGCGGCAAATCATCGGAGGAGATGCCGCTGCCATCGTCGCGAACCCGCAGCAGCTTGACGCCACCCTGCTCGACATCGACGTCGATTCGTTTGGCGCCGGAGTCGAGGCTGTTTTCCAGCAGTTCCTTGATCACCGAAGCCGGGCGCTCAACCACCTCACCGGCGGCAATCTGGTTCGCCAGGCGTGGGCTGAGCAGCTCGATACGCGCTGCGCTGTTCACGGCCTCGTTCATTCCTTGGCCGCCAGTTCGGTGCCCGGGATGTTCAGGTGCTGGCCGATTTTCAGTTCGTCGGATTGCAGGCCGTTGGCGCTGCGCAGGGTCGCCGGCGAGACCTGATAACGCACCGCGATCATCGCCAGGGTTTCACCCGGGCGCACCGTGTGGTCACGCGGCCCTTGGGCAATCTTGCCGGAATCGCGGAGCCAGGCGATGTAGGTGCCCGGTGGCGGGTTCTGCTGGAAGAACTGGCGCACGCCCGCGCTGATCGAACGGGCCAGCGCTTGCTGGTGACCAGACGCAGCCAGTTTCGAGGCCTCGTTGGAGTTGGAGATAAACCCGGTTTCCACCAGGATCGACGGGATGTCCGGCGACTTCAACACCATGAACCCGGCCTGCTCGACGCGCTGCTTGTGCAACGGCGTGACACGGCCGATGTTGCTCAGCACCTTCTGGCCGACGTTCAGGCTGGAAGTCAGCGAGGCGGTCATCGACAAATCGAGCAGCACGCCGGCGAGCATCTTGTCCTTGTCGTCGAGGCTGACGTTGCCGGCACCGCCGATCAAGTCGGAACGGTTTTCGCTGTCGGCCAGCCAACGCGCGGTCTCGGACGTCGCGCCGCGCTCAGACAAGGCGAATACCGAGGCACCAAACGCTGCAGCCGATGGCGCCGCGTCGGCGTGGATCGAGACGAACAGGTCGGCGCCCTTCTTGCGGGCGATCTCGGTACGGCCGCGCAACGGAATGAAGTAGTCGCCGGTACGGGTCAGCTCGGCACGGAAGCCTTTCATGCCGTTGACCTGGCGCTGCAGCTCGCGGGCGATGGCCAGCACCACGTCTTTCTCGTGTTGGCCACGGGAACCGGAGGCGCCCGGATCTTCGCCGCCGTGACCGGCATCGATGACCACGATGATGTCGCGCTTGCCGGCCGGAGCAGGCGGCAGCTTGATTGCCGGCTCAACCGGGGTCACCGGCACTGCCGGCACGGTGGCGACGGTTGGGGTCGGGGTCGGTGCAGGCGGCGGCGCGGCATCGGCGGCGTTGTCGAACAGGTCGACCACCAGTCGGTTGCCGTACTGCGCATTCGGCGCCAGTACGAAACTTTTCGGGGTAACGGCTTTTTTCAGGTCGATGACCACCCGCAGATCGGTCGGCGTGCGCTGAGCCGAACGCATGTCGGTAATCGGGGTATTGGCGGTGGAGACCTTCAGCGGTGCGCCGAGGACTGCGCCATTGATGTCAATCACCAGACGATCCGGGGACGTCAGGGTAAAGACGCTGTGCTGGACCGGGCCAGACAGGTCGAACACCAGTCGCGTGTTATCCGGTGCCCGCCACAGGCGAACACTGTTGACCTTTGTCGCGGCCACAGCGTCGACGGCCAGTGCCGTAAGCAGCATTCCTACGACAGCAACCAACGCGCGAAAGCGCATACCTAACCCCATCATTTATTTGAATTCCAATGCCAAAGCGGCACACCAAGACTCGCCACGCAAACCCTGGGGCGACAGATTCAGCGAACGCCCGCTGTCATGCGGGCTAATGGTAATGGTCAGGTCGGGCTTTGGCAAAAAGCCTGCACCCTTCTGGGGCCACTCGATCAGACACAGTGCATCGTCTTCGAGATAGTCGCGGATGCCGAGAAACTCCAGCTCCTCCGGATCGACCAGTCGATAAAGGTCGAAGTGGAAGGCGCGAATGTGGCCGATCTCGTAGGGTTCGACCAAGGTGAAGGTCGGACTTTTTACCGCCCCAACATGCCCCAAACCACGAATAATACCCCGCGACAGGGTGGTTTTACCCGCCCCCAGGTCACCGTCCAGAAAGATGATGCCGTGCCCTTGGGTCACTTGAGCGATACGGTTGCCCAACATCACCATGGCGTCTTCATTGGCCAGATACAGGGTTACTTCAGACACGGTGCTTGCTCCTCCAGCAACTGACGAATGGCGGGAATCAGATCACTGGCCGCCAGCCCCCGGCCATATTTACCTTCACGTTCGCCAGCGTTGGCGTGCAGCCAGACCGCCAGGCAAGCCGCATCGAATGGGTTCAGGCCCTGAGCCAGCAAGGCACCGACCAATCCGGCCAGTACATCCCCCAGCCCCGCGCTAGCCATGGCCGGATGACCTTGATGGCACAGCGCCAAACGACCATCGGGACTGGCAATCAGGCTGCCAGCCCCTTTGAGAATGACGGTAGTTGAATATTTTTTGCTCAATGCATGGGCCGCGGCAGGGCGATCGGCTTGAACCTCGACCGTGGAAATCCCCAACAACCGCGCCGCCTCCCCCGGATGCGGAGTGATCACGCAATCCTTCGGCAGACGCACATCACCCAGGCTCAGCAGATTCAGCGCATCGGCGTCCCAGACCTGCGGCAACGGGGCGTTTGCTGCTGCCGACAACAAGCTGCGACCCCACGCGCCCTTACCGAGACCCGGCCCGACCACCACCACACTGACTTGCTCAAGCGGGCCCATCAGCTGATTGGCCGAGTGAGTGCCCAGAACCATGACCTCGGGCAACCGCGCCAATGCGGCCGCAACATGCTCGCTGCGAGTGGCCAGAGACACCATGCCCGCGCCGCTGCGCAGGGCACTTTGGGCGCTCAAGAGGATGGCGCCGCCAAAACCACGATCGCCACCGATCAGCAGGACGTGACCGAACCGGCCTTTATGAGCGCTCGGTGCCCGAGCAGCCAGGCGCGGCAGGTTGCCGGGATTCAGGCGATGAGCGCTGACGGCGCTTTCGGCGACGATCTGCGGATCGGCTTGCAGATCGTTGAACTGCAGCTCCCCCACCTGATCCGCCGCATCGCCGGTGAACAGCCCAAGCTTGAGGCCGATGTAGGTCACGGTGAGGTCGGCCCGAACCGCAACCCCGAGGACTCGCCCGGTGTCGGCGCACAGACCGGATGGGATATCCACCGCTGCAACGGGCAAGCCACAGGTATTGATCGCCTTGATCGCAGCGACATAGGGCTCGCGCACCTCACCGCTCAGACCGGTGCCCAGCAGCGCATCCAGCACCACGCCACGCAGCTCGCTCGAAGGTGTCCAGGCCTCGACGACAACCCCGGCGGCCAGCGACTCGGCATGCGCCAGCGCTGCATCACCCTGCAAGCGCGACGGTTCAGTCACCGCCAGCACTCGCACCTGCCAGCCGGCTCGCAGAGCCAGCACCGCCACCAGATAACCGTCTCCGGCGTTATTGCCGTGGCCCGCCAACACGCTGAGTTCAGTAGCCGTCGGCCAGTGCCGGACCAACGCTCGCCACGTCGCCCGGGCAGCCCGATGCATCAATTCGAAGCCCGTTGTCCCGGCCGCAATCAGCCGCGCATCGAGCGCCCGGACCTGTGCGGCGCTGTACAGCGCGTCGGGTAAATGGTGTTTTGTCTGCGGCATGCGTCTTCAGGCTCCGATGTCTGGCAGAATTATACGCACCTCAGCTCCGGTTTCCCCTGTCTCATGCCTGCAATTACCACAGATCTTCCTGCTCTCGCCCAATCGATCAAAGACTGGGGCCGCGAGTTGGGCTTTCAACAAGTTGGCATCAGTGGTCTGGACCTGGCTGAGCATGAACAACACCTGGAACGCTGGCTCGAAGCCGGCTACCACGGCGAAATGGACTACATGGGCGCCCACGGCAGCAAACGCTCGCACCCGGAAGAGCTGGTACCGGGCACGTTGCGGGTGGTTTCGCTGCGCATGGACTACCTGCCGGGCGACACTGAAATGGCCAAACGCCTGGGCCAACCGGAAAAAGCCTACGTCTCGCGCTATGCCCTGGGCCGCGACTACCACAAGCTGATCCGCAAACGCGTGCAGCAACTGGCAGAGAAGATTCAGCAGGTCATCGGCCCCTTCGGCTACAGGGCCTTCGTCGACAGCGCCCCGGTGCTGGAAAAAGCCATCGCTGAACAGGCAGGTCTCGGCTGGATCGGCAAAAACACTCTGGTACTGAACCGCAAGGCCGGCAGTTACTTCTTTTTGAGCGAGCTGTTCGTCGACCTGCCGCTGCCAGTGGACCCACCCCATAGCAGCGAACACTGCGGACGCTGCACGGCGTGCCTGGACATCTGCCCGACCAAGGCCTTCGTCGGCCCCTATGTGCTGGACGCGCGACGCTGCATTTCGTACCTGACCATCGAGCTGAAAAGTGCAATCCCCGAAGACTTGCGGCCGCTGATCGGCAATCGGGTGTTCGGTTGCGATGATTGCCAGATCGTTTGCCCGTGGAACCGCTTCGCCCGCCCGTCCGGTGAAAGCGACTTCAAACCGCGACACAACCTCGACAACGCCGAGCTGGCCGAGCTGTTCATGTGGGATGAAGAGAAATTCCTGAGCAGCACCGAAGGCTCGCCGTTGCGCCGAGCCGGCTATGAGCGCTGGCTGCGCAATTTGGCCGTGGGACTGGGTAATGCGCCTTCAACGATTCCGGTGCTGGAAGCCCTGAAAGCACGGGTCGATTACCCATCGGAGTTGGTACGCGAACACGTGGCGTGGGCCCTGAAACAACACGGACTCCCGTAGGAGCTGCCGCAGGCTGCGATCTTTTGACGTTGATTTTTCAAGATCAAAAGATCGCAGCCTGCGGCAGCTCCTACGCAAGATCGCAAGATCGGGAGATCGGGAGATCGCGGTGTCAGGCTTCGTCGTTGTAAACGAACTTGGGCATTTCCCAGTGGAAACGAATCGCCAGCAAGCGCAGCAGGAAGCCGCCAAACAAGGTGATCAGGATCGCCTGTTCGCCGGGTAATTGCAGGTATAGGCAAAGCATGTAGCACCACGCGGCAGCGAACGAGACGCTGGCGTAGAGCTCGCGACGGAAGATCAGCGGGATGTCGTTGCAGAAGATGTCACGCAGGATGCCGCCGAACACCCCGGTGATCACCCCGCTGACCGACGCCACCAGCATGCCGTGGCCCATTTCCAGCGCGGTCATGCAGCCAATCAGGGTAAATGCCACCAGCCCCACGGCGTCGAGCACCAGGAACAGCGAGCGCAGATGGCGCATCCAGCGTGCCGTAAAGACCGTGAACATCGCCGCGACGGAGGTCAGCACCAGGTATTCCGGGTGTTTGACCCAGGTCAGCGGGTAGTGTCCGAGCAACACGTCACGCACCGAGCCACCGCCCAGGGCCGTCACGCAGGCGATCAGCACCACACCAAACCAGTCCATGCCACGCCGACCGGCAGACAACGCGCCGGTCATGGCTTCAGCGGTAATGGCAATCAGGTAGAGCATCAGCAACATGGTGGCGGTCCTTACGAGAAGGCGCGCAGTCTACTCAGATCGTTGGGGCACCAAAAGAGGGCGCTGGAGAATCTACTTCCGTACCATCCCCAGTGGCTGGACAGACGCCATCGCGAGCAAGCTCGCTCCCACCCTGGATTGTGTTGTTCCTGTGGGAGCGAGCTTGCTCGCGATGGGGCCGGAACTGGCGCTGCAGGATCAGAACTTGATGAAATGCGTGCGGTAATGCTGCAGCTCGGCGATCGACTCGCGGATGTCGTCCAGCGCCAGGTGGGTGCTACCCTTCTTGAAGCTGTCGCGTACGTCCGGAGCCCAGCGTGCGGCCAGTTCCTTCAAGGTCGAGACGTCGAGGTTGCGGTAGTGGAAGTAGCTTTCCAGCGACTTCATGTGCGTATAAAGGAAGCGGCGGTCCTGGCAAATGCTGTTGCCGCAGATCGGCGACTTGCCCTTCGGCACCCACTTCTCCAGGAAGGCGATGGTCTCGGCTTCGGCTTCAGCCATACTGATGCGGCTGTCGCGTACCCGCTGGGTCAGGCCGGAACCGCCGTGTTGACGGGTGTTCCACTCGTCCATGCCCGCCAGGATCTCATCGCTGTGGTGAATGGCGATCACCGGGCCTTCGGCCAAGGTGTTGAGATTGCTGTCGGTGACAATGGTGGCCATCTCGATGATGACGTCGGTGTCAGGGTTCAGACCGGTCATTTCCAGATCGATCCAAATCAGATTCTGCGGGTTTTGCATGTGTCGGCTCCTCGGCGTAGGCATGCAGTTTAGCCTAGAGGACTCTCGGGGCGTGCTAAACTCGCGGCCGTTTTACCTAATCGCTGCATTATCGACACGGAACACCCATGGCCAAACGCCAACTCAATCGTCGTCAAAACTGGCGCATCGAAAAGATTCAAGGCGAGCGCGCTGCCCGCGCCGCCAAACGCGAATCCTCTGCCGTAGAAGCGCTGGAGGGCGGTGACCTTGGCCCCGAGCAAACGGGCCTGGTGATCGCGCACTTCGGTGTGCAGGTCGAGGTCGAGGCCCGCGACGGCGAACTCGCCGGTCAGGTATTCCGCTGCCACTTGCGAGCCAACCTGCCTGCGCTGGTGACCGGCGACCAAGTGGTCTGGCGCGCCGGCAACCAGGGCATCGGCGTAATCGTCGCGCAACTGCCGCGCAACACCGAACTGTGCCGTCCCGACAGCCGTGGTCAGCTCAAGCCGGTAGCGGCCAACGTCGACATGATCGTGATTGTCTTCGCTCCACTGCCCGAGCCTCACGCCAACCTGATCGACCGTTACCTGGTCGCCGCCGAACACGCCGGCATTCGTCCGTTGCTGCTGCTCAACAAATTCGACCTGATCGACGAGCAGAATGCGCCGGCGCTGAATGCCTTGCTGGCGGTTTACCGCACGCTGGGTTACCCGGTACTGGAAGTCTCGGCGCATCACGGCAATGGCATGGAGCAGTTGCAGGAACAACTGGACGGGCGCATCAGCGTGTTCGTCGGTCAGTCCGGCGTCGGCAAGTCATCGCTGGTCAACAGCCTGTTGCCGGAAGTCGAAACCCGCGTCGGCCCGTTGTCCGAGTTGTCCGGCCAGGGCACCCACACCACCACCACCGCGCGGTTGTTCCACTTCCCCGGCGGCGGTGAGTTGATCGACTCCCCGGGCATTCGGGAATTCGGCCTGGGCCACGTCAGCCGTGCCGACGTCGAAGCCGGTTTCATCGAGTTCAACGACCTGATCGGCACCTGCCGTTTCCGCGACTGCAAGCACGACCGTGAACCCGGTTGCGCCCTGCTCAAGGCGCTGGAAGATGGCCGCGTGCAACAGCAGCGCATGAACAGCTACCGCTCGATCATCGCCAGTTTGCCCGAAACCAGTTATTAAACAGACTGTCTGCGCCCCTGCCGTCCAGCAGGGGTGCGGGCTGCTCTGCACGCCTTACACCCGCACCCCGAGCAATAAACAAAAGAACCTTCTGTAGGGCTTTTTGCCTCGCCAAAGAAGGACTCTTCTCTTTGTTTTCGGGCACCTTGTTGCCCTGATTTATTCCCCTACATTCACTCCCTCTTCGTGTCGCCAATCTGGCTGCGCGGGCACCCGTTCGCTGCGTGCGAACCGAGGGACACCCCATGCAAACCTTTCATTTGTTCATCAGCCATTCGTGGAACTACTCAGATGCCCACGACAACCTCGTCAAGCTTCTGAAGGCTCATCCGAGCTTCGCCTTCAAGAACTTTTCCGTCCCGCAGGAAGACCCGATCATCGGCGCGCGAACCGATAAGCAACTGGTAGAAGCCATTGAAAACCAGATCCGGCCCTGTTCGGCGGTACTGATCATGGCGGGCATGTATTCCACGTACAGCAAGTGGATCAACAAGGAAATCGAGATCGCCAAACGCATGGGCAAAGTGATCATTGCGATCAAGCCCTTCGGAGCCGAACGGATTAGCGCTGTGGTGCGCGAGGCTGCCCACGCCGAATGCGCGTGGAACACCAACAGCATTGTCAGTGCCATTCGCACGCACGCGGCGGGGTGAGTGATGCGCAAGGGATTGTTTATCGGGATCAACCATTACGACCACGTTTCGTCGTTGTCCGGTTGCAACAATGACGCAATGGCAATGGCTTCGTTACTCGAGCGCCATGCCAGTGGCCGCCCCAACTTCAGCAACAAAATTCTGACCTCAGCGGAAGAACGCCTGAGCCTTGGGGCGCTGAAAGACAACATTCGAAGCCTGTTTTCCGGCAAATGCGATGTCGCACTGTTGTACTTCGCCGGGCACGGCCAATTCAATACGGACATTGATGAAGGCCTACTCATCCCACAGGACTATCAACCCTCAGGTGAAGGCCTGCGCATCAGCGACATTCTGGAGTGGGCCCACAACGCCACGCAGATCGAAAACAAGATCATCATCCTCGACTGTTGCGAGGCCGGCGCGGCCGGACAAATTCGCGGCTTAAAGGGCGGGTCCAGCATGCTGAGCGAGGGAGTCACCATCCTCACGGCCTGCAAGAAAAACGAGCCCGCATTGGAAAACGCTGGCCACGGCGTCTTCACCGGTCTGCTCTTGCAGGCGCTGCACGGAGGAGCCGCCAACGTTCTGGGCAAGGTCACGCCCGGCAGCGTCTACTCGTTTGTCGACAACGCCCTCGGCCCGTGGGAGCAGCGTCCCGTGTTCAAGACCAATGTGTCGCAGTTCGTGGCCTTGCGCGAAGTCGCACCGCTGATCGCCGAGGAAACACTGCGCAAGCTACCCGACTGGTTCCCCGACGCGAGCTTTGTCTTCCCTCTCGACCCCAGTTTCGAACCCACAGAGGCCGCATTCGATGCCGACAATGGCGACATCTTCGCCCAACTGCAAAAGTGCAACCGCCACAGCCTGATCGAACCGGTCGATGCCGAGCACATGTACTACGCCGCCATCCACTCCACCGGTTGCCGCCTCACCGCCCTCGGCGCCTATTACCGTGAACTCGCGATCAAGGGACATTTCTGATGCCTGTGTTTATCAGCTACCGCCATACCGACCGTGAGCGCGCCATGCTCATCAACGCTCGCTTGAAACTGGCCGGCATCAAGACTTACCTCGACGTACTGGATGCCGAATCTCAGACCACTGACGATATTACCAACGTTATTACCCGCAACATTACCGAGTGCACGCACCTGCTCGCTGTGGTCTCCGAAAAAACGGCGCAGTCCTGGTGGGTCCCTTTCGAAATTGGCGAAGCAACCATCAGCGATCGCCGGATCTGCTCCTTCAAGACCGGCAACACCACGCTGCCAATGTACCTCGACAAATGGCCAAAACTGAGTAACGACGACGACATCGAATTTTTCATCGATGAATACAAGGATGAGTTGGCGTCCCTACGCTCAATGACACTGGATTCGGCCAACGAATCGTTTCGCGGTACTTACAGGACGAAAGCCGAACACTTCCACGACAAACTGAAAAACAGAATTCGCCGCGGCTTCTGACCCGCTGGCGATAGACCGCCCGGACACAATAAGGCCGCGATCATCGCGGCCTTATTGTGGGTCACTGCTTGGGTGGTTCAGCCGGCTGGGCCGGATCACCTGCTTTCGGCGCCGGAGCGTCGAACAGGTTAAGGCGTTCCCGAAGCTCATGCGCCGGCAGCGGTTCCTTGTCCGCCGGCAAGGCGTTCGGATCGGCGGGTACGGTAGGCACCTCACCCGGAGCGCCCTGCCCCGGTGTCGGCGCAGGCTCGGCCCCTTGTTCACCCTCGATGGCACGCTGGGCCTTCTTGGTCAGCACGACGATGTCGATTCGGCGGTTGACCGGGTTCAACGGATTCTTGCGGTCGAACAACACCGACGAAGCGTAGCCCACCACCCGCGCCACTTGCTGATCCGGATAGCTGCCCGCCACCAGCGCACGGCGAGCCGCGTTGGCACGGTTGGCCGACAGCTCCCAGTTGCCGAAATCACCGGTGCCCGCATACGGTTTGGCATCGGTGTGACCGCTGATACTGATTTTGTTCGGCACCGCTTTGATGGTGTCAGCCATGGCCAGCAGGATGTCTTCGAAGTACGGCTTCAAGCGCGCACTGCCGGAGTCGAACATCGGACGTTTTTCGGAATCGATGATCTGGATGCGCAAGCCTTCCGGGGTTATGTCGAAAAGAATCTGGTCCTTGAACTTCTGCAACTGCGGGTTCTCGTCGACCTTTTTCTCCAGCTCTTGCAGCAACAACTCAAGCCGCTCCTGCTCGACCTGCTCGGCCATGCCTTCGACCTGCTCGGTATCGACCGTCACCTTGTCCGGTTGCGGCTGGGACTTGACCTCGGGGTTGAGGGTTTTGTCCGGTGCCAGCTCCGGTGAGCCGCCGAGATCGATGATGTACGGCGTACCGCTTTCAGAGAAGCCGATCGGGTCCTTGAAGTAACCGGCAATGGCGATCTTCTGTTCCGGCGTGGCGGTGGATAACAGCCACAACACCAGGAAGAACGCCATCATCGCCGTCGCGAAGTCAGCGAAGGCGATTTTCCACGCGCCCCCGTGATGCCCGCCAGCAATGCGCTTGACGCGCTTGATGATTATCGGCTGATTATTTTCCATGACTTAACGACCGCGAACCGCTTGTTCCAGCTCAGCAAAACTCGGACGGTGCGCCGGATACAGAACCTTGCGCCCGAACTCCACGGCCAGCGATGGCGGCATGCCGGAAGCCGAAGCCACCAACGACGCCTTGATGGCTTCGTAAATGTTCAGCTCTTCCTTGGCATCGTGAGCCAGGGAGTGCGCCAGCGGACCAAAGAAACCGTAAGCCGCGAGAATACCGAAGAAGGTACCGACCAGTGCGGCACCTACGTGCAGACCGATCGATTTCTGATCGCCTTCACCCAGCGAGGCCATGGTCACCACGATACCCAATACCGCCGCGACGATACCGAAGCCAGGCATGGCATCGGCGATACCGTTGACCGCGTGGGATGGGTGTTCCAGGTCTTCCTTGAGGCTGTACAACTCCATGTCGAACAGGCCTTCAAGTTCATGCGGGGCCATGTTGCCGGACGACATGATGCGCAAGTAATCGCAGATGAACGCGGTCATGCGGTCATCCTTGAGGACCGCCGGGTACTTGGCAAAAATCGGGCTGGCAGCGGCGTCTTCGATATCGCCCTCAATCGCCATCATGCCTTCGCGACGGCTCTTGTTGAGGATCTCGTAGATCAGGCCCAGCACCTCAAGGTAGAAGGTGTGATTGAAACGCGAACTGAACATGCCCAAGGACTTCTTGAGCACGTGCATCGTCATGTGACCGGGGTTGGCCTGAAGGAACGCACCCAGCGCCGCACCGCCGATGATCATCACCTCGAAAGGCTGAATCAGGGCGGCAATCTTGCCGTGGGAAAGCACGTATCCGCCGAGCACGCTCGCGAATACGACGATGATGCCGATAATTTTAGCCATAGGTAGAAGGTACTTACTGAGTCGGGTTCAAGGTCATATTCGGAAGTTAAAAAATCTCTTCTTCTACTTATCGGCAAAACTGCGCCAGACTATAGCCAGTTAAGGCGAAAAGCCAATTTGGCCCGCTCCGGGCGTGTTTAATGCAGACGATGATCGCGCCCAATCATGGCTAACGAAACGACCGTTCCAACTGCTAAACCGACCACACTCGAAGGCTGGGTCAAGCTGCTCGATCGCGTGGTTTTGCCCGTGCCGCAAGCCAGTCATGACCGCGTTTGCAAGGCTATCGCCGACAATCGCAGCTCGTTGCGCGATATTGCCGAGTTGATGCAGGGCAGCCCGGCCCTGGCCCTCAGCGTCATCCGCGAAGCCAATCGCCACACCCACGGCAGCATGAGCGAGCCCAGCGAGAACCTGGAGGTGGCGATCAATCGCCTCGGCCTCAAACGCACCGAAGAACTGCTCGCACGTCTGCCTGCCCTGCCTCAGAACGAAATCCCGCCGGCCCTGCGCCAGCTGCATTTGATCAGCCAGCACGCGACCCAACAGGCCAACGGCTTTTTTGCCAGTCGCCTGGCGCGGCTCTGGCAGGACATCCATTGGGGCAGCCTGCTGTTTCTCTCGCCGTTCTGGCCACTGGCATTAACCTTCCCGCAACTGCTGGAAGACTGGGAGCTGCGGGTTCTGCACAAGGGCGAACCCGCGAGCAAGGTCGAAAAAGAATTGTTCGGCGTGCGCCTGCTGGATCTCGGCCAGGCACTGGTGGAAGTCTGGCGCCTGCCAATTTGGGTCGGGCAAGGCTATCGATTGCTACAGGATGAACAACACGAGCTGGCGAAAGTCCTGCATATCGCCCGCGACGCCGATCACCCGCTGCGCCAGCAAAACCGCCTCGATGACGATCCGACCCTGCGCCGCTGGCTCAACCAACCGGCCAACACAGTGTTGCTGGCCAATGGTCTGGCGTTATCGTCACAGCAAGCCTGGAGCAGTCCTCACTGCCTGCGCTGGCAGCTTCTGACCAGTCTCTACCTGCAAATGCCGATGGACGAGGTCCAGCAGCAACTGCACCAGCAAGCCGCGCTCAGCGCTCGCAACCATGCCATGCCAGACCTCTGGCATCCGGCCGGAGCATTGCTCTGGCCGTGGGACGAGCGGCGCCTTCATCGCGGCCAGCTTCCGACGCCCGCACCCACCGCCGAGGATCTGCAGAAGTGGCGCAAACAATGCGCGGAACTGCTGGTGGAACCGAGCCGTTTCACCAACGCCATGCACCTGACCACTTCCGCCCGCGATGCACTGGTGGCTTGTGGCATGCGTCGGGTGATGCTGTTGATGGCCGACCGCACGCACAGCCAACTGCGCGTGCACCAGATTCACGGCCTGCCTAAAGAGGCGGCCACGCTGAACCTGCTGGTCAGTCAAAGCACCGTGCTGCAACGCTTGCTCTCACAACAGGCCCAGGTGCGTCTGACCCCGGCCAACAACGCGCAATTTTCGGCCTTGCTGCCCGCCAGCCTGCGCGCACTGTTCGGCGGCGAGCACCTGTTGCTGCGTTCACTGGTCAATAATGGCCGGGTCATCATGCTGGTCGTGGCGGACCAGGGCGGCGGCCCCTTTTCAGAAATCACCGTGCAAGCCTTCGGCAAAACCGCACAGTGCATCGAAAAAGCCCTGCACAGCTTTAGCAACCGCGGCCAGTAACCGTTGCGCTACAATCCTCCCCTTTGTGCTCTGGAGACCTCACATGTCTGACTTCTCTGGCTTGTCGCTGGTGATCGAACCGAGCGACCTGCTCGCCCGTCTCGATGCTCGCGAACTGATTCTGGTCGACCTGACCAGCAGCGCCCGCTACGCCGAAGGCCACATTCCCGGCGCACGCTTCGTCGACCCCAAACGTACTCAACTGGGTCATGCGCCGGCGCCGGGCCTGCTGCCGCCACAGGCTGCGCTTGAAGCCCTGTTCGGCGAACTGGGGCATAACCCGGACGCGGTCTACGTGGTCTACGACGACGAAGGCGGTGGTTGGGCCGGACGTTTCATCTGGTTGCTGGATGTCATCGGCCACAATAAATATCACTACGTGGACGGCGGACTGCTGGCCTGGCTGGCGGAAGGTCTGCCGGTGTCTACCGAAGTGCCAGCGGCCGTCGGCGGCCCGGTTGCGCTAACCCTGCACGACGAGCCTACGGCCACCCGCGAATACCTGCAAAGCCGTCTCGGTGCTGCCGATCTGGCGATCTGGGACGCGCGCGGGCCGCTGGAATATTCCGGCGAGAAAGTCCTCGCCGCCAAGGGCGGACACATCCCCGGTGCAGTCAATTTCGAATGGACCGCGGGCATGGACAAGACGCGCAACCTGCGCATCCGCAGCGACATGCCGCAGATCCTCGAACAACTCGGGATCAGCAAAGACAAAGAAGTGATTACCCACTGCCAGACCCACCACCGCTCTGGCTTCACCTATCTGGTGGCCAAGGCGCTCGGTTATCCGCGGGTCAAAGGCTACGCCGGCTCCTGGGGCGAATGGGGCAACCACCCCGACACGCCTGTTGAGATTCAAGGTTCTTAAGGACAGTTAATGAAAAAGCGTTTGTTCATCCTCAGCCAATACCTGCTGCCCCATCACCTGCTGTCGCGTCTGGCCGGCTGCATTGCCGAATGCCGCGTGCGCTGGTTCAAGAACGCCTTCACCGCCTGGTTCGCCAAACGCTATCAGGTCGACATGTCGCAAGCGCTGGTCGAAGACCTGACCGCTTACGAACACTTCAACGCGTTCTTCACCCGCGCCTTGAAAGACGGCGCGCGCCCGCTGGACCAGACCCCAGGCGCGATCCTCAGCCCGGCCGACGGCGCCGTCAGCCAGCTCGGCCCGATCGAACACGGCCGCGTGTTCCAGGCCAAGGGCCACAGTTTCAGCGTGCTGGAATTGCTCGGCGGTGAGGCGGCGAATGCTGCGCCGTTCATGGGCGGCGATTTCGCCACTATTTACCTGTCGCCGAAAGACTACCACCGCGTACACATGCCGCTGGCCGGCACCCTGCGCGAAATGGTCTACATCCCGGGCCGGATCTTCTCGGTCAACCAGACCACCGCGGAAAACGTTCCGGAACTGTTTGCTCGTAACGAACGCGTCGCGTGCATCTTCGACACCGAGCGCGGGCCAATGGCTGTGGTTCTTGTCGGTGCGATGATCGTTGCTTCGATCGAAACCGTCTGGGCCGGGCTGGTGACGCCACCCAAGCGCGAACTGAAAACCTTCCGCTACGACGAAGCTGCCCGTGCGCCGATCCACCTGGAGAAAGGTGCCGAGCTGGGTCGCTTCAAGCTGGGCTCGACGGCGGTCGTACTGTTTGGCCCGGATCAAGTGAAGTGGGCTGAAGAGCTGGCGGCTGGTTCGCCAGTGCAAATGGGTCAAGGCATGGGCTCACCAAAAGCCTGACCTGTACGGAGATCCAATGTGGGAACGCCGCCCGGCTGCTCCCACAAAGGCCTGCATTCACTCAGGCCATGCGGTGTTACAACTGACCGTCGCGGTCTCTGAAGCCCAACAGATACAGCACGCCATCCAGACCCAGGGTCGAAATCGCCTGCTTGGCCGACTGTTTGACCAGCGGCTTGGCACGGAACGCCACACCCAGACCTGCAATCGCCAGCATCGGCAAGTCGTTGGCACCGTCACCGACAGCGATGGTCTGTTCCAGACGCAAGCCTTCCTTGTGCGCCAGCTCACGCAGCAAATCGGCTTTGCGCTGTGCATCGACGATCGGCTCGACAGCCACGCCGGTCACTTTGCCGTCGACCACTTCCAGTTCATTGGCGAACACATAGTCGATGCCCAGCTTGGCTTGCAGCTGTTTGGCGAAGTAGGTGAAACCACCCGACAGAATCGCCGTCTTGTAGCCCAGTCGCTTGAGTTCGGCGAACAGGGTTTCAGCGCCTTCGGTCAGGCGCAGGGACGCCCCGATCGAGTCCAGCACGCTGACATCCAGCCCTTTGAGCAACGCCAGGCGCTCCTTGAAGCTGGCACGGAAATCCAGTTCGCCGGCCATCGCCCGCTCGGTAATTTCCGAAACCTTCTCGCCCACCCCGGCGGCCTTGGCCAGTTCGTCGATGACTTCGGCTTCGATCAGTGTCGAGTCCATGTCGAACACCGCCAGACGACGGTTGCGACGGAACAGCGAGTCTTCCTGGAAAGCGATGTCGACGTTCAGTTCCTGGGCCACGCTGAGGAACTCGGCACGCAGCGCCTGCGGATCAGCCGCTTCGCCGCGCACGGAGAACTCGATGCAACCCTTGCCCTTGTCCGCCGGAGTGTCCAGCGGCATACGCCCGGACAAACGGTCGATGTGATCGATGTTCAACCCGTACTTGGCGGTGATCGAACTCACGCGTTGCAACTGCTCGGCCGTCACTTTGCGGGTCAGCAAGGTCACGATGTGGCGTTTTTTGCCCTGAGCACCCACCCACTGCTGGTAATCCTCTTCGGAGACCGGCGTGAAACGCACCTGTTGCCCCAGCTCATAGGCCTTGAACAGGATGTCCTTGAGTACCGACGAACCTTGTTCGGTGTCGGGAATTTCAACCAGGATGCCGAACGACAAGGTGTCGTGGATCACCGCCTGACCGATGTCGAGAATGTTCACACCACCCTGGGCCAGTACACCGGTAATGGCCGCAGTCAGACCCGGACGGTCGACTCCCGTGATGTTTATCAGGACGATTTCGCGCAAGGCGCACCCCCGCAAGTGGAAAAAACCGCATTCTACCCACTTTCAGTGACCATCGGGCACAGCCAACGCTTTGCCGGTCTGGGGCCTGTCGCTATACTGCGCCTCAACTTCACGGACAAAAGAGCCGAGCTCAGTGAACCGGCCTACGCCAGTCAAAACCGATAACTTCTTTCTGCTGATCTTCCGGGCACTGCGCCATCGCCGTGTACCGATTGCATTGCGCATTGCCAGCCATAACGTGATCCTGGTCGCATTGGCCCTGGTGATCTACGCCTGCGTGATGGGTCTGCAGTTCAAACAGGCGATGCACGAGCAAGCGGATGCCCTCGGCCAGAGCCTGACCACCCAGACGGCGATGTCAGCGACCGAACTGTTGGTGTCCAACGACATCCTCAGCCTTAACGTGCTGCTGAATAACCTGACCAAGAACCCGTTGGTGGCTCACGCGGCTATTTATAGCGTGGACAACCGGATTCTCGCCGAGTCCGGGCAGCGCCCCAAGCACGGTTTGCTCGGCGAAGCCGAAGGCATGTACGAGAGCAAGATCACCTTTCAGGACGTGACCGCCGGTCAACTGCGGATCAGCCTGGACATGGCACAGTTCCAGCAGCCGATGACCATCAGCCTGCAAAGCATGGGCATTCTCAGCGCTATCCTGCTGGCCTTGTCCCTGGCCCTGAGCCTGCGCCTGGGTCGGCACATCTCCACACCACTGCTGCAATTGCGGGTGTGGCTGCGCGACATTGACGAACACACCCCGGCGACTCAGCGCCAGGACGAAATCGGTGACCTGGCCCGCCAGCTCCACAGCAGTTTCGCGCCTGAAAAGGTCGAGCCTGAACCCGAGCCGGAGCCTGAATTCGACGATTTCGACGACACCGAAGAGGCCGAGCCAGGCTTCGAAGTGCGTAACCTGCGCGACCCGAGCTTCGATGAGAGCGCTCCGGTGGCAGGCCTGAAACCGGCGCCACGGCACGTGGTCAGCGCTGAAGAAGACGACCTGGACGAAGAAGATCCGTTTGCCGACCTTCGCGACACCGCTGAAGCTGCGCCGGCTGCCAAACCGCAACTCAAGCCGACAGCCCCGGCGCAACCACAGCACAGCGCGGTATTGGCGGTGCAACTGGGTGCTCAGGATCAACTGCGTCGCCTGCCGCGTGCGCGCCTGACCGAACTGCTGGAGCGTTATCGCGATTGCCTGGACCAGGCTGCATCGCTGTATCAAAGCGAACTGCACACCCTGAACGACGGCAGCACGCTGATGCTGTTCCACAATGAAGACAGCGGTGACGACTACCTGACCAACGCCATTTGCTGCGGTGAGTTGCTGCGTGCGCTCGGCCACCAGTTGCAGATCGAAGTCGCCGACAGCGGCATCACCCTGCAATTGCAGTTGGGTCTGACCTTGGGCGATGGGCTCTTCGGCCTCAGCCAGATTGATCTGCTGCTGACCGAAACCGCTCAGGACGCCTTGGCCCTGTCCCAGCACAGCCGCAATCTGCTGCTGGTCGAACGCAAGATCAGCGACGACGTACTGATCCGCCAACGTGCGCGGATCCGCCCGATTGCCAGCCCGGAAGGTGCTTGCTGCGTCGAGCGACTGATGGAGCCTTATCCATCGATGCTGGAGCGGCAACTGGCACGCATGCATGAGACTCGCGCCAAAAGCTGAACCTGGCCCATGAACCAAAAAGCCCGCAGACGAGTGATTGTCTGCGGGCTTTTTGTTGCCTTCACTTACGCCATCGCGAGCAAGCTCGCTCCCACAGTGGATTTGTGAGCGCCCTAGATCAAATGTGGGAGCGAGCTTGCTCGCGATGAGGCCAAGGGCAGCGCTAGAGCTCTCCAACCTGCAGAAACAACAAAGCCCGCATCAACGCGGGCTTTGTCTTTACAGCAATCACCTTAGAACCTGAACACTTCCATGTCCGTGCGAATCGGTGAAGCCATCGGCATCTTCGGCTTTTCCGGCCCGGCCGGCGCCACAGGCTTAGGTGCCGGTTTATGCGGTACGTCGACAACCGGTGGCTGATTGGCCAGCGGCTTGAGCGCGGCCGACAGTTGCTCGGCCAAACGTTGCAGCAACACACCTTGGGCCTGTACCTGCGCCGCCGTACCACTCGCATGTTGCTCTTGCAGATGAACGATGCGGTTGTCACGCACCTGGCCGCGCCGGTCAATCAAGCGCCACTGGGCATCGAGGATCGCCGGTTGCGACTCACCCGAATCCAGACGGGTGATCGACAGCAAAACCTGTACATCCGGGGTGAAACCTAGCGTCGCCGGTGCCAGAACTACGCGCTGGCTGTCCAGATGACCGGCCACCTGACGCAATAAAAGCTGATTGATGTCCGAAGACAGGCTGCCCGCCCAACGACCGTCGATGGACGCTTGCAGGCTGCCATCCGGCTGGCGCTGCAACAGGGTTTCACGTTGCAGGTAGTCGGCGATCGATACCGGGCCCAACAAAACTGCCATGCCCGCGCTTTGCGCAGGCTGAGCCGGACTTCCACTGTCCAGCTGATACAGCGACACCGGCTGGTGAACGCTGCAACCCGCCAGGCCAAAAACGCCAGCGAGCAACAAAATTAGAGGAAGGCGCAGAACAGTCATCATCCCATCCAAGTGACGGCCTCGTGGCCGGCCACAGTGAAAAATACTCAATCAATATGAAGAACGCTAAACCGTGCCAGCGTTTGAAAGGCCATATCATCCGTGAATATGGCTTCCGACTCCAGCGCGAATGCATCGATCTACGGGTTAAATCGTAGATCGAGCGCTCTAGACCGCTTAATTGAGAGTTTCTACCAATAGTGCGTCGACACGCTGAAAGCCCCGCGGCAGCTTGTTGCCACGGCGTCCGCGCTCACCTTTGTAGTGTTCGAGGTCGTCGGCTTTCAGCGACAGCGTGCGCTTACCGGCCTGCAGGACCAGAGTCGCGCCTTCCGGCAATACCGCGATGTCGGTGACATATTCCTCGCGACTGGCTACACGTTCGCCGGAGATACCGATGATCTTGTTGCCTTTGCCCTTGCCCAGCTGCGGCAGGTCGCTGATTTTGAAGATCAGCAGGCGACCTTCGGTGGTCACCGAAGCCAACCAGTTCTGCTCACGGTCGCTCACCGGACGCGGCAGGATCACCTTGGCGTTGTTCGGCAGGCTCAACAGTGCCTTGCCGGCCTTGTTCTTGGCTTGCAGGTCTTCACCCTTGACCACAAAACCGTAACCGGCGTCCGAGGCGATGACGTACAGCCCATCGTCCTCAGGCATCAATACGCATTCGAAGGTCGCGCCTGGCGGCGGTGTCAGGCGACCAGTCAACGGTTCGCCCTGGCCACGGGCCGACGGCAACGTATGCGCCGGCACCGAATAACTGCGGCCGGTAGAATCGATAAACACCGCAAACTGGTTGGAACGACCGGCGGCCGCCGTTTTGAAGCCGTCCCCGGCCTTGTAGGAAAGCCCGGTGGCGTCGATGTCGTGGCCCTTGGCCGAACGTACCCAGCCTTTTTCGGACAGCACCACGGTGACTTTTTCGTTCGGCAGCAGATCGTGTTCGGTCAAAGCCTTGGCTTCGGCACGCTCGACAATCGGCGAGCGACGGTCGTCGCCATAGGTTTCGGCGTCCTTGATCAGCTCGCTGCGCACCAGCTTCTTCAGCTTGGTTTCGCTGCCCAGCAAGGCTTGCAGCTTGGCTTGTTCCTTGAGCAGTTCATCCTGCTCGTCGCGCAGCTTCATTTCTTCGAGTCGCGCCAACTGACGCAGGCGGGTGTCGAGAATGTAGTCGGCCTGGATTTCGCTCAGGGCGAAGCGCTCGATCAGCTTGGCTTTCGGGTGCTCCTCGGTGCGGATGATGTGGATCACCTCATCCAGGTTGAGGTAGGCGATCAGCAAACCGTCCAACAGGTGCAGGCGACGCTCGACCTTGTCCAGGCGGAATTGCAGGCGGCGACGCACGGTATTAACCCGGAACTCCAGCCATTCCACCAGCAACGCTCGCAGGTTTTTCAGCTGCGGCTTGCCATCCAGGCCAATGATGTTGATGTTGACCCGATAGCTAGACTCCAGCTCGGTGCTGGCGAACAGGTGCTGCATCAACGCTTCATGATCGACCCGGCTGTTGACCGGAATGATCACGATACGGCATGGGTTCTCGTGGTCCGACTCGTCGCGCAGGTCCGCCACTTGCGGGGCCTTGGACGGCTTGGCCTGCATCATTGCGGCAATCTGTTCCAGCACTTTGGCGCCGGAGACCTGATGCGGCAGCGAAGTGACGATAATGTCGCCGTCTTCAATGTGGTACACGGCGCGCATGCGCACCGAACCGCGCCCGGTTTCGTAGATTTTCAGCAGGTCGGCGCGCGGCGTGATGATTTCCGCTTCGGTCGGATAATCCGGGCCCTGGATGTGTTCACAGAGCTGCTCGACCGTGGCTTTGGGCTCATCGAGCAAACGCACGCAGGCCGTGGCGACTTCCCGCAGGTTGTGCGGCGGAACGTCGGTGGCCATGCCCACGGCGATGCCGGTGGTGCCGTTGAGCAGGATATTCGGCAAACGTGCCGGCAAAACCAGCGGTTCGTCGAGGGTGCCGTCGAAGTTCGGCCCCCAATCCGCCGTGCCCTGGCCCAGCTCGCTGAGCAGCACTTCGGAATAACGCGACAGGCGCGCTTCGGTGTAACGCATGGCGGCGAAGGATTTCGGATCATCCGGCGCACCCCAGTTACCCTGCCCGTCTACCAGCGTGTAGCGGTAGCTGAACGGCTGGGCCATCAGCACCATGGCTTCATAGCACGCCGAATCGCCGTGAGGGTGGAACTTGCCGAGCACGTCACCGACCGTACGCGCGGATTTCTTGTGCTTGGAGTCAGCGTCCAGCCCCAACTCGCTCATGGCGTAGATGATACGCCGCTGTACAGGCTTCAGGCCGTCGCCGATGTGCGGCAAGGCACGGTCCATGATCACGTACATGGAGTAGTTGAGGTAGGCATTTTCGGTGAAGTCGGCCAGTGAGCGGCGTTCTACGCCGTCTAGGCTGAGATCCAGGGAGTCGCTCATGCGGGCCTCATCATTTCGTTGTCTGGCGCAGCAGCAAGGTGCCACCGCGCTGGGTAAATTCAAGTTGTTTCAGGACGTTCATGGCTTGGCGCTCCAGCCACCTTGCGGCGCAGCAAAGCGCCAGACAATCGGCCGGGCTTCGCCGTCCGCACGAGCACCGTTGTTGTTGTCGATGCCGATCCAGGCGCCATCGGCATCGACCACCAGTGCTTCGGCCAGACCGTAAGGTTGTGAATAACGTCGATGTTCCTGCAACGCTTCAGCAGCGAATGACCAGCAACGCTCGACCTTGGCACTCAGCGCATCGCGACGGCAGAGTTGAAAAGCATTGCGCTCCAGAGTGAAGAGTTTGCCGTTGAACAGTGCCAGGTCGGCAAAGTCTCTGGACACCGGCTTGGCCTTGGGAAACTGCGCGGGCTGCATTTCCCGGCCGGCTTCGCTCAACAGCACGCAGCTGCCGTCACAATCCCAGACGGTCTGCTGACGCTTGAGCAGCAGCAGTCCGCGTCGCTCGCGCTCGGCCGCCAACCATAACCGATCACCTTCCGGATTGATTGCCAGCCCTTCGAACAGCGCATTGAAGTGCAGCAACATGCCACTGGCTCGCGCCTCGCGGACCATGATCGGTGAAATTTTCAGCCACGAGGCAGGCCCCTGTAACGGCACTTGCAGTACCGCAGCATGGGCCTCACTGACGATGTAGCGGTTACCGGCCTTGTCGCAGGTGATCCCCTCGAAATCCAGACTTCCACCGCGCACGAACGATGCCGCCCACGTGCGCGATTTCAGCCCCCAGGGCAACCCGCTGTCAGGCACCGGCGGCACATCGATGCGCACGGTTTCGGCCTGCCAGACGTTCTCGCTGGTGTCGAGCCGATAGATCTGGTCATCGTCACGATCGGAAACCGTCCACAGGTCTTTACCGCACAGCGCCAACCCCGACAGATTGCCGCCGCGCATGCCGTCCACCGCGTGCTCGGAAACCAGCGTCAGTTCAGGCGCTGGTTCTGCCGCAACGGTGGACGCCAACAGCAGCAACGCGAGGGCGAAACCGCTCCGCATCAGGCCAGAACCTCGGCCAGGTTACCTTTGGATTCCAGCCAGGACTTGCGGTCGCCAGCACGTTTTTTCGCCAGCAACATGTCCATCATTTCCGACGTGGCTTCGAAATCATCCAGCGTCAGTTGCACCAGACGCCGAGTGTTCGGGTCCATGGTGGTTTCACGCAGTTGCGGCGGATTCATTTCACCCAGGCCCTTGAATCGGGTGACCTGCGGCTTGCCGCGTTTCTTCTCGGCCACCAGACGATCGAGAATGCCATCGCGCTCGGCTTCGTCGAGGGCGTAGTAAATCTCTTTGCCGAGGTCGATACGGTACAACGGTGGCATCGCCACGTAGACGTGACCGGCGTCCACCAAGGGGCGGAAATGCTGGACGAACAACGCGCACAGCAAAGTCGCGATGTGCAGACCGTCGGAGTCGGCGTCGGCGAGGATGCAGATCTTGCCGTAACGCAGCTGGCTCATGTCCGCAGCGCCCGGGTCGACACCAATGGCCACGGCAATGTTGTGCACTTCCTGGCTGGCCAGCACTTCGCTGCCGTCGACTTCCCAGGTGTTCAGAATCTTCCCGCGTAACGGCAGGATCGCCTGGAACTCTTTGTCCCGCGCTTGCTTGGCCGAACCGCCAGCGGAATCACCTTCCACCAGGAACAGCTCGGAACGCATCGGGTCCTGCCCGGCGCAATCGGCGAGTTTGCCCGGCAAGGCCGGACCCTGGGTGATGCGTTTACGCTCGACCTTTTTGCTGGCCTTCAAACGACGGCCGGCGTTGTTGATCGCCAACTCTGCCAGCAGCATGCCCGTTTCGGGATTGGCGTTGAGCCACAGGCTGAAGGCGTCCTTGACCACACCGGAAACAAACGCCGCCGCCTCGCGAGACGACAAACGCTCTTTGGTCTGGCCGGAGAATTGTGGTTCCTGCATTTTCATCGACAGGACGAAAGCAATACGTTCCCAGACGTCTTCCGGCGCCAGCTTCACGCCACGCGGCAGCAGGCTGCGGAACTCGCAGAACTCGCGCATCGCGTCGAGCAAGCCCTGACGCAGACCGTTGACATGAGTACCGCCCTGGGCCGTCGGGATCAGGTTGACGTAGCTTTCCTGCACGCTGTCGCCACCTTCGGGCAGCCACAGCAGCGCCCAGTCGACCGCTTCTTTATTACCGGCCAGGCTGCCGCAGAAGGGTTCGTCGGGCAGGCGTTCGAATTCGCTGACCGCGTCTACCAGGTAAGAACGCAGACCGTCTTCGTAATGCCATTCGACTTTTTCGCCGGTGGCCTTGTCTTCAAAACTGACCAGCAGCCCCGGGCACAATACGGCCTTGGCCTTGAGTACGTGTTTGAGGCGGCTGATGGAGAATTTCGGTGAATCGAAGTATTTCGGGTCCGGCGCGAAGTACACGCTGGTCCCGGTGTTGCGCTTGCCAACGGTGCCGACCACTTCCAGATCGGTGGCCTTGTAGCCATCGGCGAAGGTCATCTGGTACTCGTTGCCATCGCGTTTGACGCGCACCCGGACCTGAGTCGACAGGGCGTTGACCACCGAAATACCCACCCCGTGCAAACCGCCGGAGAACTGGTAGTTCTTGTTGGAGAACTTGCCGCCGGCGTGCAGCTTGGTGAGGATCAGCTCGACGCCCGAGACGCCCTCTTCGGGGTGAATATCCACCGGCATGCCACGGCCGTCATCGCTGACTTCCAGAGAGTGGTCGGCGTGGAGGATGACCTGCACCGATGTCGCATGCCCGGCCAAGGCTTCGTCGACACTGTTGTCGATGACTTCCTGGGCGAGGTGGTTCGGCCGACTGGTGTCGGTGTACATGCCGGGGCGTTTGCGCACCGGGTCGAGGCCCGAGAGGACTTCGATGGCGTCTGCGTTATAAGAGCTAGCGCTGGGAGTGGCCATGGGGTCTCATCGTCAGTCGTTCATGAAAATAGGGGCGAGGGTTCACAGTGCAGTGAAATCGATCGCCTGGTACACATCGCAGCCATAGCCGGCAAAACTCAACAGGGCCGGCAATTGCTCGGCGAACCCCTGGAAACTATGGTCGCCACCGGCCTGGATGCGCAAGGCACAGGCTCGGTAATACTGCTGGGCGAGGCGATAGTCCAGCGTTTCGTCCCCGGTTTGCAACCACACCTGATACCGCTGCGGGTCCTGGGGCGCCGACACTTCCAGCTCGGCCAGGGCCGTCACATGGTCGCGGGTCAATTCCCAGGTCTCTTCGGTATACAGGTTTTTCTGTGTGCCCAGGTATCCGTCGAACATCCGATGCGGGCTGACGGCAGGGTTGATCAACAGGGCCTTGAGGCCATGGCGCTCGGCAAGGTGAGTGGCATAGTAGCCGCCGAGGGAGCTGCCGACCAGCAGTGGCCGTCCCAGTGTGGCAATCGCCTGTTCCAGCTGACCGATGGCCTCGCGCGGATGGTGATGCAAGGCCGGCACCAGCAACTGGTCACTCAGGCCCAGACGATCCATCACGCCGACCAGCTGACAGGCCTTTTTCGACGACGGTGCGCTGTTGAAACCGTGGATATAGAGGATCGAACCAGACATGCGAGCTCCCTGTGCGACGGGCAAAGATGCCGCAGTTTACAGGGAGTAGAGCGGATCGGGGACATCCACAGAAATCAGCTCCTCTTTAAGGACGCCATCGCGAGCAGGCTCGCTCCCACAGTGGATCTGCGGTGAGCACACCATTTGTGAACACCCGAGATCAATGTGGGAGCGAGCCTGCTCGCGATGGCCGCGACTCGGTTTTCCTGAGCCACAAAATTTTCAGTAGCCGTTGGAACCGTAATCGACCTGAAACTCGAACCCGGTCACACGCTCGACCCCGGTTTCCAGCCGTCCGTCCGGCAGTAACCGCAGCCAGCGATAGCCTGGCGCCAGGGTATCGACCTTGAAATCCACGCTGCCAGGCTCGAACTGGATGCAGGTCGACGGCGAAGCAAGCAGCCGCACGCCGTTGCGTAATTGATCGATTTCCTGATGCACGTGGCCCCAGAGCACCGCCCGAACCTGTGGAAAACGATCGAGCACGGCAAACAAGGCTTCCGGGTTGCGCAGGCCAATCGGTTCCATCCAGGCACAACCAATGGACACCGGATGATGGTGGAAGCACACCAGATGATGGCGCTCCGGCGCTTCGCTCAGGGCGCGGGCGAGCAATTGCAACTGATCATCCTGCAAATACCCCGGCACCGAGCCGGGCACCGCCGAATCCAGCAATGTGACCCGCCAGTTACCAATGTCCACCACAGGCGTAAGCAGCTGACTCTGGACCGCCGCCTGGGCCATGATCTGCGGCTCATCGTGGTTACCCGGAATCCAGCGCGCGGGCGCATCGATCTGCCGGGTCATTTCACGAAACTGCTGATACGACTCGAGTGTGCCGTCCTGGGACAGGTCACCGCTGGCGATCATCAGGTCGATATGCGGCTGCTGCGCCAGCACCAACTCGATAACCTTTTGCAGGCTGTCGCGGGTTTTCATGCCCAGCAACGTCCCATCCGCCTCGGCGAACAGATGACTGTCAGTCAGCTGCACCAGCAGAACGGGGTCGTTGGCGGTCAGAGTGGATACGCTCGGCAAGGCGTTCTCCCAAGGCGTGATCACGAATATGGATGAATGGCGCAATTATGCTGGGGGAAATTGAAAAGAGGAAACCCGTGAACCGGACGCAGTTCACAACTAATGCATCGCTAGCGCACGACCTCGAACTCATGCCCGCAGGCCAGGCAATGACTCAGCCATTCGCCAAGGAATACATTGAGCTGGGCTTTTTCGTCTGGCTGGTGCATCAACGCATTCGGGTAAGGATAGATACCGCGAAAGCGCCGCGCATGTTCGGCACTGATGACTTCGGCCATGCGCGCGTCGTGGTAGACCTGGACTTCCAGCTGCGGCACCGGCAGCCACGGCAGGCTGTGCTCCTGGCGCACTCGCAGGGTCGTGGTGTACGGACACGCTTGCAGCACTTCCAGCATCAGCACACCCAGCATTTGCTCGCCCTGGGTCATTGCTATGCGCCGGGCAGTTGGCTGGTTGCGCATCTCCGGCAACAGGCGCATCAGACGGGCGTAGTTGGCCTCGCACGAGCTTTGCAGACCCACGAGGTCGACCCGATAACGATCGCGCTGTTTGTTTACGACCATAGCCCCCTCACTTCAACGCGGTTCAAAGCCAGCCATTGCAAGGCAATAATGCTTGCCGCGTTGGAAATCCGTCCATCACGTACGGCTTGCAGGGCATCTTCAAAGTCCCAAACCGTGACGCGAATATCTTCTGCTTCCTCCACCAGCCCATGCAGGCCGCCGGCCCCGGCACTGTTACACCGCCCCAGATACAAGTGCACATATTCGGTACTGCCACCGGGCGATGGAAAATAATTGAGCATCGGCCACAGAGCAGTGAATACCAGTCCAGCTTCCTCCTGCGCTTCGCGGTGAGCAACTTCTTCCGGTATTTCGTCTTTATCGATCAGACCAGCGACCAGTTCGATCAGCCACGGGTTCTCAGTCTTGCCCAATGCACCGACGCGAAATTGCTCGATCAATACCACTTCGTCGCGCTGCGGATCGTAAGGCAACACGCATACAGCATCATGCCGCACGAACAACTCGCGACTGATCTCGCGACTCATACCACCGGCAAACAGCTCATGGCGCAGGTGCACGCGATCAAGCTTGTAGAAACCCCTGTAGCAGTTTTCGCTGCGCACGATGTCTACGATGGTCGGGGTGGCATTGGCAAAATCAGTCATAACAATCCTCGTTTACTGTCAATCCGTCCGAGGTTCCCCCTCAGGCTTCGCGCCATCCTAACGTGCTCACTGCGGTTGATGCAGCCTCTTTGCAGTTGCCGGGATGGACGGCAGGGGGGCAAACCTACTCTAATTGATACTATTGAGCTTAGTGGCGAACCGACCGCCACGCTGGCAGTCGAAGCCGGTAACTTTTGCCTTTCACTGATTCATGAAGGACGCCCATGTCGCTGTTGAAAATCGCCTCCGTGGCCTGCATTGCCCTCACGCTCGGCGCCTGCCAAAGCCTGTTCCAACCCAGCTATCGGGCACAGGTGACATCCACTCGCGATGCGTCCGAGCAGGTCAAGCCGGGTTGCGACGGCCCCGACTGCCCGCTGGTGAATATCGATACAGTGCATTTTCCGACCGACCCGCAACTGGACCGGATCGTCGAACAGCGCCTGCTGCAAATGACCCGCACCTCAGCAGGCGCAGCGCTGCCGCCCTCGCTCAACGCCTACCGCGAACAGTTCCTGCATGAGTCGGGCGAGCGCAACAGCGTCTACCTGCAAGCCAAGGTACGTGAGCAGCATGACGGACTGGTGATCATTGAAGTGTCCAGCTATCTGGACACGGGCGCGGCCAATGGCACACCGGGACGGGGTTTCATCAACTACTCGCGCCAGCTGCAAAAAGAGCTGAGCCTGAGTGACATGCTCTTGCCGGGGCAGGAAGTGGCGTTCTGGAAGACCGCGCAAGTCGCGCACAATAGCTGGCTGATCAATTCGCAGATGGATCGGGATCCGGACTTCGTCAAAAGCTGGCCCTTCCTGAAAACCCCGAACGTGGCGTTGACCAGCGCCGGGGTGGTTCTCAAGTACAACGTGGCGACCATCGCGCCGTATTCGAGTGGCCTCATCGAGATGACCATCCCCTACGCCCGCCTCAAGGGTCAGATCAAGCCCGAGCTGGTGCCTGAGCGTAGCTGAAGACCCGACCCAGCAGCAGTTGCAGCAGCCCTGCCAACACCAGCGATGGCAGGGTTGCGCCGACCTCCGGATACAGATTCGCCAGCAAGTGATAGGTGCTCACTCCGCCCAACCAGGCAAGCAATGCCGGCCAGCGCAAAGCGGCTGACGCAACCTGAGCGCTGCGCTTGCGCAGGATGAAGTGATCCACCAGCACCACGCCAAACAGCGGCGCGAACACCGAGCCGATCAACAGCAGGAAGTTCTGGTACTGGGCCAGTGGCGCCAGGCACGCGATCAAGGTGCAGACCACACCGATGGCCAAAGCCAGGTGTTCGACTTTCATGCGCAACAGAATCCCGCTGGACACCGCCGCCGAGTGAATGTCGGCGAAAGCGTTTTCCGACTCATCGAGCAGAATCAGCAACAGCGGAATGCCCAAACCGGCACCGGCCAGCGCCAACAGCAAGGCATTGACTTCACCACTCGGGGCGAACGCCAGGGTGTAGGCAACGCCCAGGCTCATCAGCCAGAAGTTACCAATGAAGAAGCCCAGCGCCGTGCCGCCGAATACGCTTTTCGCACGCTTGCCGAAACGCGAGTAGTCGGCAATCAGTGGCAGCCACGACAGTGGCATCGCGATGGCGATATCAAACCCCACGGCGAACGGCATCGAACCGTCACCGGCCTGCGCCCACAGCGCAGCCAGATCGGCTTTGGCGAAGAGGTTCCAGGTCAGCCAGAGGCACGCCGCCAACAGCAACCAGATGCCCCACTTGCGCAGGATCTTACGGACAAAAGTCAGCGGACCGCTGACAGCGAGCAAGGTCGCCAGGGCGCCAAACACCAGCGTCCAGAACAATGGGCTGGCCATCAGGCTGCCGTCGCTGAACGCACGGGTGCCAAGCAGGCTGGCCGCGTCGCGCATGACGATGATTTCGAACGAGCCCCAACCGATCAGTTGCAGCAGGTTCAGCAGCGCCGGCAGGCTCGCGCCGCGACTGCCGAGGCTGAGTTTCAGCGCGGCCATGGCTGACAGGCCGGTATCGCTGCCGATCACCCCGACACACGCCAGCAGCAGAACGCCGACCAGGGTGCCAAGGAAAATCGCCAGCAACGAGCCCGACAGACCCAGCCCCGGCGCAAGCAAGGCGCCCGTCTGCAAGACCATCAGACCGATGCCGAGGGAGAACCACAGGGAGAACAGATCGCGGGCACCGAAGACACGCTGGGCCAGAGGCACGGCGTGGTCGGGGGAATAGGTACTGGGTTGAATGCTCAAGGGTGTTATCTCAGAGGGATAAAGTGTGTCATTGGTATTTTCCGTGCTTAGTCTGGCCCCTTCGCGAGCAAGCCCGCTCCCACACTTGATCTCATGTGAACACAAAATTTGTGTACGACTGAGACCTAATGTGGGAGCGGGCTTGCTCGCGAAGACGGCAGCACAGACGCCGTCAATCCCGGGTCAGATCAAACCTTCTTGTACAGCTGACTGCCTTCCTGCTTGAAGCGCGCGGCCTGTTCGGCCAGGCCTTGGGCGACTTCGGCATCGACGGTTTCGATCCGCTGGTTGGCCGCATACTCACGGACTTCCTGGGTGATTTTCATCGAGCAGAATTTCGGTCCGCACATCGAGCAGAAATGCGCGACCTTGGCCGAGTCCTTTGGCAGCGTTTCATCGTGGTACGAACGCGCGGTGTCCGGATCCAGACCGAGGTTGAACTGGTCTTCCCAGCGGAACTCAAAACGCGCCTTGCTCAAGGCGTTGTCGCGGATCTGCGCGCCCGGATGCCCCTTGGCCAGGTCAGCCGCGTGGGCGGCGATCTTGTAGGTGATGATCCCGGTCTTCACGTCATCCTTGTTCGGCAGGCCCAAGTGTTCCTTCGGCGTGACGTAGCACAGCATGGCGCAACCGAACCAGCCGATCATCGCCGCACCGATGCCCGAGGTGATGTGGTCGTAACCCGGTGCAATGTCGGTGGTCAGCGGGCCGAGGGTGTAGAACGGCGCCTCGTCGCAGCACTCGAGCTGCTTGTCCATGTTCTCTTTGATCAACTGCATCGGCACGTGGCCGGGGCCTTCGATCATGCACTGCACATCGTGCTTCCAGGCAATTTTGGTCAGCTCGCCGAGGGTTTCCAGCTCACCGAATTGCGCTTCGTCGTTGGCGTCGGCAATCGAGCCCGGACGCAGGCCATCGCCCAGCGAGAAGCTGACGTCGTAGGCCTTCATGATTTCGCAGATGTCTTCGAAATGAGTGTAGAGGAAGTTCTCTTTGTGGTGCGCCAGACACCACTTGGCCATGATCGAGCCGCCACGGGACACGATACCGGTCACGCGTTTGGCGGTCAGCGGCACGTAGCGCAGCAACACACCGGCGTGGATGGTGAAGTAGTCGACGCCCTGCTCCGCCTGCTCGATCAACGTGTCGCGGAACAGCTCCCAAGTCAGGTCTTCGGCAGCGCCGCCGACTTTTTCCAGAGCCTGATAGATCGGCACCGTACCGATCGGCACCGGCGAGTTGCGGATGATCCACTCGCGGGTTTCATGAATGTGCTTGCCGGTAGACAGGTCCATGACCGTGTCCGAACCCCAGCGAATGCCCCAGGTCAGTTTCGCCACTTCTTCTTCGATGGACGAACCCAGCGCGCTGTTGCCGATGTTGCCGTTGATCTTCACCAGGAAGTTACGGCCGATGATCATCGGTTCCAGTTCGGTGTGGTTGATGTTCGCCGGAATGATCGCGCGACCGCGAGCGATCTCCTCACGAACGAACTCCGGGGTGATGATTTTCGGCACGCTGGCGCCAAAGCTGTGGCCGGCGTGTTGCTGATCCAGAAGACCTGCGGCACGGGCCACTTCGAGCTTCATGTTTTCGCGGATGGCGACGTATTCCATCTCGGCGGTGATGATGCCTTTGCGGGCATAGTGCATCTGGCTGACGTTGGCGCCCGGCTT
The DNA here is from genome assembly GCF_058799675.1 of Pseudomonas sp. GW822-FHT06B12. Lineage (NCBI taxonomy): Bacteria > Pseudomonadati > Pseudomonadota > Gammaproteobacteria > Pseudomonadales > Pseudomonadaceae > Pseudomonas > Pseudomonas sp. GW822-FHT06B12. The sequence continues at coordinate 256,985 of NZ_JBXALR010000002.1, forward strand.
GGCGCGGCGCGGGTTGTTCACGTGAGCGAAACGCAGCTTGGTCAGCTCCGCATCGGCCAGGCGTTCCTGGCCGAAGTTCGAGCTCAAGCCGGCCAGACGCTCGGTGTCACCACGGGCTTCGATCCACGGCGAACGCACATCGCCCAGGCCTTTGCGCACATCGATGATCACGTTAGGGTCGGTGTACGGACCCGAAGTATCGTAGACCACGACCGGCGCGTTGATCTCACCGCCGAAGTCGGTTGGCGTCACGTCGAGGCTGATTTCGCGCATCGGCACGAGGATGTCCGGGCGAGTGCCCTGGACATAAATTTTCTGCGAGCGGGTAAACGGCTGAACCGATTGCTGATCGACCTTGGCCGAGTCACTCAGATTGATTGCATTTTTTGATTTTGTAGTCATCACGGGCTCTCCAGACTTCATCCAGGCAGTGGATTTTTTGTCGGAGCGAACCTGTAACGAATGGACGCAGCCCACCAGTGAAAACTCCAACTGGATGAGTGCTGTGCTGAGTGCACGAGAGCTGTTCGATTGTCGAACAACATCCCGGACGAAGCACAAGAGGACTCGCCGGGTGACGAGAAATCTTGTTCCCTACGCAGGCATAAACCTGATCAGGTTCAACGGGATCCGAAATTATTCGATCTCAGCCTCATAGCAAGGCACCCCGACAAGAACCCGGCCAGTCTAGACACAACTGGTAAAGAACGCCAACACCGGTGCAAACAGCGTGATGAATGGCGTAATTACAGGATTGTTGCCGCAAGCCGGCGCATCTACACTCGCTACGCCATGCTGCGCCTTGACGCTGTAAAGCGCGCGCCGTAGCCTTGGCGCTCAGATTATTATCGTAATATAAATTTTAGGGATCGCTCATGCTGCGCAAACTCTCACTGGCTCTCGCCGTGTCTTGTGCGTCCAATGGAATGGCCTGGGCAGCAGAAGCGCCCTTATCGACCAAGACCGATCTGGTCAGCGTCTACCAGGAAGCCGTCGACAACAACGCCGACCTGGCCGCCGCCCGCGCTCAATATGGCGCGCAAAAGGAAGTCGTGCCCCAGGCCCGCGCCGGCCTGCTGCCGAACCTCTCGGGGGGTGCCGAAGTCGCCGATGTGCGGACGAAAATCGATCAGCCGTCAGCCATTGCCAACCGCAGTGCCCACTTCTATCAAGCGACACTGGCCCAGCCGTTGTTCCGCGCCGATCGCTGGTTCCAGTTCCAGGCGGCGAAGGATGTCAACGAGCAAGCGGCGCTGCAACTCTCGGCGACCGAGCAGAACCTGATCCTGCAAAGCGCCGAAACCTACTTCAACGTGCTGCGCAGTCAGGACAACCTCGCCTCGACCAAGGCCGAGGAAGCGGCGTTCAAGCGCCAGCTCGATCAGTCCAATGAGCGTTTCGATGTGGGCCTCTCGGACAAGACCGACGTGCTGCAATCGCAAGCCAGTTATGACACCGCGCGCGCCAACCGGATCCTCGCCCAGCGCCAGGTGGATGATGCGTTCGAAGCGCTGATCACCCTGACCAACCGTCAGTACAACTCGATCCAGGGCATCGTCCACACCTTACCGGTCCTGCCGCCAGCGCCGAACGACGCCAAGGCCTGGGTCGACACCGCCGCCAAACAGAACCTCAACCTGCTGGCCAGCAACTACGCGGTCAGCGCCGCCGAAGAAACGCTCAAGCAGCGCAAGGCCGGTCACGCACCGACCCTCGACGCCGTGGCGCAGTACAAGACCGGTGACAACGATGCGCTGGGTTTCAGCAATCCAAGTGCCTTTGGTCAACCGTACGGCGGCACCGTCTCGCAGAGCACGGTCGGCCTGCAACTGAACATTCCGATCTACAGCGGCGGGCTGACCAGCTCGCAGGTTCGCGAGTCGTACTCGCGCCTGGACCAAAGCGAACAGCAACGCGAAGCGCTGCGTCGGCAAGTGGTGGAAAACACCCGCAACCTGCACCGTGCAGTGAACAGCGATGTCGAGCAGGTGCAGGCGCGCCGCCAGTCGATCATCTCGAACCAGAGCGCGGTGGACGCCACGGAAATCGGTTATCAGGTGGGTACGCGCAATATCGTCGACGTGCTCGACGCCCAGCGTCAGCTGTACACCTCGGTGCGCAACTACAACAACAGCCGCTACGACTACATTCTCGACAACCTGCGCCTGAAGCAGGCTGCCGGCACCCTCAGCCCGGGCGACTTGCAGGACCTGAAGCGTTATCTCAAGGCCGACTACAACCCGGACAAGGACTTCCTGCCGCCGGACCTGGCCAAGGCTGCAGCGGAACAGCTGAAGGCTAATCCGGGTCAGTAAAATCAAACGGCATTCGCGAGCAAGCCCGCTCCCACAGGGTTTATGCGGACCTGTGGGAGCGGGCTTGCTCGCGAATGAAGACGACTCGGTTTAACGGTTGATCAACCGCCCCAACCCATCCAGCAATCGCTGCAAGGCGCCCTGATTGGCGCGCATCACCGTAAGCCCCGCCTCTGCCATTCGCTGCGCATCGCGTGGCAACTCGAACAACCGCTGCACCGCCAGCGCCAACCCTTGGGCGTCATCCACTTCCTGCAATGCCTTGGCATCGCGCATCAGCGTGGCGATCTCAAGGAAGTTGAACAGGTGCGGCCCGCTCAACACCGGTTTGGCCAGCGCCGCCGGCTCCAGCAGGTTATGCCCGCCGTTAGGCACCAGGCTGCCGCCGACAAACGCGCTGTCAGCCAAGGCGTAGAGAAACAGCAACTCGCCCATGGTGTCGCCAAGCAACACTGAGGTGTTGGCGCTGACCGCTTCGCCAGTCGAACGGCGGATCGTGTTGAAACCCTGCTGCTGGCAGAGCTCGAACACCGGGTTGAAGCGCTCGGGGTGACGCGGCACCAGAATCAGCAGCGCATCCGGATGGCTGGCGAGCAATTGTCGATGGGCCGCCAGCACCACTTCGTCTTCGCCTTCATGGGTGCTCGCGGCGATCCACACCGGGCGCTCGACCGCTTGCCATTGCCGACGCAACTCGGCGGCGCGCTGTAGCAGTTTTGGGTCGATGCTCAAATCGAACTTGATCGAGCCGGTCACTTCGACCGTTTCCGCACGCGCCCCCAACTGCCGAAAACGCTCGGCTTCGGCCTCGGTCTGCACCGCGAACAAACTCATCTCGGCGAGCATCGGCTGGGTCAATTTACCGAATCGGCCGTAGCCTTTGGCCGAACGCTCCGAGAGCCGGGCATTGGCCAGCGCTACCGGAATCCCGCGTTTGGCGCACTGATGGATGTGGTTGGGCCACAACTCGGTTTCCATGATCACCGCCAGTTTCGGCTGGACCCTGTCGAGGAAGCGCGCTGCCGCACAGGGCAAATCGTAAGGCAGATAGCAGTGCTGGATGCGCGGCTCATGGGCGAACATCGCGTGAATCCGCTCGGAGCCGGTCGGGGTCATGCAGGTCACAGTGATCGGCAGCTGTGGATAACGTTCGAGCAACGCCCGAATCATCGGTGCAGCGGCAATGCTTTCGCCAACCGACACCGCGTGCACCCAGATGCCACCGGGCTTCATCACCGGTAAGCCGATGGAGAAGCGCTCACCAATACGCTTGGCATACGCCGGCGCCTTGCGCGAGCGCAACCACAGCCGAATCGCTACCAGTGGCAGCCCCAGGTAAAACAGCGCGGTGTAGAGAGTTCTATTCATGGCGGCGGAGTTTATCGGCTTTTTTAGCCGATCGCCTGCAAGTGCACGGCAAAACGTTCCGCCAACCAACGCGCGGCCGGCCCCAGCGGTTCATCACGTCGCCAGACCAGCTCCACCACCAGGGCTGGCGGGGTCCATTCGCTGACCAGCTCGACCATCTGCCCGTGATACGCCGGGTACTGCACCACATGCCGTGGCAGCCAGGCCCAGCCCAGTCCGCGCATCAGCCACTCAGCCAGGACATAAAAACTGTCGGCCCGCCAAACTTGCGGGCTGGCTTGTTCACTGCCGGGGTAGACGCTGGACTGGGTAGCCATCAGCAGTTGCCGAAACTGTGCCAATTGCTGGCAATCCACCTGGCCTCCCACCGCCAGCGGATGCCCCACGCCGCATACCGTGACCATCTCGACACTGCCCAACACCCGACGCTCCAGGGCTTCGGGGATCTGTTCGTGATAAAACAGCAAGCCCAGATCCGCCTGGCGCTCCACCAATTTGCGCGCCACATCGCCTTGGGCGGCACTGGCCAGTTGCACTTCCAGACTGGGAAATTGCTCGGCCAATGCTTCGAGGCTGTCGAGCACTGGCTGATACGGCATGGCCTCATCCTGCGCCAGACGCAACCGCGCCTCCTGACCGCGCATCAACGCCAGCGCTCGACCATTGAGTCGCTCGCACTGGCGCAACACTTCCCGCGCCTCTTCGAGCAATGCGCTGCCGGCTTCGGTCAGGCGTGGCTGGCGACCGCTACTGCGATCAAACAGGTTCACGCCAAGGTCGGCTTCAAGCAGCGCAATTGAACTACTGACCGCCGACTGTGCCTTACGTTGGTCCCGCGCTACCGCCGAAAACGAACGTTGCTCGGCGACACTGACGAACAAACGCATCTGCTCCAGACTCCATTGCACACTCATGGCTCAACCCATCTTCAAATCAGATAGGTAATGACTTTACCCCATCTCCAGAGTCTCTAGAATGCCGACCTTATCAAGTAGGTCCAAACACGAGGAACGCCCCATGAACGCTTACTACTACCTGGCTATCGCCATCTGCGCCGAAGTGATCGCCACCGTATCGATGAAAGCGGTCAAGGGCCTGAGCACGCCAATTCCGCTGCTGTTGATCACTGTCGGTTATGGCATCGCGTTCTGGATGCTGACCCTGGTAGTACGCACCATTCCGGTTGGCGTTACCTACGCGGTCTGGGCCGGCATGGGCATCGTGATGGTCAGCATCGCGGCGCTGTTCCTCTACGACCAGAAACTCGACATCCCGGCCATGCTTGGCATGGCGCTGATCGTGCTGGGTGTGGTGGTCATCCAGTTGTTCTCGAAAACCGCGGGGCACTAAGAGCAGCTTCAAGCCTCAAGCTACAAGCGGCAAGAAAGAGCAACACCAGTCCTCTTGCAGCTTGAGGCTTGAAGCTTGCCGCTAGGCTGTATACTGCGCCTCTAGTCCTGAACTCTGAGGTCGCTGCATGCCATCTGTTATTTCCACCGACGTGCTGATTGTCGGCGCTGGTGTCGCCGGCCTCTGGCTGAACGCACGCCTGCGTCGCCAGGGTTTTTCAACCGTACTGGTGGAAAGCGCCAGCCTCGGCGGCGGACAGAGCGTGAAGTCCCAGGGGATCATCCACGGCGGCGCTAAATACGCGCTGCACGGCGCGCTGACCGGCGCCTCGGAAGCGATTGCCGACATGCCGCGACGTTGGCGTGCTGCGTTGGCCGGTGACGGCGAACTGGACCTGTCCGGTGTGCGCCTGCTGTCTGAATCCCACTACCTGTGGTCCCCCGGCACTCTCGCTGGCAACCTCACCAGCTTCTTCGCCAGTAAAGCGGTGCGCGGCCGGGTCGATCAGGTCAAAGGCGAGCAACTGCCGCCGGCCCTGCAAGACAAACGCTTCAAGGGCAAGGTCTATCGCCTGGCAGAACTGGTGGTCGATGTGCCGAGCCTGATCGGGCGTCTGGCCGAGCTGGCCGGTGACGGCTTGCTGGCGGGACAGAAGATCGAGCCACTGCTGGAAAACGCTGAACTGGTCGGCCTGCGAGTCGACGAGCGTGAGATCCGTGCACAGCGCATCGTCCTTAGCGCCGGTGCCGGCAATGCCGACTTGCTCAGCGCCCTTGGCCTGAGCCAGCCGGCCATGCAGCGTCGACCGCTGCACATGATCATCGTCAAAGGCCCGAGCCTCAAACCGCTGTATGCCCACTGCCTGGGCGGCGGACCAAAGCCACGCATCACCGTCACCACTCACCCGGCCGCCGATGGTCAATGGATCTGGTACGTGGGCGGAGATATCGCCGAAGCCGAAGGCGTGGCTCGCGAACCCGCCGCACAAATCGCCGCCGCGCAGAAAGAACTCGGCAACCTGTTGCCGTGGGTCGACCTCAGTCAGGCGCAATGGGCGACCTTGCGGGTCGAGCGCGCCGAGCCACTGCAATCAGGCCTGAGCCGCCCGGACAACGCCTTCCTCGCCGAGCAGGACCGTCTGCTGGTGGGCTGGCCGACCAAACTGGCACTGGCACCGGACTTCGCTGACCGGGTAATGGCGTCGCTGCAACGCGACGGCATCCAGCCAAGCCACCCGGCCCCGTTGCCGACGCTGCCAAAACCACCGATGGGCGTGCCGGCCTGGGAGCAACTGCTGCCATGAGCCAAGCCACCCTGCACAACCTGCATCGCCCGCTGGGCAGTACTGGCCTGCTGGTTTCGCCGCTGGGCCTGGGCACGGTGAAACTCGGTCGCGACCAAGGGGTGAAATACCCCAACGGCTTCCAGATCCCGGACGATGATGAAGCGCGCAGGCTGCTCAAGCTGACCCGCGACCTGGGCATCAACCTGATCGATACCGCCCCCGCCTATGGCCGCAGCGAAGAACGCCTCGGCCCGCTGCTGCGCGGTCAGCGTCAGGATTGGGTGATTGTCAGCAAGGTCGGTGAGGAATTCGCCGATGGCCAGTCCCGCCACGACTTCAGCGCTGCACACACGCGCTTTTCCGTCGAACGCAGCCTGCAACGTCTGGAAACCGACTTTATTGATCTGGTGCTGGTGCATTCGGACGGCAACGATCTGGCGATCCTCAACGAGTGCGAGGTCTACCAGACGCTCGCCGAGCTTAAGCGCGAAGGCAAGATTCGCGGCTTCGGGTTTTCCGGCAAAACTGTCGATGGTGGTTTGAAGGCTCTGGAACAAGGCGATTGCGCCATGGTCACCTACAATCTCAACGAGCAGGCCGAGCGGCCAGTCATCGACTACGCTGCTGCCCACGGCAAAGCGATCCTGGTGAAGAAGGCTCTGGCCAGCGGTCACGTCTGCCTAAGCCCGGGTGTAGACCCGGTACGCGCCAGCTTCGAGTTGTTGTTCGCGCAACCCGGTGTCGCCAGTGCTATTGTCGGGACCATTAATCCGCTGCACCTCGCCCACAATGTGGCGACTGTTGCTCAAGTCCTACGTAGTCGTTGAACAGCCGCCAAGGCGGCCGACCCCGACGCAAGAAGGAGCCGACATGCCGCGAACGCTCATAAGAAAGAACCCCAGCAACTTCAAGACCCTGCCGTTATACGTCGAAGCGACTCCCGAAGGCCTGAGTTATCAGAGTGTCGGCAGGCCGCTGAATTTCTCCCAGACCCTGCAACGTCGGCGCCCGGTCACGGTGGCCAATCCAGAGCATTTCTCGCTGGAGCTGGCCAACCTCGGCGTCTCGGTCCGCCTGACTCTGCACTGGCAGAATCGCGATTACTGGGTGCTGGTCCGCCAGCGCCGTCAGGACCGTGGCGACGTGGTGCTCAAACTGATCTCGGGTTATGTGCCGGCCCATGAACTGAACCTGCCGTTACACACGGCCATTCAGGAGATTGCCGAAGAATGCCTGCTGGAAACTCCGGAAGGCTGGCTCGGCGGACGCTTCAATGACACCTGGCTGCCCGCGCCTTACGCCACCGCGCTGCATTACCGCGAAGCCCTGCCGTTTCGCCTGACGCCGCTGTCTGGCGCTGCACGCCCGGTGCGTTGCGCCAACCTGCAGTTGATCGAGCGACCACGGGCCTACGTGCATTTGCCCACGGCTTCGCTGCAGTTGATCTACGATTTGCGCCTGGACGTGCCCAAGGAAGCCAAATCCCTGAGTCTGTTCCATGTCGATGAACGTCTGGAGGGAGATCAACTGGTCGCACGACTGGATCGCAAGCGCCCCGACCTGTACCTGATGCCTCTTGAGGATGGCCAGCCGCTACCCGAGCTCTACACCCTGAAAAAAGATCAGCTCTACCCGGCGAGCACTCGCGGACTGTACCTGGCAGAAAGTTTTGCCCGGCAGGAAGGCTGGCTGGTGCGTGACGAGCGAATTCGCTGGAAGGACTGGCTCAGACAGCAGGGCTTGAGCCAACCGGGCAAGGCATCGGGTTTCAGCCGATTGACCGGCAAGGCCAAACAGATTCTGCGCAAGATGGTTCCGGCCAAGGCCCGCAGCTAAACGCAAAAGATCGCAGGCTACGCCAACTCCTACCCATTACCTCGTAGGAGCTGCCGCAGGCTGCGATCTTTTGATCTTTGGCATTACCCAATCACTCAGGTCTTGCGAATCTTCTCGACGATGGCGGTGGTCGAGCTGTTTTCCACCAGCCCCAGCACTTTCACTGTTCCGCCATAAGCGCTCACGATGTCGGCGCCGACCACCTGGTCGATCCCGTAATCGCCACCCTTGACCAACACGTCCGGTTTGACCTGCGTCAGAAGGTTTTCCGGAGTGCCTTCAGGGAAACTGATCACCCAGTCCACCGCGCCCAGACCCGCCAGTACCGCCATGCGCCGGTCAACGCTGTTGATCGGCCGCCCTGGACCTTTCAAGCGGCTCACCGACGCATCGTCGTTTACCGCGACGATCAAACGATCGCCCTGGGCCCGCGCCTGCTCGAGGTAGGTCACGTGCCCCGCGTGAAGGATGTCGAAGCAGCCGTTGGTGAAGACGATTTTCTCTTTGTGCGCACGCGCGTCATCGACTGCCAGCAACAGTTGTTCAAGTCCCAGGACACCACGTTCGGAGCCCTCTTCACGCTGAATCGCGCGACGCAGTTCCGGAGCGCTGATGGCCGCCGTACCCAGTTTGCCGACCACGATGCCGGCGGCCAGGTTGGCCAGGGCCACCGCGTGCGGCAGTTCTTCGCCAGCAGCGATCGCCGCCGCCAGGGTAGAAATCACCGTGTCACCGGCACCGGTCACGTCGAACACTTCACGGGCCCGTGCTGGTAAATGCAACGCCGGATGATCGGGACGCAGCAAAGTCATCCCGTGCTCGCCACGAGTCACCAGCAAGGCACCGAGATCAAGGTCGTGCATCAATTGCGCGCCCTTGTTCACCAAATCGTGCTCATCGACGCAACCGCCAACGATGGTTTCAAATTCGCTGAGGTTCGGGGTGATCAGGCTGGCACCGCGATAAATCGAGAAATCCTTGCCTTTGGGATCGGCCAGCACCGGAATGCCACGGGCACGTGCGGCCTGGATCAGCACCTGGTGGTTCTTCAACGCGCCTTTGCCGTAGTCAGACAACACCAGCACCTTGATGCCTTCGAGCAGACCGTCGACTTCAGCACCGAGCGCTAGCGCGTCTGTGGCAAAAGGTTCTTCGAAGTCGATACGCAGCAATTGCTGGTGACGACTCATGACCCGCAGCTTGACGATGGTCGGCTGATGCGCGATGCGCTGAAACAACGCACGCACGCCGGCGCCTTTAAGGCTATTGGTCAGGCTGTCGGCGGCCTCGTCATCACCGGTCACACCGACCAGGGACGCCGGCGCGCCGAGCGCGGCAATGTTCAAGGCAACGTTGGCAGCACCGCCCGGGCGGTCTTCGATTTGCTCGACCTTGACCACCGGTACCGGTGCCTCAGGAGAAATCCGTGAGGTACCACCATGCCAGTAACGGTCGAGCATGACATCGCCGACCACCAAGACAGGGGCTTGATCGAATCGCGGCATGGACAACTTCATGGAGCAACCCACATACAAAATGAACAGGGGCGCGATATTAGCACAGGGTGGGCGCTGCCTAGTCCGCCAGCTTCACCGGGCGTGTATCACACGGCCACATTGTTCATTTTTTAACCAAAGCGGCCAGAAGATGCTGCACGGCATCGGCCAGTTCGACCTCGTCGGTGTTGATTTCGCAGTCTGCCTGCTGCGGTGCTTCATAAGGGCTGTCAAGACCGGTGAAGTCCTTGATTCGCCCTTGCAGCGCGGCTTGATACAAGCCCTTGGGGTCGCGCCGGGCGCAGATGTCGAACGGTGTGCTGACATACACCTCAAGAAACTCGTCCGCACGGAACAAGGCTCTGGCCGAGGCACGATCTGCTTGAAACGGCGAGATTGCCGAGACAATCACAATTAGCCCCGCATCGACCATCAACCGTGCCACCTCGGCAATGCGTCGGATGTTTTCCTTGCGCGCCGCAGCCCCCATGCCCAGGTCATTACACAAACCATTACGCAGGTTGTCACCATCGAGCACAAAGGTGTGACGCCCCTGTTCATTGAGTTGCAACTCAAGGGCATTGGCCAGGGTCGACTTGCCGGCACCGGAGAGCCCTGTCAGCCAGACACAGCACGGCTGTTGATTCTTGAGCGCGGCCCGGGCGGTTATCGACAGCGACAATGTGTAGGGGCGGATCTGTGGAGGTTGTTCGCAGATAAACGACACTTTACTCATAGCCGAGCATCTCATAGTCACGTTGGTAGACCCGTCGCACCAAACGGCGAGTGCGTACCGAACAAAAGTCACGGGCGGGCGCCGATTGGCGATGCTGAGAGCCATTCAGATGGGGTAATGACGAGACAACCCCTAATTGCTCGCAAAGCACTTGAAAGTCACGATCCAGGTGTTCCTGATACCCCACGAAATCCATCGCCATATGCCCCAAGGAGTCGACTATAAAGTCGGTCTGGGGAGCGAAATGCAGCTGTTTCTGGACATTCTCCGGATGCAGCCAGCGGCCGATGAAGTCATCGAAGTCACGGTAATGACGGACCAGCGCCTGAGCCTGGCGGTCGCGCGCTCCCAGTTCGTTGCCACGCAGGAAAGCATAGGCCGAATAGGCCCGCTCCAAAGGGTCACGAACGAAGGTGAATTTGAAACTGCGGGAAAACTGCTCGGGAAATTGCTGTTCGTACCAGTACAACGGCAAATGCCCAGGCATCCAGCCGTCGAATAGTGCAGAGCAAACGCTGCTCCCGGCACACTTGGGGATGTGAATGAACACGCAGGAGCGCTGCTGGAAAGCCTGAGGGAAGTGCACATTGCCCGACAGCGCCTTGTTCACGACTTGCCGATCCCTGATCGACAAACGTCCCAACAGGAACGCTCGCTGCTGTTTGGGTAACAACTTCCATAAAAAGCGTTGCAGCATTCCGATCCCCACGCGAGGCGGATAGCCACCTCGAAGTCAATGATTCTTGCTCGAACCATAACAAGTGAGATGCGGGAATTTATTTAGACATAGTCAAGAATGTCAGGATCTGGACACAAACGCCTTGAGCGCATTGCACGCCGAGGCGGTTTCAGGGTGAGCCATGCTCACCCTGAAGTGGATATCAGACGATACCTTGCGGTACGGGCTCATCGAGGCCCATGGCATTCAATCGAGCGTAATAGCCATTCTTTGCCAGGAGCTCGGAATGAGTACCGCGCTCGACTATCTGCCCCTGATCCATGACCAGGATCAGGTCAGCCTTCTCAATGGTCGACAAGCGGTGGGCGATCACCAGTGTCGTACGGCCTTTCATCACCTGATCCAGGGCAGCCTGAATATGCCGCTCGGACTCGGTATCAAGCGCCGACGTCGCTTCGTCGAGAATCAACAGCGGGGCGTTTTTCAACAGCGCCCGGGCAATCGCAAGACGCTGACGCTGGCCACCGGACAACAGCACACCGTTCTCGCCAACCTGGGTGTCCAGGCCTTGAGGCAACTGCGCAATGAAGTCCATGGCATAAGCGTCCTTCGCTGCTTTCTCGACATCTTCACGGGGAGCACCAGCGAGGTCGCCATAGGCAATGTTGTTGGTCACCGTGTCACTGAACAAGGTGACATGCTGGGTCACTTGAGCGATATGCCGACGCAGGTTCAGCAGTTTGTACTCCTCGACTTCAATCCCATCGAGAAGAATCTCGCCTTTATCGTGGTGATAGAAACGCGGAATCAGATTGGCCAGGGTCGACTTGCCACTCCCTGAACGGCCAACCAGGGCAACCATTTGCCCGGGCTCGACAGAAAAGCTGATGTCATCGAGCACCTGACGATCGGTACCCGGATAGGTGAAGCTGAGGTGACGCACGTCGAGTCGACCCGTAACGGAGTCACGCTCAATACTGCCTCTGTCGACTTCCGGCTCCACATCCAATTGCTCGAAAATGCTCTCGGCACCGGCAACACCCTTCTGGATCGTCGAACTGACTTCCGAAAGCTGCCGGATCGGTTTAGGCAGCAAGCCGGCAAGGGTGATGTACGCGACCATGTCGCCTGCCGACGCATCACCGCGCAGGGCCAACACCAGGAACATCAGCACCGCCATGGCGGTGTAGATCACCAGCTGCAGCATCGGCGTATAAATGGCGCTGGTGCGGGTCATGCGCAGCTGCTTGTCGGTGTTGCTCTGGCTCGCGCGCTTGAAACGGTCGCGCTCGTAGATTTCACCGCCGAAGCTGCGGACCACGCGATACCCCTGAATAGTCTCGGAGGCCACATGGGTCACGTCGCCCATCGCCACCTGGATCTTCTTGCTCTGCTTGCGGAACTTGGAGCTGGCGCGACTCACCATGAACGCAATCAGCGGCAAAATGGCAACCATCACCAGCGTCAGGCGCCAGTTCATGATCAGCAGCGAGACAAACAGGAACACAACCGTCATGCCCTCCCGGAACACGACCTTGATCGCATCTGTCGCCGCTCCCGTGACCATGGTCACGTTGAACGTGATGCGTGAAATCAGGTGCCCGGAGTTGTGCTGATCGAAGTAACGATTCGGCAGCACCAGCAGGTTGTTGAACAGCTGCACGCGCAAATCATGAACCAGGCCCAACGAAACCTTGGCCAGGAAGAAGTTGCCCAGGTATGAACCCGCGCCTTGCCACGCGGCGATCAGAATGATCAGCAAAGGGACGGCATGCATCAATGACAGATCGCGCAAATAGGGTATCGAGGGGAACAGCACGGCCTCGGGATTGGACAGGCCATCGACGAAATACTTGAGCACGTAGCCAAGCATCGGCTGAGTCGACGCGAAAATCAGGAAGCCGATAATACTCAGCGTGAACAGGCCGATATAAGGCCGCACATAACTGAGGAGTCGGAAGTAGATTTTCAAGCTCGAAGGGCTTGCGGAGAGACTGGAGTCGGTCATATCACGCGAGTTTTCAAAAAAAGGATGCTGACTTTATCACAGCTTCTTCCGGTCTCAGCGGGATCGTTCGAACCGCTGGCCCGGTGGCAATATTCCTCAGGACCAGGGTAAACAGATACGTTAGTATTACCGCCCCTTAATCGGAACACAGATCAGCATGCCATTCAGCAGGATCAACACCAGCGGGACCCGGGTTTTCGATTTCATTTGCCTGTGGGTGCTGCCGCTCGGCTTTTTTCTTTTGCTTTGCGGAATGTTTTTCCTGCCTACGCGCGGTGTCTATCAAAAGCTGTTTTACGGCCTCGTGAGCACCCCCGCCCTGATCGCCCTGTGCATACGCCCCAGCGAACTGAAGATCGTCCTGCGAGAGCCGCTGGTTCAGGTATTCCTGTTTTATTCCGCCTGGGCGCTGCTGTCGCTGAACTGGAGCCCTACGCCAGACAGCCTGTTTAGCCTGACAAAACCACCGCTGTATATTTTCATGCTCTTTGCTGGCGCCAGCCTCCTGCTGCGCTACCGCGCCGAAAGCTTCAAGCCCATCCTGCTGGCCGCGGCCCTGGTTGCGTTGGTCGCCAGCGTGTTCAATCTTTATATTTTCCTGTCGCACTATGCGCCGGGTGATCGGATGGTCGGCGGGGGTGTCTTCGACAACCCCTTGCTCAGTTCCCACCTGTTCGGCTTTTTCTGCATCTATTGGTTTTTTCTGGGCATGACCGTGCGCAATCCGAAGCTGCTGCTCGGTATTGTCCCGGCCTTCCTGGTCATGTTCGCGGCCGCCCTGGCAACCAGCTCCAGAACGCCTCTGGTTGCTATCGCCATGGCAGGCCTATGGCTGGCATTCATTTGCTGGAACCGTCGCTCATTGTTGCTGCTGGCTATCGTGGGCGTCATTGCCGCAAGCATGTTGGCCGCTTTCCCGGAAATGCTCCTGGCGCGCGGCGACTCCTACCGCTTCGAAATCTGGAAACAGGCGTTGCATCTGATCGCTGATGCGCCCTGGATTGGTCATGGCTATGACGCGGTCCTGGCCATCGATCCGGGAGTTGGGTATCCCTTTCGCGAACCTCATAGCTTTGCCTTGGGCGTACTCTTCTATGTCGGCATCATCGGGTTCCTGCCCTGGCTGGCCATGCAGCTTCTCGGGCTGTTCAACTGCTGGCGCCAGCGTTCGCAACCGCTGTTTATCCTGGCCTCGACCCTGATGGTATTCGGTATAGGGGCCAGCCTGGCGGAGGGTGGCGATATCCTGTACACCCCCAGGGAGCATTGGTTCCTGCTGTGGATCCCGCTGGCACTGATGGCCGCGCTGAGCATTGCCCAGCGCACGAATCGCATGTCGAAACTTTCGGCTCGCAGCCTCGCAGCCGACGACGCTCAACGCATGACAGCCAACGCATCGGTGGTCGAAGAAGACGGTCTTGGGCCCAAAGTCCTCAAACTCGAGGATGGCAGTTTTCTGAAGCTGTTCCGTGCCCGCAGTTGGTATACCTATGGCAGCTTCTATCCCTATTCCAAGCGCTTCGCCGAAAACAGCCAACGCCTGGGCCGTACAGGCCTGAACACCCCGCCGATCATCGAGCTGTACAGCATGCCTGATGGCAGCAGTGCCGTACGCTACCAGCCCCTGTCAGGCAGAACACTGCGTCAGGTGCTGCAAGCCATGCCCAGCTTGAGCATGCGTCAGGCACTGGTGCAACGTTTCGGGCGCTTTCTGGCAGAACTGCACGAGCGCGGGGTCTATTTCCGCTCATTGCACCTTGGCAACGTTCTTTTGCTGGACGACGGCGAGTTCGGCCTGATCGATCTGGCCGACTTGCGCATCCTGCCCTCGCCTCTGAGCCTGGAGCTTCGTCGACGCAATCTGTGCCATATGCAGCGTTACATGGAAGACCGACGCTGGCTGTTTGACGCGCATTTTGCCGATCTGCTTCAAGGCTACGCCATCCTGGCACCAGACAACGCGGTCAAATGCGTGCACAAGCAAGTGCACTCCCTTGGCCTGGCGGGCTGATTGAACCGGAGGTGCCTCCTGGCTACTGCCGGCAAACTATCCGAACAGGCCGTAGCGAAGACGCGCGGCCATCCGACCCAGGAGTTGCCGGGTCTTGAGCTTGGGCTTGCGTACCACCTGCTCGATATCACTCATGACCATCAGGCTCTGCCGGGCCAGCAGGGGGCGCACAAGGAACGCGCGAGTCGTGGGCAGGAGACTTTCCGAGTAATACCAATCGAGCGGCAGCCCGCTGATTGGGGCCTCCTGCAGGATCCGATCATAGAGTTCTGCCCTGACCACGTAGGCATGCGCCAGACGCACCCGGTTGACCGCTACCAGGTTGGCTGAAACCTTGCGCGCCTGCCCACCCTTCTTCAGCGTGCCCCCCAGATACAGCAGGGTCCAATCCCGCGATGACAACTGTGCCGGCACTCGACGCAGGACCGCAGGCGCATAGGCCTCAAACTCGCAATCGTCCTCCAGCACCAGCACCTGCGGCCAGCCGCGAGCCTTGGCCAGGGCAATCACCGCAAGATGGCTGCGCATGCACGCCCAAGTGGCGCGCAATTTGTGTTCGAACCTGTCGCTGTCGCCATCGACGCGCAGTAAAAACTCGCGCAGTTCCGGCGAAGGCGGGTCATCGTCCAACTGATGCATCGACACTGCGCTGAAGCGTTCGGCCTGCAGTCCCAGACTGTGCAAGTGTGCCTGTATGCGGGCCCAGCGATCCTTCCTGCTGTCGAGATTGATGACGCAGGCATGTGCAAAAGGCCAAATCATTTTCCACTCACCACCGCAACCGTGATTATTAATGTGCCAGGCCTGACTCGCAGCCCCTACTGAACGGTGCCGTCAAGTACCTGAGAAGGCACAGGCTCTGCCTGCAACAGGTCGACCAACAACCCGATGGTGGTATCCAGCCCTTCTACCCCGTGTGCGAGGTGAAACTCTGCGAAATTCCGGGCCCGCTCCAGGCACTGCTGATAGTTGCCCTGAATCCAGACTACCCGCTCGGCCAGCTCTGCAGCCGTGGTGACACGCTCGCCCAGGAAGCGCTCCTGAGAAAAAATGTCGTGATGCTCACCGACATTGACATAAATGACCGGGCGCCGCGCCAGCGCCGCCTCGATAACCGCGTTAGACATGATGCTCACCACGATCGAAGCCTGCTCCAGCGCTGCGGCCAGACCGACTCCAGGGTCCAGAACCTGCACGTTGGGCAGTGTCGCGGCCGCTCCGTGCCAAAACGACACCTGGCTACGTGGATGCGCCTTGATCAGTATCTGGTACTCAGGGTGCTGCGCCGCCCAGTCGCGCAGCAAGGCGTAGGTTCGCCGGTAGCTGCGCTCCTTCTCTTTGTCCGGACCGACACCCAGGACCAGCAGCACCTGTCGCTCGGGGTCGGGTGGCGGCAAGTCGTAAGCGACGTCAATCATGTGCGAACCGGACAGTACCGCATTCGAACTGCCGAAGCGCAACGGGCGCGACTGCAAGGCCTCCAGCGAACTGCGACCGAACATGAAGTAATAGTCATAGTCGTTCATGCCCAGACGACTCGACGACTCGACCGTCGTCGCGTGCGCCAGGTGCACCAGCAGGTGCTGGCGCCGGTTCTGTGCCAGGCGCAGGAAAGGCGCATACAGGCTGCCGTTACGGTCGTTGAGCAGAATCTTCGGCTGGTGGTGAGCCACCAGCCACTCGGCATGCGCGGCATAGCCAAAATAGCGCAGCGGCACCGACTGCTGCGGATGCTTGAGCAGACGCCGGGCAAGAATGGTCGCGGGCACCTGCAGCGCGGTTTCCACCAGTGAGTGACCGCTGGCGCGCAGCGCCGCAATCAGCAGCTTCTTGCGCCGCAAGGGAATGACTTTGGACGCCGACTGCAACAACAGGAAATCGCAGGGCTCGGCCACGACCTCGGCCGCCAGACGCGCCTGTGCCCTCCAACCGAACAACCAGTCTACGCAAGCATCCCGGCCAAAGCGCAAGAGGCTGCCCAGCCAGGAATGACGCTCGCGCAACCGCCGCCAACGATAGCGGTCCAGGGCGTGAGCCTTGTCGGCCCAGCTGTTGCCGGAAACATCCAGGATCATGCCGACCTCAATAGACATTTTTCCAGAAAGCGTTGAATCCAGCCCATTTGATTGCCGCCTCAGCTCTTTTCCAGCCGGGAAAAACACAACCGCGCCAATCCGCGCCAGGTCTTGCCAGTCCAGGCTTTGAAAGGGATCTGTGTCAGCAGTTCGCGAGCCAGCGCCCGATCGCGATTGGAGGTTTTGAGGAACATCGAGTTGAGGAATTTGTAACGCACCTCGTCATACGACGGATGATCGCTGAACAGCGCGTAGGACCGCAGAATGTTGTCGATCATGAAGCGATGATTCTTGTACGAGTTGGTCGCGTGCTTGCGATAGCGCGCCATCAGTACATTCAGACCATCGATGAAGTAACCGGCGTGAGTCACCTTCAACTCGATCAGCAGGTCCTCCAGACGAATATTCGGGTCGAAGCCACCCACCTTGTCCAGCGCCTCACGCCGAATCATCAATGTCGGGGCCGGCGGATAAGGTTTTCGCTCGAGGAACATGTCATCAAAGTCCAGGCGTCGGAACGGCACATCCCGACGTTGACGTTTCTCGGGAAAGAGATTGCCATCGGCGTCGATCAGTTCGATGTTGCCGGCGCAAATACCGACCTCGGGCTTACCGTCCAAGTAGGCGACTTGAATCGCTATCCGCTCCGGCAACATGATGTCGTCAGAACCGAATGGGACAATCAAGCTGCCTTTGGCCCGAGCAATCGCACCATTGAGCGTATTGGTCAGCCCCTGATTCTGCTGAACCCGAAAATCGAACGAGTGTTGCTCTTGCAACCGATGGATACGCTCGACGCTGTCATCCGTGGAGCCATCATCGATGACCAGCAGCTCGATATTCGGATAGGTCTGATTCAGGACGCTGAGAATACTCTGCTCTATATACGGGCCGTGGTTATAAGAAGCGATGATCACCGTCACCACAGGTTGATCATCTTTCATACTTCCCCCTTACGCGCCTGACTCAAGCCTGAGTCGATCAATTGCAGATACTCCTGACGGAACACGTCGATATCGTGCTGTTCCTGCAGATAACGGTAAGCCAGCTCACCTTTGGCCTTGAGGTCCTCATCCGAAAGCCCCAGATACGTATCCAGCGCCCTGACAAGAGACGGGACATTCGCAGGCTCGACCGCAAGACCACCCGCACCCTGAACAAGCGGAAGCATGGCAGGCACGTCCGAGGCAATCACCGGCAAATGGCCGCTCATGCCTTCGAGTAACGCCAGGCCCAACCCCTCGGCCAACGAGGGCATGGTCCAGATATCAAACGCGCGAACATACTGCAGGGCGTTTTCCTTGAACCCCAGGAGATGCGCACGGCCACTCAGACCCAATCGCTCAATTTCACTGGTCAAACGTGCTTCTTCGCGACCGGCACCGATGATCGCCAGTTGAGTCTGGGGATATTTATCTTTGAGCTCGGCAAAGGCCTGCAATAAATAAATATGACCTTTAACGGGTACCAGACGCCCAAGCGCGCCGATCAAGCGTACTGACGAATCAAGCCCCAACAGTTCGCGCGAACGCTCACGGGAGTGCTGCAAGCCTTCAGCCTGCTCGATATCAATGGCATTGGTAATGGCATAGGTATTGAGGTCAGTGAAGCCACAATCACAATCGAGCAAGTACTGCTTGACCGCTGGTGACACACCGACAAAACGCCAGTGACCGTCGACCAGGCTCTGGGCCTGACGTCGCCGATAATAACGATCGTACTCGCCGAAGCCATGAGAGATACCGATACACAACGGTATTTTCAGCCAGCGGTTGAGTTGCAACAGCATATTCACCGGTTTGAAGCGGTTGCAGATGACCACATCAAACTTTTCTTTTCGGCAAAACTGATACAGCCGCCACATGGCTCGCAGGCGCATCCCCTTGAGGGACTTGTCGGAGAACTCGAAATAGACCGAGCGAGCGGCACGGCTCACGGCCTCACCCGGCCCCGGTCGGCCGCGCAAGAACGCCGCGGTTATTTCATAACGCTCTACCGGCAGGGCTTTGACGATCTGCTCCGCAAGGTCGGCAAAATCGTGCGCTTTAACGTTGTAGTCAGGTTGCAGCTGCAAGACCTTGGAACGCTGATTCATGACTCATCCCCGATGAAACCTGTTGCATCAATGACCGAGATCGACTCGGCAGCCAAGCGTTACCTGTGTTGCTTCATTTAAGCCTCAGCAGCCAGAACAGCTCATGACGCCTGACAGCCTTGCGAAAAAACTCGTTCTCTCCGAGAGGCGACGGCGCTCTGCCGGCCAGGAGCCACTGTATCGAGCGGCGCAATCGACGCTTGAACGGCATCCGCGGTTGCAAATCATGCATCATCCCCA
Source organism: Pseudomonas sp. GW822-FHT06B12 (assembly GCF_058799675.1). Taxonomy (NCBI): domain Bacteria; kingdom Pseudomonadati; phylum Pseudomonadota; class Gammaproteobacteria; order Pseudomonadales; family Pseudomonadaceae; genus Pseudomonas; species Pseudomonas sp. GW822-FHT06B12. The sequence goes on from NZ_JBXALR010000002.1 coordinate 276,479, forward strand.
GCGCCATGGCCTTGTCACGCTGTTGCTCAATCGACAATGCCAGGCAATACGGCTGCAGCACGTGCGCCGAATCGAACACCGGCGGCAATGCAATCCCGGCCCCTGAATCGCCCATTGGCCAACGATCATTGTCATGCAGGTGGTTGGCGTAGCCCAGCAGTGTAGTCGGCTGCCACTCAAGGCCCTGCAAGGCTTCAAGCACGGCTTGCTGTGCGCAGATGTGATCAGGATGCGGATCCAGCACAGGGTGTGGCAGGACGATCACTTCAGGGCGAGCCTTGAGCAGCAACTCACGCAAATCGGCCAGCAGATTATTCCAGGTCGGTGCGCCATCGCGGTCACCGGGCAGGGAGAACGGGTTCAATTGGCGGAACAGCCGGGTATCGCTCAAGTCCGCTTCCCGGGAGGCGATTGGCTGATCCGGCGCAGCCTGCATCGCGGCCAGCTGCAGGCAAAAATACCCCAGTTGCACGCACCGCGATTCAGGCACACCAGCCCAGCGCGGCACTGCAATACTGTCCCAGGCGCGCAAGCGGCCCTTGATCCGCGAAGCTTCGACGGTGTTCAGCCCCATCTGTTGATAGTGCTCGGCTTCGATTTCACCGGCGGTCAACGTGACGATCCAGGCCTCATTGGCCTGGCTGTACAAACCGAAAGCAGCCAGCTCGGCATCGTCGGCATGAGGCGCAATAACCATCACTCGCTGACGACGGTAATCAGCTTGTTCGAACGACCAGAGCACTGGCTCACCGAGCACCCGGCAGAAGTGCCCGCGCAAACGCAAATGGCCCTGCGACAAAGCGTCTGCCTGGCCGCTGAGATTGAGGTAACGCAGGCCGCTTACACCGCGCTCGAAGGTTTGCCGGTCCGGATCATCGCCACCCGACAACTCGACCACCGGGTCGATAAAGCGTCCCAGCCAGGTGCTTTTTATCCGTAGCGCCAGCACCAATGTGGTGTTGTCGGCCAGGATCACACCGTCGTCCAGCAACAGACGTCCACCGTCCAGGCGAACCTTGGGCTGCTGGGTGTACGGCGCAAAGCTGTACTGGTAATCATCCTTGGGCGAGTAAAACAGGTGGTCAGCAAACCACGCCTCGTGGGCGATCCAGGCCAGGACCGCAAGTACCAGTGGCAGCCACCAGGCCACCAGCACACCCACAGCGATCAACAGCAACAGTGCGATCAACAGACCGATGCGTTTGTTGCGTCGATGACGCTTGAGCAATTGCTGCTTGCGGCTGCTGGTCTGGCTCATACGGTGAACACCGGCACAGAGTTGCACCAGCGGTCCTTGTATTCGCGATCAGCGCGCCCGAAGGAAAAGCGCAGCGGCTTGTCGATCGCTCGCGCCTGCTCCCAGGCGCTTTGGGTATTGAGGAAACTCAATACGCTGCCGGGGCTGAATTCGCGGGTTTCAGGATCGACACCGCCATTGATGTACTCGACGCTGATCCACTCCGGCGCTTCAACCCGGTAGACCAACTGAATCGCAATCGGCGCATCGTTGAGGAAAATCACCGAGCCGATCAGCAACTCGCGCAGCAACTCGAGCACCTCGCTCATGCGCGGCGCACCGGTCGCTGGAAAACCCCAGCGGCGCTGGAACAGATCGCAGTAGATCACCGCCAGCTCCTGACTGGAAAACTCGCTGACCGGCCGTACCACGCCACCGGCCTCTTCAAGCAAGCGCAACTCACGACGCTGGTTGTAGCGAAACTTCTTCGACAGTTCTTCAGGTGTGCGGGCCATAGCCAGTTGTTCGGCTTGCGGCTTGAGGCCGGCAAAGCGGCCTTCATTCAGCGCCGACAGGTAACGCCCGCGGTGACGCAACAGCGCCTGCGCATCGGCCGCAGCCGGCAGGATAAACTCAGCGTTGCCGAGATCGAACAGGCCTTTCTTGCCGTTACGCTTGAGCACGTCCTTGGACAATGCGAGATCGCGGCCCCAGGTCGGGATCGCGGCTTTCAGTTCGCCACCCTGCTCCCAGGCCAGGTAACGCACCGGGATATCGGCCAACTGCGCCAGACGCTCGACCACCAGTGGATGCGTCGCGACGCTACCGCCAAAACGCTGCCAGGCATCGCTATAGGTCGACGCGTCGACAACGGACCAGCCACGCTCACGCCAGCCTTGAAATCGGTTGAGCATCAGGCCCTCGCCGTCAGTTCAATGACGTGCGGCAGACGCCAGAACGCGTCGTGTACGGCCCGATCCGAGAAGCGTTCACGCAGGCGATCAAGCATCATCTCGGCGCAGACCTGACGCTCGTGCTGATTCATGACGGCAAGGTGTTGCAGCCCTTGCGCCAGATGCTCGGCGTCCCCCAGCGGGAACAAAATACCGACACCTTCGACCACCTCCGCAGCCCCGCCGCACGCGGTGGCCAGCAACGGCACACCGGCGGCCATGGCTTCGAGCAGCACCATGCCGAACGGTTCGTGGTCGGAGCTCAGGGCAAATACATCGAAGGCCCGGAAGTAGCGACGCGCCTCCGGTACCTGACCGAGAAACAGCACGCGGTCACCAATACCAAGTTCGCGGGCCAGATCCTTGAGCCGCTGCTCCAGACGTCCGGCGCCAAGAATCGCCAGCTGACTGTCGACCGGCAAACGCGGCAAGGCCTGGGCAAAACCGTGCAGCAAGGTGGCCTGATCCTTGTCCGGGTGCAGGCGGCCGACGTTACCGATCACCCACGCATCCGGCGAAAGGCCCAAGGCATCACGCGCCTCATCGAAGGACACCTGAGAGGCCTGCAACGCGTCGACATCAATGCGGTTGTAAAGAGTTTGAATCCGCGCTGCCGGCCATTTCGGCAGGCAGCGACGCATGTCGTCGCGCACCGCATCGGAAACCCCGAGCAGGCTCAGACGCTTGCGGAAAACACGCGCGAACAGCTTGCGCGTGCGCCGCTGGTAATCACCAAAGCCGTGATGCACGCCGATTACCGGCAGCGACGTGCCAAGCAAGGCAATGTAGATCGGCTTGAAGCGGTGGGCGATACAAAAACTGAAATTGCGCGACTGGGCGATTTTGCGCAGATCGGCAATCGCCCCCAGCTTCAAGCCACGAATGGCCTTGGAGCTGTACTCCATGAACAACACTTCATCAGACGCACAGCCCGCCGCAACGTCGGCATCGGCGACCCCGGTGAGAAACACCGTGGTCACTCGATAGCCGGACCCTGCGAACAGGCTGGCGTACTGTCGCGCGCAGTCGAGGAACGGCCCGTCATAGCCGTGACAGAACTGCAGCACATGGCGTTCAGCCGAGCGAGTCATAAGCATCCGCGCCGTCTTTTACCACCAGAATATCTTCCATGATCAGATACTGTAGATCGGAACCGAAGAACATGTTCAGGGCGTCGGTCGGCGAGCAGATCATCGGCTCACCGCGGCGGTTCAGCGAGGTGTTCAGCGACACGCCGTTACCGGTCAGCACTTCCAGCGCTTTCATCATGTCGTAGTAGCGCGGATTGTATTCGCGCTTGAGCACCTGGGCACGGGAAGTACCGTCCTCGTGAACGACTTCCGGCACGCGGGTTTTCCACTCTTCAGCCACTTCGAAAGTGAAGGTCATGAAGGGGGCCGGATGATCGATCTTGATCATCTGCGGCGCCACGGTGTCGAGCATCGACGGGCAGAAAGGCCTCCAGCGCTCGCGGAACTTGATCTGATGGTTGATCCGGTCAGCCACCCCGGTGGCGCTCGGGCAACCGATGATCGAACGACCGCCCAACGCACGTGGACCGAACTCCATGCGCCCCTGGAACCAGGCCACCGGATTGCCGTCGACCATGATTTTGGCGATCTTCTCCGGCATGTCGACGAGCTTGCGCCACACAGGCTTGCTCGGGTGACGGGCGCAGGCCGCGATCACGTCTTCGTTGCTGTACGACGGGCCGAGGTAGACGTGTTCCATCTTCTCGACCGGCACACCACGGGCATGAGACACGTAAGCAGCAGCACCCACCGCGGTGCCGGCATCGCCGGACGCAGGTTGTACGAACAGTTCTTTGATGTCATCGCGGGCGATGATTTTCTGGTTCAGCTTGACGTTCAACGCACAACCGCCAGCGAAAGCCAGCTTGCCGGTTTCCTTGAGCACGTCGCCCAGGTAGTGGTCGATCATCTGCAACGCCAGTTTCTCGAACAGCGCTTGCATGCTCGCGGCGTAGTGGATGTACGGTTCGTCGGCGATGTCACCTTCGCGCTTCGGTCCCAGCCACTCGATCAGCTTCGGCGAGAAGTAGAAACCTTTGCGCTTCTCTTTGTAGCGACGCAGGCCGATGACGTTGGCGTAATCGGTGTTGATGACCAGCTCGCCGTTTTCGAACGAGGCCAGTCGGGAGAAATCGTATTTGCTGGCGTCGCCGTACGGCGCCATACCCATGACCTTGAACTCACCGTCGAGCATTTCAAAACCGAGAAACTCGGTGATCGCGCCGTACAGGCCACCAAGGGAATCCGGGTCGAAGAATTCTTTGATCTTGTGGATCTTGCCGTTCTCGCCATAACCGAAGAAGGTCGTGGCGTACTCGCCTTTGCCGTCGATCCCGAGGATCGCGGTTTTCTCTTTGAAACCGGAGCAGTGGTAGGCGCTGGAGGCGTGAGCCAGGTGATGCTCGACCGGCTCGATCTTGATTTTCTTCGGATCGAAGCCCAGTTGCTCGAGGCACCAGACAATCTTGTTGCGGTAGCGTTTGTAGCGACGGTTGCCCATCAGGATCGCGTCAAGCGCGCGATCCGGGGCGTACCAGTAACGCTTGGCGTAGTGCCAGCGGGCCTTGCCGAACAGGCTGATCGGGGCGAACGGGATCGCCACTACGTCAACGTCGGAAGGTTTGATACCAGCCTGTTCCAGACAGAACTTCGCCGATTCGTAAGGCATGCGGTTCTTTGCATGTTTATCGCGTACGAAGCGTTCTTCTTCAGCGGCCGCGACCAACTTGCCGTCGATGTACAAGGCTGCGGAAGGATCATGGCTAAGGGCGCCGGACAGGCCAAGAATCGTCAATGCCACAGGGGTCTAGCCTCTTTAAGTCTGCATGCAGGCGACATGCGCCTGGAAATAATGTGTCCTCGCAAAAGGGCGAGAAACAGCTAAAGGGCGGGATTATAGCGTAAAGATGGCGGGAATGACCCAGAGGTTGTTTGACGCGGGGGAGATCACCTTGGACGCCGTTGTACGAGCGCACTCAACCACGGCCCGGGCGCCAGTAAATCCTGATATTGCCGTCGGTAGCCTGCCGGTAAACCGTGTACGGCAAGCACACCGTGTCCAGGATACCCGACACCGTCAAATCCAGCAGCACCAGTGGCACCAGGATCCCCGTGGGATCAGGGGGTGCATTCAAGATACAAAAATCATAAGCCAGACCACTGTAGATACGGGGAATGGCCTGACAATAGGTTTTCTGCTTCCTGAGACCACGGGCCGCCTCCGCATCATCTTGTAACACCGTACTAACGGTCCCGCAACCGCCTAAAACAAGAGAAAAAGCGCCCAGCGAAATAACCGTTTTTATAGTCAATGTTTGCCCTCCGAGAACATCAGGCAACGCTAGCACCGCGATCGTTGCCCCCACAGATCACGACCTCTGTAGATCACGTAGGATGATTCATAAAGAGTTGTCACCAACAATACAAAGCGGCTACCGGCTCCCGCCACTCAGGTCGGCTGTCAGGCCGCCATCGCGAGCAAGCTCCCTCGCCACAGGTTGCGTGTTTATCCCATGAGTAGGATTCAGAGAAGCTTCTGACATGGTTTTCAGGTTGTCGGTGGGAAGCCGCATGACTAGTCTTTGGTGGTCGCTGCCAATTCAGCGACCGGACGTGAGAATCCGGACTCCTCTAGGCGCACAGCTGACCACCCTATACAGTGCAGACGTTTTTTCGTCTGTCGCTCAAATTATGGCGGCTGTGCGCGGGCACGCTTCGGCGTGGCCGGGTTCCTAGAGTCCCGGTTTCTCACCCCGCGTACGGCTGCCACCCCAAGTCCGTGAGAAGACCTTGTGGCAGCTCCACTACTCTGGGAGCTTCATCATGCACAAAGTCACTCCAAATCCCCCTGAAACCCCAAGCACTTCCCCGTACGCCTCCACCGACTCCAGAAAACTCCACGACGCCGCCGAGCGCGCGCTGGATCACCATCTGAAACCGCCGTTCGCCCAAGCCAACCTGCCTGACAAACGTCCCTCCAACATCTTCGCGGTCATCCCCGATCTGGATAACGAAACCCTGCTGGCCCACGCTTCGGAAACCCTCGCCTCGGTCAATGTGCTGGCCAGCGACCTGGCGTTCGAGCTCGAAGGCACGCGCCGGCATGTGGCGCTGGCGATTCAGCAAATGATCTCGTTGGGGGAGCTGTTGGTGAACCGAGCGCTGGATAGTTTCGATCAGCCAGAGGCGCCGTAACACTGGACTGTGGGAGGGCCGCCGGCCCGTCCCACAGTTTTGATTGGTGTGCATCAGCCTCCAAAGCCGTACACACCCCAACCACTTAGGTCGGCTGTCAGGCCGCCAGGGTCAAAAGATCGCAGCCTTCGGCAGCTCCTACGAAGATCATCACCAGCGGCGCTCCTTCACCACTCAACAGGCCGAGCGTTAGCTCGCCTGCAGCCGTTGATCTTGATCCACCCGCCCCTTCGGCAGGCCGAGTGGAGGTGTTCATCAGGGGGTGGGCGCGCAGCGCCGTACGGCGCAGCCGGACACATCGAGAGGAGGTCGTCGCGAAGCAGACCGTAGGCGATGCCCCCTGATGAATGCCGGAGCGAGGGAACGCCGAGCCTAGGCGAGGTGCCGTACGCTTGGGGCGAAGCCTTTTGCTTACTTTTCGGCGTCTGGAAAAGTGAGGCGCCGTAAGGGCGAAACCCTAAGTGGCCGTTACCGCAGGAATGGATATGTACACCTGCAAGAGATTGGCCGGCTGTCCGGCCGCCATCGCGAGCAGGCTCGCTCCCACAGGTTTGATTGATGTACATCTGCGGGAGATTGGTCGACTGTCAGGTCGCCTTCGCAGGCAAGCCAGCTCCCACAATTTTGATTGGGGTACATCCGCAAGAGATTGGTCGGCTGTCAGGTCGCCATCGCGAGCAGGCTCGCTCCCACAGGTTTGATTGGTGTACATCTGTGGGAGATGGGTCGGCTGTCAGGCCGCCAGGATCAAAAGATCGTAGACTGCGGCAGCGCCTACACATCCTTGGGCAAACGCTGATCGATAACCTGATGCAGGGCACTGCTCTCAGGCCAGTTACGCATAAACCGCGCCCGATCCCGCGCATACGCCGGAGCAAAACCACTCAGCGAACCGTGCTGACACATCGAATCCAGGTCAATCAACGACCAGCGATCCACGTCCCAAAACAGATTATGCCCCTTGAAATCCCCATGGCTGATGCGCTCGCGAATCAGCTCGGCAAACAAGTGATCCAGCGCCAGCAACTCAGCTTCAGGCGCATCACCACTCTCAACGAACGGCGCGAAGCGTTCGATGATGTCCGGTCCCGACAGGTATTCGGTGATCAGATAGGCCCGACTGCGCAACCAGAAAAAACGCTTTTCCAACACCGCCAACGGTTTCGGGGTGGCGATACCCAGGAACGCCAGACGATTGCCCTCGCGCCATGAGTGCCAGGCGCGGCTCGGGCGCCAGAAGCGTTTGAGCCAATGGGCAAAGCCCTTGATGTTGTAGCGCTTGACCAGCAGCGTGCGCCCCGCCACCTCGACCTTGCCAACACTCGCCGCACCACCGGTCTTGTACAGATGCCCCTGATCGAGCAACACATCGGCCTGCGCCAATACCGGCAGCATGGCCGCTTCTTCTTCACGACGAATCGCGCGCAATCCGAATGCCCCGCGCTGCACGCTGAACAGCGTGCATTCGCGGCCGACCTTGATCAGGAAGTCTTTCAAGCGCCAGCTGCGGACCTTGCTCACCTGTTTTTGCAGCGCTTCCAATGGCAACGCGTGCTCGCCGTTGCTCAGCAGGTAATACACCAGCAACTCTTCGGTGAACGGCTCAAGCGACTTGGGTAATTGGGCGAAAAACACCCCGAGGTTTTCCAGGACTTTTTGTCGGGACAACGGCTGACCAGCCTGTTCGACACGAATACCCGCACCATCGATCAAGTACAGCTGGCCGTCGTGACGCAGCAGATTGTCCAGGTGCAGGTCTTCCTGCCACAGGCCCTTGCTGTGCAATTGACCAATGGCCGCCAGCGCCTCGGCCAACACTGCCGTTTGCTCGTCCGCCAGCACCGGCAGTGCTTCGACCTGCTTCCAGGCGTCGCCAAGACTTTCGGCGCCTTCGAGGAAATCGAACAGCAGCCAGCCACCCTCGCTGTCTTTCAAGCCATCGGCCAGCAACAACGGCGTGATCAACCCTTGAGCCGCGAGCAGGCGTACACCGTCCAACTCACGCTGAAAATGCTTGGCAGCCTTGCTGCCCACCAGCAGTTTGGCCAGCACCGGACGTCCGCGCCAAACAGCGGCGCCCACATAACGCTGGCCCGGAAGAACCCGCAGCAAGCTGAGCAATTGCAACTGCCCCGGACCTGCGGCGTCAGCCAGCTCGATACTCAATGGCAAGCCTGGCGTGCGACCGACCCCCTTCAGTTCAGACAAACGCATATCAGAGCGCATCTCCATAGCGCTGTTTACGCGCATAAAGCTTGTTGGCCTTGCCTTCGAGCCACGCCAGCAACGATGCCTCTTCGCGCAGAATCTGGCGCAAGGGCTGCTGGAAGTAACCTTTGAGGAAACGCAACTTGTCGCGACGCGTCAGGCCGATATCCAGCGCCGAGAAATACAACGCCGCCAGGTCCTTGTTACGCCAGCGTTTGGTGATTGCCCGGCGGGTCTGGGCACGGTGTAAATCGATGACCGAAAGCTTGAAGTCGTCGGCCGTCACCGGTTTGTCGGTGTGCAGCAGAAAATGGCAGATGTAGCAGTCGCGGTGGTTAACCCCGGCGCGGTGCATCATGCCGGTCATGCGCGCCACCTCGGCGATCAGCGCACGCTTGAGCGCAGGTGTAGGCGGCTGCTTGACCCAATCGATGCTGAAGTCTTCCAGGCTGACAGTCGGCGCCAGTTCTTGCGTGACGATGAACGAGTGCTGGTCCGCCGGGTTGCTGCCGCGCTCGCCGTAAGCAACGGCGGTCATGGTCGGCACACCGGCTTCCTGCAAACGCTGGATAGCCCGCCATTCCTGGCCAGCACCGAGTACCGGCAGCTTGGCGGTGAGCAGATTCTTGAAGATTTCGCCCCAGCCAATGCCGCGGTGAATTTTCACAAAGAAGCCGCTCCCGGCGACTTCGGTGCGCAGGGTACGGCGCGCTTCGAGCTCGCGGTAAACCTCGCCCTTCAGGCCTTCGACTTCGGTGAACGCATCGCGCCCGGCCCAAAGGCTCTTGAACGGTTCGGCAAGAATCAACTTCATCAGTGTTGCTCCGCCAGAATCACATCCGCCGCGTGCTGCGGCATGCTGTAGAGATCGGCCGTGTCGGCAAAGGCCAGACCATTACGGCCCCAGGCCGCACGCGCTGCGTCGTCGCTCAACATGGTCGTCAGGTACTGCGTGAGTTGCGCCTGCTCAAACGGTTCATCCAGCACCAGACCGCTGTCGGCTTCGGCGATGTAATGCGCATAACCGCACACCGCACTGACCAGCACCGGCAAACCGGCAACCAGTGCTTCAAGCAATACCGTCCCGGTGTTTTCGTTGTACGCCGGGTGGATCAGCAGATCGGCACCGAGCAGGAAACGCGGAATATCGCTGCGCCCCTTGAGGAACTTCACGTTATCGCCGAGCCCCAACGCGGCACTCTGTAACTGAAATACTTTGGGGTCGTCCTGGCCAATGACAAACAGCCGGGTACGTTTACGCAGCTCCGATGGCAGCGCCGCCAGGGCCTTGAGGCTGCGATCGAGACCTTTGGTCTTGAACCCGGAACCGATCTGCACCAACAACAATTCGTCGTCGGCCAGGGAGAATTCACGACGGAACTCGGCGCGGATGTCGGCCGCATTGGCCGGCGCACGACGGTCCAGGGCAATGCCCGGTGGCAGCAGATGGAAGCGCTCAAGCGGTGTGTCGTAATGCTTGATGAACAGCGGCTGCTGGACTTCGGAAATCATCAACACATCGGTTTTCGCATCTTTGGCGAACACTGCGCGCTCGTACTCGGCGAAGTGCCGGTAGCGGCCCCAGCGACGGTAGAGAGCATTGCGCAGAGTCTGCGCCTTGTCCTCGAAGCAGCCATCGGCGGCGTAGTAGACGTCGAGCCCCGGCATTTTGTTGAAACCGATCAGCCGGTCCACCGGACGCTTGGCCAGATCGGCTTCCATCCAGGCGCTGAGTTTCTCGTTGCGGCGATGGTTGAAGATGGCTTTGACCGGCGCCACCAGCACTTCGAAACCCGGCGGCACATCACCTTCCCAGATCAGCGTATACACGCGGATCTGATGCCCGCGCTGCTGACATTCCAAAGCGATGCGCATGAAATCGCGCTGCAAACCGCCAAACGGGAAATATTTGTATAGGACAAATGCCAGTTGCATCAGCGCAGCTCCTCAGCCAGTAATGGCGGCTGCAAAAGCGTGCTTAAACGGCTCGCGACACGCTCGGGGTTCAGGCGAGTGAAGCACAGCGGCCACTCGCGCTTGAGATCAAACCGACGCTGATCTTCAGCCGTCGGTTGGTAAGAACATTTCTTCTGCAGGCATGGCGCGCACGGGAAGTTGCTCGCCAGGTGCACCTGGCTTTTGCCATAGGCACCGGTCAGGCCCGGATTGGTCGGACCGAACAGTGACAGAGTCGGCACGTCCAGCGCGGCGGCCAAATGACCGAGACCGGTGTCCACCGCCACGCAGGCTTGTGCGCCGGCCAAGACCTTGGCGACGCCGGCCAGGTTCAACTTGGGCAATACTTCGGCATTACGCAGGCCCTTGGCGATACGCTCGGCGCGGGCCTTCTCGGCCGGGTTGCCCCATGGCAGCTTCACCGCCACGCCGAGGTGCCCCACGCGTTCGGCCAGCTCACGCCAATAAGCTTCCGGCCAGTGCTTGGTGTCCCACGTGGTGCCGTGCAGGAACAACACATAAGGATTCTTGCGTGGCAACTCGACCAGCCGCTCGACGTTCAGGCCGTAATCGCCTAGCCCTTGCGGCAGGTCGTAGCCCAGCGCCACGGCGAACAACTGACGCACTCGCTCCACCGCATGTTGACCACGGGCCACCGCCAGACGGCGCGAATAAAAGCGCGCGGCGATTGGCTCACGGGCTGAGTTCTTGTCCAGACCGGCCACCGGGGCACGGACGTAACGGGTCAGCCAGGCACTTTTGAGCAGGCCCTGAGCGTCGATCACCAGATCGTATTTCGTGGCGCGAACACTCTGCTTGAAGCGTTTCCACTCGCCGCTTTTGATGGTCTGCCAGATATTCTTGCGCCAGCGCCGGATCGCCACCGGAATCACCTTGCCGACAGCCGGGTGCCAGGTCGGGATCTCGGCAAAACCTTCTTCCACCACCCAGTCGAACTTGATGCCCGGGATCGCCCGTGCCGCGTCGGTCAACGCCGGCAACGCATGAATCACGTCGCCCAACGAAGAAGTCTTGATCAACAATACCCGCAACTTAACGGACCTCGACCGGTGCGCCTTGCAGGCGATCCAAGGCTTCGTTCACCGGTTGCGGCGTAAGCTGGCGCAAACAGTTGTAATGACCGAAACGGCAAGTGCGATCAAAGCAAGGGCTGCACTCGATGCCCAGACGAACGATCTCGACCCTCTCGGCCAGCGGCGGCGTAAAGCCCGGCGATGTCGAGCCATAGACCGCCACCAACGGACGGTTCAGCGCCGCCGCGACGTGCATCAGGCCGGAGTCGTTGGACACCACCGAGTCGGCGCACGACAGCAAGTCGATGGCCTCGGCCAGCGAAGTGCCGCCACTGAGGTTGACCGACTCTTCACGCAGGCCTGGAATCAGCCGCGAGCGAATGTCTTCGCCGACTGCGTGATCGTTCTTCGAACCGAACAGCCAGACTTGCCAACCTTCGCGGATTTTCGCTTCGGCGACTTTGGCGTAGTGCTCGGAGGGCCAGCGCTTGGACTCGCCGAACTCGGCACCCGGACACAGCGCCAGCACCGGACGATCAAGCGCCAGATCGAACTTGGCCAGCGCAGCGTCGCGGCTGGTCGGGTCGATTTGCAGGCTCGGGCGCGGATACGGCTTGGGCAACTCGGCGCCAGGCTCATAGGCGAGCGCCATGAAGCGCTCGATCATCAGCGGGTAACGCTCTTTATCGAGGGTGCGCACGTCGTTGAGCAGGCCGTAACGGAACTCGCCACGCCAGCCGGTGCGTTTCGGGATGCCGGCGAAGAACGGCACCAGCGCCGATTTCAGCGAGTTGGGCAGCAGAATCGCTTGATCGTACTGGCCGGCCAGGGACTTGCCGATCCGCCGCCGCGTTGCCAGCTCCAGCACGCCGTGGCCGAGCGGAAAGCTCAAGGCCTGGCGGACTTCGGGCATACGCTCAAGGATCGGCCGACTCCACTCGGGGGCCAGCACGTCGATTTCGCACTGAGGATGACGCTGTTTCAGACACTGAAAGAGTGTCTGCGCCATCACCATGTCACCGACCCAACTGGGCCCAACGATCAGAATTTTCATGTGTTTTCCAAAAACAAACCGGGGAGGCATACGCCTCCCCGCCTCGAGAATCCAGCACCTGCCGCCTTGGCTGCCAGGTCATTTGGACGAGCCCGCAGGGGCTCGCCGGATCAATTTTGTGCACATCCATGCGATGCAACCAAGTTACCTTCAATCTGCAAAACATCGCAGATCTACTGTGGGAGCGAGCTTGCTCGCGATGGGGCCGTCACACTCAACATCAATAGTGACTGTCAGATCGCTATCGCGAGCAAGCTCGCTCCCACATTCGGTACTCTGCGCTTCAACCATCCGGTTTCAGCTTAACCCCAGCTCGCGCCAGATCCGCAACACTTCGCGACGCTCGGCCACAAACTGGTCACCCGGAATCACCCCCGCCTCATTCTGCAGGGCCTGGCGGTGAGCAGCGGAGCGGTAGGCTTTATACACCTCACGCAGCAGGCTGGCGTCTTCGGCGGGCATCAACCCGACCTCCTCCAGGCCTTCCAGAATGCGGATGTTATCCGTATAGCGGAGCAGCGAAGGGTAGGCGTCGGACCACGCCAAAGCGGCGTATTGCACCATAAATTCAATATCGACGATACCTCCGGCGTCCTGCTTCAGGTCGAACGGCGCCGTGGCTTCGAAGGCATTTGGCGCGGTGCCGGCCGCGGTGCCCTTGCTCCCCAGATTGTCGCGCATCTTGGCGCGCATCTCACTGACTTCCTGGCGCAGCTTGGGCAAATCGCGTGCGCGCCCAAGGACTTTCGCTCGGACCTTCTCGAAGGATTGACCGACATCCTGACTGCCCACCAGCACCCGCGCCCGCACCAGCGCCTGATGTTCCCAGGTCCAAGCTTCGTTTTCCTGATAACGCTCGAACGCCCCCAACGAACTGACCAATAACCCCGATGCGCCAGAAGGGCGCAGGCGCATATCGACTTCGTACAACTGGCCGGAGTTGGTCTGGGTGGTCAGCAAATGGATGATCCGCTGGCCCAGACGGGTGAAGAACTGTGCGCCGTCGATCGGTTTCGCACCGTCGGTTTCCGCCTGCGGATCACCGTCGTGGATGAACACCAGGTCCAGGTCCGAACCATGCCCCAGCTCCAGCCCGCCAACCTTGCCGTAACCGACAATGACGAAACCCGGGTCGCACAAGGTGCCGTCGGTACGCTGCGGCGAGCCGTACTTGGCGACCGTCTGCCGCCAGGCCAGGGTCAGCACTTGCTCCAGAATGGCTTCGGCGAGCCAGGTCAGGTAGTCGCTGACTTTCATCAGCGGCAGGCTGCCGGCAATTTCCGAGGCCGCCACTCGCAGGCGGTGCGCCAGTTTGAAATGCCGCAAGGCTTCCATCTGTTGTTCGAGGTCATCCTCGGGAATGCGCGTCAGCCGCTCACGCAATTCGGCGGCCAACTCCGGCGCCAACGGCGGCTTGAACAGTCGCCCTTCGTTGAGCAATTCGTCGAGCAACAGCGGGAAGCGAGTGATCTGCTCGGCAATCCACGGGCTGGCTGCGCACAAGGTCAACAGGCGTCGCAGCGCCCCGGGGTTTTCGGTGAGCAACACCAGATAAGCCGAGCGCCGCGCCACCGCCTCAACCAGCGGCAACACGCGTTCCAGCACCAGGTCCGGGCTGGCGTGCTCCACCGCTTGCGCCAGCAAACGCGGAATAAAGGCATCGAGCCGCTCGCGCCCCAGACGTTGCATCGCCCGCAATTGCGGACTGCTGCGCAGGCTGGCGAGCGTTTTCAGGGCCTTGGGCGCGTCGACAAAACCGCCCTCTTCCAACTGACGGCAGGCGGCCTCTTCATCCTGGGCTTCTTCCCAGAGCGGCAGCCATTCACCGCCGACCACCACTTCGCTCTCCTCGCCGTCCTCTTCATCCGGATCAGCAATCACTTGACGGAAGTGCCAGTCGACCCGGCCGCGCCAATACATCAGTTGCTCATGGAACGCCGTCCAGTTGGCGAAACCCAACATGTAGGCAATGCGCGCCTGATCCTGCTCGCCATGCGGGAGCATTTGCGTCTGACGGTCGGCAATCGCCTGAATCGCGTGTTCGGTGTAGCGCAGGAATTCATACCCTTCGCGCAGCTCGCTGATCACCGCCGGCGGCAGGTAACCCTGCCCTTCAAGCGTGCTGAGGACTTTCAATAGCGGACGCTGCTGCAAACTCAGGTCACGACCGCCGTGAATCAGCTGGAAGGCCTGGGCGATAAATTCAACTTCGCGGATACCGCCGGAGCCGAGCTTGATGTTGTCGGCCATGCCTTTGCGCCGGACTTCCTGCTGAATCAGCTGCTTCATGGTGCGCAGCGCTTCGATTGCCGAGAAATCCAGATAACGCCGATAAACGAACGGCCGCAGCATGTCGAGCAACTGCGCGCCCGCCACTTGATCGCCGGCCACCACCCGCGCCTTGATCATTGCGTAACGCTCCCAGTCGCGACCCTGGTCCTGGTAGTACTGCTCCAGCGCATTGAAACTGAGCACCAGCGCACCGGACGAACCATACGGCCGCAAGCGCATGTCGACACGGAATACAAAACCGTCGACAGTCATCGGGTCCAGCGCCTTGATCAGCCGCTGCCCCAGACGAATGAAGAATTCCTGGTTATCCAACGGACGTTTTACACCGACCGTCTCGCCACCTTCGGGGTAGGCGAAGATCAGATCGATGTCCGACGACAAGTTGAGCTCGACCGCGCCGAGTTTGCCCATGCCGAGGATGACCATTTGCTGCGGCTCACCACTGCGCCGGCCGGTGGGCGTACCGAACTGTTGGCAATGGCGCTGATACAACCATTGATAAGCCTGATCGATGCTCGCATCGGCCATGTCCGAGAGGTCGCGGCAAGTCTGGATCAGATCGGCCTGACGGGTCAGGTCACGCCAGATGATTCGCACCTGCTGACGGTTGCGTTGACGGCGCAGTACTCGGCCCAGCTCATCGTCGGTGGCGGCCGCCTGCACAGCGGCCGCGATCTGCGCGCACAACTCACCGGCGGCGAAGCTGCGGTCGAGTTCGCCGGACTGCGCCAGTTCCAGCAGCATCAGCGGGTCACGCACGCACTGTTCAATGACAAAGTCGCTGGCGGCGGTCACTCTGGCAAATTCGGCCCAGCGCTCTGGCGACCAGGTCGACAGGCCATGATCATCGGGCAGCGTGGCGACGGCGCCACGGAACGACTGCTCGGCGCGGCTGACAAACGGCTGGAGAATGGCCGGCAGTTCGGCAAGCGTAGGGAGGCTCATGGTCTATCCTTGATCGGCGTAGAAAGGGCAGTTTGTAGTGATTGCATGAAATGCACTACGCAAAGGACTGTCGAACAAAAGTTAGAAATAGCTGAAATTTCGTTTTTTTTGGCAGCCAGCATCAAACTTCCACCTGTCTCGGTTAGCTAAAGACCAACAGTAACGATTATTCTCACAACGTAGCAGGAGGCCACAAGCCAGTCTTCTGTAGTTTTACTACTCGTATATACATCCGAAAGGCTGAAATGGTCGACGATTTGTAGTAAAACTACACGCCGCCGAATCAACCTCCGGCATTCCAAGAATTTATAACGTCTGCCCACAAGGCCAGTCGCTAACTCAGGCAACCGATTCTGGAAGCCTTTCCGCCCTGGAGCAAGCCATGCAAGACCTCGATCCCGTCGAAACCCAGGAATGGCTGGACGCCCTGGAATCGGTTCTCGACAAAGAAGGCGAAGACCGTGCTCACTACCTGATGACCCGTATGGGCGAACTCGCGACCCGCAGCGGCTCGCAACTGCCCTACGCCATCACCACGCCATACCGCAACACGATCCCTGTTACCCACGAAGCACGCATGCCTGGCGACCTGTTCATGGAACGCCGCATTCGCTCGCTGGTACGCTGGAACGCGATGGCCATGGTGATGCGTACGAACCTGAAAGATTCTGACCTGGGCGGTCACATCTCCAGCTTCGCCTCCAGCGCAACCCTGTACGACATCGGCTTCAACTATTTCTTCCAGGCCCCGACCGACGAACACGGCGGCGACCTGATCTACTTCCAGGGTCACACCTCGCCAGGCGTTTACGCCCGTGCGTTCATGGAAGGCCGCATCACCGAAGAGCAAATGAACAACTTCCGCCAGGAAGTCGACGGCCAGGGCTTGTCGTCCTACCCGCACCCTTGGCTGATGCCTGATTTCTGGCAGTTCCCGACGGTATCGATGGGCCTTGGCCCGATCCAGGCGATCTACCAGGCTCGCTTCATGAAGTACCTGGAAGCCCGTGGCTTTATCCCCGAAGGCAAGCAAAAAGTCTGGTGCTTCCTGGGCGACGGCGAGTGCGACGAGCCGGAATCCCTGGGCGCGATCTCGTTGGCCGGCCGCGAGAAGCTGGACAACCTGATCTTCGTCATCAACTGCAACCTGCAGCGCCTCGACGGCCCGGTTCGCGGCAACGGCAAGATCATCCAGGAACTCGAAGGTGTGTTCCGCGGTGCTCAGTGGAACGTGACCAAAGTCATCTGGGGCCGTTTCTGGGACCCACTGTTGGCCAAAGACGTCGACGGTATCCTGCAACGCCGGATGGACGAAGTCATCGACGGCGAGTACCAGAACTACAAAGCCAAAGACGGCGCGTTCGTGCGTGAACACTTCTTCAACTCGCCAGAACTCAAGGCGATGGTTGCCGATCTGTCCGACGACGAAATCTGGAAGCTCAACCGTGGTGGTCACGACCCGTACAAGGTCTATGCGGCGTACCACGAAGCGGTCAACCACAAAGAACAACCGACCGTCATCCTGGCCAAGACCATCAAGGGTTATGGCACCGGTGCCGGCGAAGCGAAGAACACCGCGCACAACACCAAGAAGGTCGATGTCGAGAGCCTGAAGTTGTTCCGCGACCGCTTCGACATTCCGGTCAAAGACGCAGAGCTGGAAAACCTGCCGTTCTTCAAACCAGAGCCAAACAGCGCCGAAGCCCGTTACCTGAGCGAGCGCCGCACTGCCCTGGGCGGTTTCGTGCCACAGCGCCGCGCGCAGAGCTTCAGCGTGCCGACTCCATCGCTGGACACCCTCAAAGCTATCCTCGACGGCTCGGGCGACCGAGAAATTTCTACCACCATGGCCTTCGTGCGGATCCTCGCGCAACTGGTCAAGGACAAGGACATCGGCCCGCGCATCGTTCCGATCATCCCGGACGAAGCCCGTACCTTCGGTATGGAAGGCATGTTCCGTCAGTTGGGCATCTACTCGTCCGTCGGCCAGCTCTACGAGCCAGTCGATAAAGACCAGGTGATGTTCTACAAAGAAGACAAGAAGGGCCAGATCCTCGAAGAAGGCATCAACGAAGCAGGCGCCATGAGCTCCTTCATCGCGGCCGGTACTTCGTACTCCAGCCACAACCAGCCAATGCTGCCGTTCTACATCTTCTACTCGATGTTCGGCTTCCAGCGTATCGGCGACCTGGCCTGGGCCGCTGGCGACAGCCGTACCCGTGGCTTCCTGATCGGCGGCACCGCCGGCCGGACTACGCTGAACGGCGAAGGCCTGCAACACGAAGACGGTCACAGCCACATCCTGGCCGCTACCATCCCGAACTGCCGCACCTTTGATCCAACCTACGGCTACGAGCTGGCGGTGATCATCCAGGACGGCATGAAGAAGATGACCGAAGAGCAGCAGGACGTTTTCTACTACATCACCGTGATGAACGAGTCCTACCAGCAGCCAGCCATGCCGGCCGGTGTGGAAGAAGGCATCATCAAGGGCATGTACCTGCTCGAAGAAGACACCCGCGAAGCGGCGCACCACGTTCAGCTGATGGGCTCCGGCACCATCCTGCGTGAAGTCCGTGAAGCGGCGAAGATTCTGCGTGAAGAGTTCAACGTCGGCGCTGACGTGTGGAGCGTTACCAGCTTCAACGAACTGCGTCGCGATGGCCTGGCCGTAGAGCGCAGCAACCGTCTGCACCCTGGCCAGAAGCCTAAGCTGAGCTACGTCGAAGAGTGCCTGAACGGCCGTCAAGGTCCGGTCATCGCCTCTACCGACTACATGAAGCTGTTCGCCGAGCAGATCCGTCAGTGGGTTCCGTCCAAGGAATTCAAAGTGCTGGGCACCGACGGTTTCGGCCGCAGCGACAGCCGCAAGAAACTGCGTCATTTCTTCGAAGTCGACCGTCATTTCGTGGTGTTGGCAGCCCTTGAAGCACTGGCTGACCGTGGTGACATCGAACCTAAGGTGGTGGCTGAAGCCATCGCCAAGTTCGGCATCAACCCGGAAAAACGCAACCCACTGGACTGCTGAGGAGACACTCTGTGAGCGAACTCATTCGCGTACCTGACATCGGCAGCGGTGAAGGTGAAGTAATTGAATTGCTGGTCAAGGTCGGTGATCGCATCGAAGCTGACCAGAGCCTGCTGACACTTGAGTCGGACAAGGCGAGCATGGAGATTCCGGCCCCCAAGGCCGGCGTCATCAAGAGCCTGAAAGTCAAGCTGGGCGATCGCCTGAAAGAAGGCGACGAGCTGATGGAACTGGAAGTCGAGGGTGCCGCTGCGGCACCTGAGGCTCCAGCCGCTGCTCCTGCTCCAGCGGCCGCTGCAGCACCTGCCGCCGCACCGGCACCGCAAGCTGCTCCAGCGCTAGCCGCTGCGCCTGCTGCTGCCACCGTTCAGGACATTCACGTCCCGGACATCGGCTCGTCGGGCAAGGCCAAGATCATCGAAATACTGGTCAAGGTTGGCGACACCGTTGAGGCTGATCAATCGCTGATCACCCTGGAGTCCGACAAGGCCAGCATGGAAATCCCTTCGCCGGCTGCCGGCGTAGTGGAAAGCATCGCGGTCAAACTCGAAGACGAAGTCGGCACTGGCGACTTTATCCTCAAGCTGAAAGTGGTGGGTGCTGCGGCACCTGCTGCACCGGCACAAGCTGCTGCTCCAGCACCCGCTCAAGCTGCTGCGCCTGCCGCTGCTGCACCTGCTGCACCTGCTGCAAAAGTCGAGGCCGCTCCGGCGCAGGTATCTGCTCCAGCACCAAGCGGTGCCAAGGTTCACGCAGGCCCGGCGGTTCGTCAGCTGGCCCGTGAATTCGGCGTCGAGCTGAACGCGGTGAGCCCAAGTGGCCCACACGGTCGCGTGCTCAAGGAAGACGTGCAGGTTTACGTCAAAGCCATGATGCAGAAGGCCAAAGAAGCTCCAGCCGCAGGCGCAACCGGCGGTGCCGGTATCCCGCCAATTCCGGTCGTGGACTTCAGCCGCTTCGGCGAAATCGAAGAAGTGCCGATGACCCGCCTGATGCAAATCGGCGCGTCGAGCCTGCACCGCAGCTGGTTGAACATTCCACACGTGACTCAGTTCGATTCGGCTGATATCACCGAGTTGGAAGCGTTCCGCATCGCTCAGAAAGCCGTTGCAGAGAAGGCTGGCGTCAAGCTGACCATCCTGCCATTGCTGCTCAAGTCCTGCGCGCACCTGCTCAAGGAACTGCCGGACTTCAACAGTTCGCTGGCACCAAGCGGCAAGGCGATCATCCGCAAGAAGTACGTGAACATCGGCTTCGCCGTCGACACCCCTGAAGGCCTGCTGGTACCGGTCATCAAGAACGTCGACCAGAAGAGCCTGCTGCAACTGGCTGCCGAAGCCGCTGCGCTGGCTGCCAAAGCCCGCGACAAAAAGCTCACGGCAGACGACATGCAAGGCGCCTGCTTCACGATTTCCAGCCTCGGGCACATTGGCGGCACCGGCTTCACGCCGATCGTCAACGCGCCGGAAGTGGCAATCCTCGGTGTTTCCAAGGCAACCATCCAGCCAGTCTGGGACGGTAAAGCCTTCCAGCCGAAACTGATGCTGCCACTGTCGCTGTCCTACGATCACCGTGTGATCAACGGCGCCGCTGCTGCACGCTTCACCAAGCGCCTGAGCGACCTGTTGGGCGACATCCGTACCATCCTGCTGTAAGACCGAGCGGCCCTCCTTCACCGGAGGGCCACTCGCGCTCCACGTTTTCCGAGCGCCACGCTCGTACCTCAACCCCGCCAATTTGGCGGGGCTTTTTTTGCCTGAAAACCACGCGCCACGTCTCGATACCGTCAGCGATGATTTAAATGCTGTATGTATTCCTACTGCCGCTAACAGTCGAGACTACTTCCGTGGCTTATTCAGACCACAGCCAAAGTCCACTTACCCATCAATATTTATCGCCCAACGAACAATAGGATAGCGCCAACAAAGCACACTAACTGCTTTTACAAAACACTCTAACTTTAATAGTGACACTTCGAACGGATTCGAAAATGTTTAAACCTACTGTCGGCCCGATTATTGGCCATACAACAACTAACCATGCACGCATCTTTTTACGCGGCGATGTCAATAAGCACTCTCCGGTATTTGCCGGAATACGCTATCGCCGCGCCGGTGATGCTCACTGGTCCAAAGGTCAGTTTGTTGCCTTGACGCCATTACGCGACATGTCCGACGTCATCGCGCTCAACAACCTCGCCCCCGATACCACCTTCGAATACCAGGCCGGCTGGTTCAGCACCATGAGCCCGGTGCACACCGTGGAAACGGTACAAGAGCTGCCATTGCAATGGCCGAAAGAGCTCTACCGCTTTCGCACCGCGTCGAGCAAAACCACCGCAACACGCAGCTATATCGTCGGCTCATGCCGCTACCTGCGCATGACGCTGGGCGTGCCGTCGGCCCCCGCCAAGGGCGACAGAATTTTTGCGGCTATTCACTCACTGGCTGAAAAAGCATCACCCCCGATCAGTGCCCTGTTGATGACGGGCGATCAGATTTATGTCGATGACCTGAATATTATTAGCCCCGATCGGGAGTACCAGGACATCCTCAGCAAGTATCGCAACGCCTTTTCTCAGCCGCATATTCAGAAGTTGATGTCCGCGCTCCCTACTTACATGATCCTCGACGACCACGAAATAGAAGACAACTGGCCCGCCAACGAAAGTAAAGCCGACCACTACCTCTATAAAAATGCAATGGCGGCTTATGAGTTATATCAGGCCAGTCATAGCCCCGTTCACGAACTACTGCCCGACGGGCAACCCAGCCGCGAACTAAGGCATTACTGGTATCAGTTTGCCGAGGGGGATATCGAATGGTTCGTCACCGACAGTCGAACCCGGCGCAATCTCTCGGCCGATGATCGACGCATCCTCGATGCAGAACAGGAGCAGGCACTGCTCAAATGGCTGATCAACAGCCCGGCGCGGGTCAAGTTCGTGGTTACCAGCGTGATGTTCTACCCCGACCGCAAGCACCATGGCGACGACGCCTGGAAAGCCTTCCCCAAGCAGCGTCTGCGCCTGCTGGAAACCATCCGGACCCACAAGCTCAAGAACGTCATCATCGTTTCCGGTGACGTTCATGGCTCACTCACCAGCCGCCTGAGCCACAGCGAAGACCCGGACTTCGAGGTTCACACCATCGTCTCATCGCCCCTGTGCAACAGCGCACTGCTGCCCTACGCCAAAGCCTCGACCTTCATACTCGACCAACCGCTGGTGCGGACCGCTGCGGGCGACTATCACCACCAACTGACCAGCGAAGTGGTCAGCCAGGACAACTTCGCCCACCTGGTGGTCGGCGCGCAGCACATTCAGGTGACTTTTCACGACGCGCAGGGCAATGCACTGCAATCAGCAAGCATCGCGCTGCGCAGCGATCTGTAACGCAGCAACCTTGAAATACGATGCAGCACCGCTCCGTAGCAGCTGCCGAGCCCGCGAGGCTGCGTTCGGCTGCGAAGCAGTCGTTGAATCAGGCAATGCGTTCTTGCTGGAATACCGTGGACTCAGGGTTTGCGAGGACTTCGTCCTCGAACGCAGCCTCGCGGGCTCGGCAGCTGCTACAAGAGCTACCGAAAGCTGAAAACCTGGCGCCAAATACCCGCTCCGCAATCGTTTCAGCAGCTTATTGCAGAAATACCGCCGCCTGCCGATACATTCTTATAGCACTTAGCCTTCATCCTCACTTGTCAGCCTGTGCCGCATGATGCAACCTTGCCGCAGGCAACAGTAAAGAGGGCGTGAGCCCGGCGCGATCAGCATTTTCGAAGCGAGTTTCTTCCATGAAAAGCCATCCCGATGCCGCCAGCCGTATGGTGGCCGAGGTAGTGACGCAGTTGCCTGTGCCCTCGCGGCTCGGCATGCTGCGTTTCGAACGGCTGAATGAACCAAGCTGGGCGCTGCTGTTCCTTGACCCTAATTGCGAACGCCAGTTCGGCTTGCCCGCCGTCGAGCTTTGCGCGCTGGTCGGCTCACCCTACGCGAGCCTGATGGAACCCGAAGCACGCTATCAACTGCACGATGCGATCCAGCAGCAATTGACTGCAAGCCCGCATTACCTGATCCGCTACACGCTGCACACCGCCCAAGGCTCCCTCAGCCTGCTCGAATTGGGCGAAGCCTACAAACAACACAATCGCCACCTGCTACGCGGCTATCTGCTGGTGGTCGACGGTTTGTTTGCGGATGATCCGCTGCTGCCGGCGCTGGACCTGGAAACCCAAAACTCGCGCCTGCAAATTGCCCTGGAACTGAACCAGCGCGCCCAGCAGGAACAACTGCTGCATCTGGAACGCGTTCGCGCCCAGCAAGACCTGATCCTGCTGCTCGCCCGACAGCGCTACAGCACCGGCAACTCCCTGCAAGAAGCCGCCGAACTGATTACCCGCAGCGCCTGCGACATCTACGAAATCGACTCCGCGAGCCTGTGGAATCTCGAAGGTCAGCAGTTGGTGCCGATTTCCGCGTACCACCGTGCCTCTCAAGAGTACCGGATGCCGGACGTGATCGATGCCAGCAGCTTCCCGGATTATCTGGAAGCCTTGCACACCAGCCGCGCGATCGACGCGCACAACGCCATGCGCGACCCACGCACCCGGCACATGGCCGAGAGCCTGCGCCCGCGCGACGTCAACGCCATGCTCGACGCCAGCATCCGCGTCGACGGCCAGGTAGTGGGCGTGTTGTGCCTCGAACAAACCGGCATGACCCGCGCCTGGCAATCAGACGAAATCGCCTTCGCCGGCGAGCTGGCCGACCAGTTCGCCCAGGTCATCAACAACCACAACCGCCGCACGGCCACCAGCGCCCTGCACCTGTTCCAACGCGCGGTCGAACAAAGTGCCAACGCCTTTTTGCTGGTCAACTGCGACGGTGTGGTCGAGTACGTCAACCCGAGCTTCACCGCGATCACCCAGTACAGCACCGAAGAAGTCCACGGCCATCGGCTGTCGGAACTGCCGGCGCTGGAGAACCTCAGCGAGCTGCTGTTCGACGCGCCCTCAAGCCTGGCCAAGAGCAACAGCTGGCAGGGCGAATTCAAGAGCCGACGGAAAAACCTCGAACCGTACTGGGGCCAGCTGTCGATTTCCAAGGTCTACGGCGACAACCGTGAACTGACCCACTACATCGGCATCTACGAAGACATCACCCAGACCAAGCTCGCCCAGCAACGCATCGAGCGCCTGGCCTACACCGACAACCTGACCAACCTGGGCAACCGTCCAGCGTTCATCCGCAACCTCGATGAGCGTTTCGCCCGCGACAGCGACAGCCCGATCTGTCTGCTGCTGGTGGACATCGACAACTTCAAGCGGATCAATGACAGCCTCGGCCACCAGACCGGCGACAAACTGCTGATCAGCCTGGCCCGGCGACTGCGCAACAGCCTGAGCCCGAGCGGCAGTCTGGCGCGTTTCGCCAGTAACGAGTTCGCGGTGCTGCTGGACGACACCAATCTTGAAGTCGGCCAACACATCGCCAGCCAGTTGCTGATGACGCTGGATAAGCCGATGTTCGTCGACAACCAACTGATCAGCGTCACCGGTTCCGTGGGCCTGGCCTGCGCGCCGTTGCACGGCCGCGACCCGCAAACGCTGATGCGCAACGCAGGGCTGGCGCTGCACAAGGCCAAGGCCAACGGCAAACATCAGGTTCAGGTGTTCACCGAAGCGCTGAACGCCGAGGCCAGCTACAAGCTGTTCGTGGAAAACAACCTGCGCCGCGCCCTGACCCAGAACGAGCTGGATGTGTTCTACCAGCCCAAGCTGTGCCTGCGCTCCGGGCGCTTGCTGGGGATGGAAGCTCTGCTGCGCTGGAACCATCCGGAAAAGGGCATGATCCGCCCGGATCAATTCATCAGCGTCGCCGAAGAAACCGGCCTGATCATTCCCATCGGCAAATGGATCGCCCGTCAGGCGTGTCGCATGAGCAAAGAGCTGACCGCCGCCGGGCTGGGCAATTTGCAGGTGGCGATCAACCTGTCACCCAAACAGTTCTCCGACCCGGACCTGGTGTCATCGATTGCCAACATCCTCAAGGAAGAACAGCTGCCTGCGCACTTGCTGGAGCTGGAGCTGACCGAAGGCCTGCTGCTGGAAGCCACCGAAGATACGCACTTGCAGCTCGATCAACTCAAGCGCCTGGGCCTGACCCTGGCCATGGACGACTTCGGCACCGGTTATTCGTCGCTCAGCTACCTGAAGAAATTCCCGATCGACATCATCAAGATCGATCGTAGCTTCATCCATGAAATCCCGGACAACCAGGACGACATGGAAATCACCTCGGCCGTGATCGCCATGGCCCACAACCTCAAGCTCAAAGTGGTCGCTGAAGGCATCGAAACCTCCGAACAGCTGGCGTTCCTGCGTCGCCACCGTTGCGATGTCGGCCAGGGCTACCTGTTCGACCGGCCGATCCCGGGCGCCGAGCTGATCGAGAAGCTCAAACGCTACCCGCGTGGCCCAATCGCCTGACAGCGCTGTAACACTCGGGCACACTGCTAGTCTGACTATTTACATTTCAATCTGACTGAGAGGACTGATCATGGTCTTGCGCTCGGAAATTCTGGTGAACAAAAACGTGCTCCCTACTAAAGAACAAGCTCTGCCTGGCCGCGAAACCCCAATGACCGTGCCCGAAAAACACTTCGTCCACGACGCCCCGCTACTGGGCCCGTTCGTGACCGACGTGGAATTCGCAATCTTCGGCCTGGGCTGCTTCTGGGGCGCGGAACGCAAGTTCTGGCAGCGTGAAGGCGTAGTCAGCACCTCCGTGGGTTACGCCGGCGGCTTCACCCCGAACCCGACGTATGAAGAAGTCTGCTCGGGCCTGACTGGCCACACCGAAGTCGTACTGGTGGTCTACGAGCCGGCAAAAGTCAGCTACGAAGCGCTGCTGAAGATGTTCTGGGAACTGCACAACCCGACCCAGGGCATGCGCCAGGGCAACGACATCGGCACTCAGTACCGTTCGGTGATCTACGCCACCAACCCGACTCAGTTGGCAGCCGCCAAGCACAGCGAGCAGGTGTTCCAGGCCGAACTGACCAAGGCTGGCAAAGGCACCATCACTACCGAAATCGAAGAAGCCCCGACGTTCTACTTTGCCGAGGCCTATCACCAGCAATACCTGGCAAAGAACCCGGAGGGGTATTGCGGGATTGGCGGCACAGGCGTGACCTGCCCGATCTGATCGCTTCTTAAAGCAAAAGATCGCAGCCTGCGGCAGCTACGGGAATCTCAATACCTCGTAGGAGCTGCCGCAGGCTGCGATCTTTTGATCTTGTAGCTTGTAGCTGCTACTCGGCGATCAACCAATCCATCTGCCACCCGCCCTGGGTCTGGCCGAGTTTTTTCGACAGCCACGGCAGCAACTCGCGCAACTCTTCCTCCAGCCCCCACGGCGGATTGGCAATCGCCAGTCCAGAGCCGTTCAGGCTGTTCGGCGTATCCAGCGGATGCACCAGCAACTCCACGCGCAACAACTTCGGCGCGCCGGTGCCAGCTAGGTCCTGGTAGAAACGACGCAACATCCGCTGATCCTTCACCGGGTACCAGATCGCTGCCACGGTCTGGCGCATCCGGCCAATCGCTTCTTTCAGCGACGCAGCACAACGCTGCATCTCATCGAGCTGCTCGAACGGCGGATCAATCAGCATCAACCCACGCTTCTCCGGCACCGGCAACAATGCCCGCGGCACATGCCAGCCTTCGCCCAGGTGCACTTTGACCCGGCGATCACCCTTCATGTTGTCCTTGAGCAACAACCCGTCTTCCGGGTGTTTCTCGTTGAGCAACACCCGGTCCTGCGGACGGGTCAAGCGCCGCGCCAGCTCCGGCGAACCTGGGTAGTAGCGCAACTCGCCATCCGGATTCATCTCATGCAAGACGCGCATGTAGTCGGCGGTCAGCGGCGGCAGATCCTGCTCGCCCCACAAGCGTGCGATGCCTTCCAGGTATTCACCGGTACGGCTCGCCTGATCGCCCTGCAGGTCATACAGACCAATACCGGCGTGGGTGTCGAGATAGGCAAACGGCTGCTCCTTGCGCGACATCAAGGCAATGAGGCGGGTCAAGGTCAGGTGTTTGAACACATCGGCGTGATTGCCGGCGTGGAAGGCGTGACGATAATTCATGGCTGCTCCTGCGAAGGAGGCGAAGTTTACCTTGTACCGCGCCCAACGTCAGGACCGCCTGTAGGAGCTGCCGCAGGCTGCGATCTTTTGATCTTGCTCCTCAGCATTTTCCGGCACCGCCAAAGATCGCAGGCTGCGCCAGCTCCTACGCCGATCGTGTACAGGCTTGCCCGCGATCGAGTGCGAAGCGGTCGTAAATCTGCCGCCACCTGTTACCAGGTGGACTGGTCTTCGA
The DNA here is from genome assembly GCF_058799675.1 of Pseudomonas sp. GW822-FHT06B12. NCBI lineage: Bacteria > Pseudomonadati > Pseudomonadota > Gammaproteobacteria > Pseudomonadales > Pseudomonadaceae > Pseudomonas > Pseudomonas sp. GW822-FHT06B12. Next base: position 303,794 of record NZ_JBXALR010000002.1, read on the forward strand.
GGCTGGCTTTATGAATATCATCTTTCCAAACTTCTTGCGCCAATATGTAGACATGCTGAAGAAATTCCCGAGGGTTCTCCAGTTCGTACCACTCGCCACGAGGCCAACTCGATGCATCTTCCTCCTCAATTTCGAACAAGCTTTGGAAATCGTAGTTTTTATCACTCAGCTTATCCGCCAGAAACTCCACCAATACAAACTTATGCCTATAGGACAAACAACCTAAATTCAAGCTGTACTTTTTAATTAGCTCTACCCTATCAACCTTGTTATTTGGATCATAAACCTCAAGCTCTGCACCACGAGTTTCTTCTCGATCATAAACATTAAAAACCCCGATAAACCACATCAGACCAGGTTCGAATTTTTCATTTACGAATGGATCCCGCAACATCACTTTCTCTCCGTTGGAAAACCTGTATAGGGCTGTGTCACATTATCCTTATCAAATTTCACTTCAAACCAATTCAAATCCTCATTCAATTGATGATCGTTCCCACGCTCTGCGTGGGAATGCCTCAAGGGACGCTCCGCGTCCCCTCGCAGAGCGTGGGAACGATCATTGATGCGAGTCTGTAGGAGCAAGGCTGTTGTGGTCGAGCGCGAAGCGGTCGTAAATCTATCGCCGCCGGCTACCAGGTTGACTGATCTTCGAGGCTGGCCTTATGGAGGTCGTCTTTCCACTCTTCGCTTGCCAGTCGATAGATGTCCTCAAAAAAAGCACGAGTATTCTCCATTTCATCCCATCCATCAGGAAATGACGAATACGATTCAGGGTCGTGTGCCAGCAAGGACTCAAAATCATAACCTCCGTTCTGCAGAGCCTCCTCCAAACATTTATAAAGTAGGAACCTTTGTCGATACGTTCGCGTTCTAGGCAAAGAATATTTGAGTATCAACTCCTCCCTGTCCGCAGGATTATTATGGTCGAATTTTTCCAACTCCTCATCAAATGTTTCTTCGCGATCATAGATATCAAAACACCCTAGAAAATACGATGGTGTTGGGATGTAAGGTTTCCCAGTTCCAGGATCAATAAGAATTTTTTTCTACTTTATTGGATATAGCGTAAACGGCACACCAGTCTCGGGATCAAATTTCATTTCGCACCAGTTCACGGAAACTGTTAGGTTTTGAAGGGAACTTCCGACGACTTTGCCCAGAAATTTCGCCTCCGTCTCAGGGTTGTTCATTTACCAGGTGGACTGATCTTCGAAGCTGGCTTTATGCAGATCATCTTTCCACTCCTCGCTTGCCAGTCTGTATATGTCCTCAAAAAAAACACGAGGATTCTCCATTTTGTCCCACCCCGAAGGTAACGATGAACACTCCTCAGGGTCGTTTTCTAACAAAGCTTGGAAGTCATAATCTCTGTCAAACAAAGCGCTCTCTAGACACTTTACAAGCAAATATTTCTGCCTATATGGAATCTCGCATAGTTCAGTCAAACAATATGCAAGCACCAGACTCTTTCGATCTATCTGATCATTTGGATCAAAAGCCTCCAGCGCTTCACCCAAAGTTTCCTCTCTGTCATATGTATCAAAACCTCCTAAAAAATATGACGGTGTTGGAATATAAGGCTGACCGGAACCAGGATCTATCATCTCTCCTCCTACTTAATTGGATACAACGCAAATGGAATTCCTTTTTTGCTGTACCCAAGATAGGCGACAGAACTATATATCAAGGATCGCTCGGTCGTCAAAAATACTAACAATATGATTCAACCATATTTCCCCCGACTCCCACTCATGCCAGTAGCAGTAATAGCAGCTCATCTTTCTCAGCAGAAACTCTCTCAACTCAGGCTCACCCATATGCATTTCTAACAGAGTAGCAATTTCATTTTTAACTCCTGAAATGGCCTCCACTGTAGAGTCGGATAGAAAAGACCTTACAACATCATCAGCCGCCTCATACTCACACATCCAATCCTCATTAAAATAGGCTCCCAAGAACTGATAAAGCTGCAAAAACGAATCATCGATCACTTGCATACCCCGTTAATATGTTGTACCCCGTCGGCGAGCCTGGCGCTCTCTGAAGTATCAATTTGATGATAGATAAAGGCTCGAGTTTTCCACTATGACGAACAACTCCAACTCCTATAGGTACTGGCATTTGTTGCGTAATAACAAGTTTTTTCGCCTTGCCGTTCAGAAAGTCATCAATTATTTTCTTATTTTTAGCCATAGCACTTGAAGCTGCTGACTCTGCAGCAGTCCGATTTGGAAACGTCGATGCGATTGGTATATTGGGCTCTGCCTTGAGCCTGTCTCGCAACTGCGCTTCGGTCCGACCAATATGCTTCGCAATAAGATGCCCCCCTTGAGCCTCATGTGCAGCCAAACCACCACCAGGAACAATTTCGCTGAACGGCCCATCAGCATCTATATCGCCAGGGCACGGTTTACAAGCCAACCCCAGCGGATCAACCCACCCCGTCGGATTCGGGGTGTACTGGTACCCGTTTAACCCGCCCGCCAACTTGATCGGGTCGGGCGTCAGGTAGCGGCCGATGTCTGGATTGTAGTAGCGATGCCGGTTGTAGTGCAGGCCGCTTTCAGCATCGAAGTACTGTCCCTGAAAGCGCAACGGCTGCTCAAGTTGTTCTTCACCGAAGTGCTTCAGGCTCGCGAGTTTTCCATAGGCCTTGTAGGTGGCGGACCAGACGATCTCGCCACCGTAATCCGTCAGTTCCTGCGGTGTACCGAGGTGGTCGAGTTGGTAGTAGAACGGGCAGGCCTTGCGGGGGCCTTTGCCGTCGAGCATTGCCAATGGGCGGAAGCTGCCGGGTTCGTAGAGGTAGCTGCGGTAGTGTTCTTTGCTGCTTTCGGCGACGAGGTTGTCGCCTTGCCAGAAGAACTCGATGGTGTGGCCATCAATGGTTTTGGCGATGCGACGGCCAAAGGCGTCATAGCGGTAGCTGGCGGTTCTGCCATCCGGCAGCGTGATACCGATCAACCGGTGCTGGCAGTCGTAGCGGTATTCGGTGACGAGCTTCTGCGCGGTGCCACGACGTTCGCGGATCAGGTTGCCGAAGGCGTCGTAGTCGTAATGGCGGTCGCCTTGCAGTAGCAGGCGGTTGCCCTGGATTTTCGTCGGGCCGGGGCGGTCCTGCATGATCAGGTTGCCCGCCGGGTCGTGGGCGAAGGTTTCCGGGGGGTTGTCGCGGGTGTGGCGGACGCGGGTCAGGCGGTTCAGCGGGTCGTATTGGTAGCTGCGTTGGCCGCGCCGGGTGTCGGTGATGTGCTCGAGATTGCCATTGGCGCTGTAGGCATAGTCGCGGCGGTACAGGTTTTTTTGCTGTTGGCTGACGGCGTGAGCTTGCAGACGCCCCTGATCGTCGTAGGCGTATTCGCTGAGCAGCAAGCCTTGCTGGCGCTGTCGCTCACGACCGAATTCGAACTGGTGGGTGGTGAGTCGTGCGCCGTTGAGGTCGATGGCGGTCAGCGCGCCGCCCTTGGCGTGGTGATAGTCGAGTGTGCTGTTGTCGGGCAGGCGCAGGCGATTGAGCTGGCCGCAGGCGTCGTAGCCATAGCGCAAGGTGCCCCAGCCCTGGTGTTCGGTGATCAGCCGGTCCTGCTGGTCATACTCGAACTCCAGCGGGTGGTCGTGGCCGTCATCGACGCTGACCAGTCGGCCGAGGCTGTCGTAGCAATACTCGACGTTGACGCCATCGGGCAGGGTCTTGACCAGCAACCGCCCTGCCGCATCGCGCTGGTAAGCGGTGATCAACGTTGAGCCGTCGTCACCGAATTCGGTTTTCTCCAGCAGATGGCCGTTGAGGTCGTAGACGTAGGCGGTGCGGCGGCCATCGAAACCGGTTTCCTGTCGGATCAGCCCGCTGGGTGTGTAGTCCAGCTGATACTGTTCGCCGGACTCGTTCTCGATTTCTGTCAGCAACAGCTGCGGATTGTCGTAGCGATAACGCAGTTGCGTGCCGTCGGCATTGATCCGGCGGCTGACCAGGTGCAGGTCATCGGCGTATTCGTAGCGCGTGACGCGGCCCAGTTCATCGCGTTCGGCGGTGATTTTTCCGTAAGCGTTGTAGCTGAAGGCGCGACTGGCACCGGTGGGAAGCGTTGTCTGAATCAGTCGTCCGACGGCATCCCATTGGTAGTGGGTGACGGCAGCGTGTTCGTCCCGACGAGTAATCTGCCGACCCAAAACATCGTAGGTAAACCGACGCTGACCACCGTCGGGCAGCGTTTCCTCGATCAGTTGTCCCAAGCCGTTCCAGACGAACACATGCCGACTGGTGTCCGGAAAACGGATCGACAGCAGCCGCCCCTGAGCGTCGTAGTGGTAATGAGTGACATGCCCGTCGGGATCGGTCGCTTCGGTGATGTCACCCTGAGCATTGCGCTGATATTTCCACACGGCCTTGCCGCGATACCGCGCATGCAGGAAACCGTTGCGGTACTCGTAGGCCGTCGGTTCGTCTTCCGGCGGAATCAGCGCGACAAGCCGTCCGACCTCGTCGTAGCGGTATTCAGTGACAGCCCCAAGTGGATCCTGCTCGGCAATCAGCCGACCGTTATCATCGTAAGCCTTGAGATGTTCGCCTCCATCCAGCTCGACCTTGCGCACCAGCCGCGCCCGATCGTCATGGGCGTAAACCTCTTCGCTGCCATCGATATTCAGGACGGTGACACTGCCCTGGTCATCCCAGACATACCGCGCGTCCATCTGCGAAAACGACGCCCAGTGCCGAATGCATCTGGCAGCCTTGCCGGACCTTTCCCACTCCCAGAAGAAGCTCGCCCCACCGGCCAGTTGCCGCTGCAAAATCACGTGCTGATCGTCGTAGTCGTAGCGCTCGCTCTCGGCGGCGGCGTTGGTCGCTTCGATCAGTTGATCGCGTTCATCGTAGCGATAACTCACCAGCGTCTGCTCGGTGCGCCACGCCTCGTCGAGGCTCTGGGCCGGAACAAAACGCTGATAGTCGACGGCGATCAGATGACTGCGGTCATAACGCAACAGCAAGGCGCGACCCGCGCCGTTGTCCAGCCGCTTGATCCGGTCGAAGCGGTCGCGGCTGATGCGCAGGCGGTTGTCGTAACCGTCACTGATGGCCGTGAGGCGACCGCCGCGAAAGTGATAGAAACGCGCATCTTCGCCGGCCTGGGCGAGGATCAGCTCCTCGGGTTCATCGCCCAGATAAATCGCCGCCCGCGAGAGGCTGTTGTGGATCGCCGGGCGCTCGACGTTCGGTAATGGGAAAGTGCTGCGACGGTTTTCGTGGTCGATCCAGATGACGTTGTCGCCGTCGATTTCCAGCCGATGGGCGAGACTATGACTCCAACCGAAACCGAGGCCGCAATCAATCTCCGCCGCGCTGGTGCGATAGAGCCGGGTGAAGTCGAACGGCAGAATCCCGTCCAGCGAACCATCAATAAGGGTCAGCAGTTCTTCGCCGGTAACCATCGACACCGGGCATTTGTTGGTAGCGGTTTTATCTGCCGAATCGGCGCTGTCGCCATTGGGATTTTTCGCCTGAGTCGGAGCGTCGACGTGAGGCTCGTCTTTTCTCAGCGTGGTGTTCTTGCGACCATTCCAACGCAGCTGCATCCGACCTTTTTTCAGACCCGCCGCGACACCCCGTGCGGCGACTTTTTTGTAGCGATCGACGTAGCCCATGAAGCTGTCGATGATCTTGAAGATCGCCGCAACGAAGCGCAGGCCGGCATCGACGATGTGTTTGCCATACCGCAGCAGCCGCACCGAGAGATAGGCGATGCCCACCCCGAAAAAGCTCAGCACGATGCCGATCAGCAGATCGATCACCAGCTCGACCACCAGCTTCGAAACCGTCTGCGCCGTAGACCCGGCGATCTGACTCGGCGGCAGCGCCTCCAGCCACAGACTCGCGGTACGCAACAGCAAACACAGCGCCGCTTCGTCACTGGCCAGCAGTTGGGCTTTCGCCATCATTGCCGGCGATTTTTGCGCCAGATCAGCCAGAGCATCGGCGCTGCTGCCGAGCCTTTCGGAAAACTTCGTCGGGTCTTTGAGGATCTCGCCAATCAGGCCAATGCTGTCCCACACCCCTTCGATAGCCGCCCAACTGCCGGCGAGCAAACCGTTGCCTACCGCCAGCAGCGACGCAGACGCCGACTGCTGCGACCACTGCGGTTTGAACCCTTTCCACTCGCTGCGCAGCCAGCCTTCCAGTTCCTTGGTCAAGCCGTCGTAAGAGTCGAAAAGCTCATCGACTTGCGTCGGGGTCACTTCACTGTGGACATGAACGCGATAGAACTTCCCGGCGACGCCCTTAAACTTCCCTTTGCCGTTTTCATCAAGCGTGACCGGCGTCTTTTTACCGCCCGCCAAGGCAATCACATCGACCTGAATATTCCCCAGCGGAATGTCATAGACCGATTCGAACTTGCTCTCGATTTCCAGAATGCCGCTGGCCGGACACTGCGCCACGCTGGAGATGAAATCGTCATCGCCGGTACCGACCGTCGTGCTGGTGTTCCCCAGTTTGATCCGCCGATCCATGCCCATCAGCGACGGCAAGTCGGCAGCGTGGCTGACCTTGTCGGCGGCCCGGAGGAACCAATGGTCGAGTTGTTGGCGGTAGAGGCTGAGGGTGTCTTTGAAGCTGTCGAGCTCCTGCTCGATACGTACGATCTGCTCCATCAGTTCAGCTCTGCCATCAGGTAATCCACCAAGGCGGTTTTCGGTGCTTGAGGCAGGTCGGGCGCTTCAAGAAAGATCGCGACTTTGTGCCGCAAAACGCTTTCTGAAAATGCCTCGTACAGATCAGGGCGATCCTCGCTCAGCCACTTCAGCAGGTTGTTGATTCGAGTGGCGGCAGACTGGGCCGCGAGTTGTTCCAATAGCGCGCCGGGAATCTCCCACCATGGAAAAACCCTCGATGTTTCCAGCGCGCGGCCACCGATTTCCAGGGCCTGACCATTGATAAGGCAGCGCCCGATCAGCGGCATCAGTTGAGCGACATCAACCTGTGCAGACTGAACAATCGGCAACAAATAACGTCCGTCCCAGAAACGGAAAAACACCGTATTGCCATTAGGTAACAGAGCTTGCGTGAGGCTGCGCAGATGGTCGACGAGCACCTCTTGCGGGGCAGAAGAAGCCGCTAGCCATCCCCAGTCGCGAGATTCAGTGGTAGCGACCCACTCCAGAAACTCACTGCCAGCAGCGACGATTCCGACATAGGGCATCACCGCCCCCCACTCGGCGTAAGCGGTGTCGGCCCAGATTGGGCTCGGTGCTTGCGCAGTGATCGAGCGCTGCCAGGCTTTAAGGGGTTCAGCGGAGCTGGCATTGCAGAACACCGCGAACAACTGCTCGGAAGGTTTCAGCGGATGGCGCTCCAGCCAGGCACGAGGTGACAAGGCATCAGGCTGCACAGACACCCTCCTTGCAGCGCTCGCATTCTTCACAGAACGGCGCGTCGCTTTTCAGGCTCAGAATCTGTGCGGCACTCAACAGCGCTGCCGTGGCTGCTACGAGTTTCAACGGTGTATCGGGCAAGGCCGGCGCAGCAGCCATGGCCGGTATCGGCGCACCACCAAGCTGAATCGGCACGCTGCTGAAGATCCCGGCAGCGCTGATGTTGATCCACTGCCCACCCGCCTGAATGGTCGCGCTGGCACCGCCGTCGATGACCACTTGCTGGCCGGCGCTGACATGGAATTGCTGACTGGCATTGAGCGCCTGACTGGTCACCCGAATGTGCCGGTCACCGACCACCACCAGGTGATCGTCCAGCTTCACCTCGGTTTGGCGCTGACCGTGGGTGATGCGCTGTTCGTCAGCCTTCAGTTCATGGCGGGAGGCGCCGGTCACTACCACGCTGCGCTGGTTGTCCACTTGCACGCGTTGATCGTTCAGAACGTGCTGGGTCCAATTGCGTTGGGCACGCAGATAGATTTCTTCGGCGCCCTTGCGATCCTCGATGCGCAGCTCGTTGTAGCCGCCGCCACCGGGACTGCTCTGGCTGCGAAAAATGCTGCGGGTTTTGTCCGCCGGCAGGTCGAGTGGCACCGAATTAGCCCTATTCGGCAGACAGGCCATGACCAAGGGTTTGTCCGGGTCGGCATCGACAAACCCTACCAGCACTTCCATTCCCACCCGAGGAATCAGCACACTGCCATAGCGGTCATGCGCCCAACCACTGGCCACTCGCAGCCAACAACTGGAGTGCTCGTTGAGCTGCCCCTCTCGGTCCCAGGCAAATTGCACCTTGACCCGCCCGAACTCGTCGCAATGGATTTCACTGTCTTTCGGTCCAGTGACGATCGCGTTCTGATAGCCCGGTACTCGCGGCTTGTTTTCGGCCAATGGCGGACGAAACGGTACGTCCCACGGCGTCGCCAGAAAGGTATTGCGATAGCCCTGAAACTCACCGCTGTCAGCAGACTCTTCCAGCACTTGCGGCTGCCGGCCGTGGTGCTCGATTTCAGTCAGTAGCCACAGGTCATTCCACTCCGTGCGCGGGTGTTCGGCGATCTTCAGAAAATGGCCAGTGAGCAACGCCGATTGATCACTGCGACCTTCAGCCTGACGAAAATCCGCGCCATGACGTTCCAGCGCCCGTTGCGCCAGGTGCTTGCCGTGTTCGCGATCAGTGAAATGACCGGGGTAGTGGTAATCCTCCAGCACCGGACGCTGCTCGCTGTCGATAGAGCTATGCAGCAACAGACCGGGCTTGTGGAAGTCATAATCGCGACGGGTGACTGCGGTAGTGCGGGTTTCCAGGCGGACGTTGAAGCGCTTGATCGCAGGCTGGTCGGTGACCATTCCACTGCCTGGCAAGTAAAGAGTTGGCAGCGCCAGCTTGGGGAAAAACGTCTGATCGTCACCGAACACCAACAGGTGACCGTTCGGATTGTGCTGGAAGTGGAAGTGAATGCCGATCTCGGCGCAGAGACGCTGAATGAACGCCAGATCACTTTCGGCGTATTGCACGCAATACTCGCGGTCGGTGTATTCGCTATCGAGCCGAAAGTCGAACGCATCACGCAGAATGCCATGCTCCTCGAGCACCAGAGAGATGATGTCGGGAACGCTTTTACGCTGGAAGATTCGCTGGTTGATACGTTGATCGAGATAGGCCAGCCGCGGTACCAGACTGACCTGGTAGCGGGTCAGTCGCTTGCCGGAGTCACCTTGGGCGACGCGATACACCTGACCATGAATACCGGAACCTTGTGCATCGAAACCGAGAAAGGCCTGACGATGCAGGAGGCTTTCGAGGTCGAGCTCCGGGCATTCACTGACCAGTTCCAGGTCGAAACGATAAGGTTGGCTGATGGCTTCCTTGCCCGTGAACTCAAGCACTTTGAGCTCATTCTGGACGCCGTCGAGGGTCAACGTGAAACGCGGTTGATTGGCAGACGTGAGCATCCGATGCCTCTGAAGCAGAATGAAGGCGGGCGATTCTGCATGAGCGACAAGGGGGGTTGATCAAGGGTCAGAAAAATCAGATTTACCCTGATTTTTTAGAGAGTTTTCCTTCAAATAATGGGATGAACGACTACAGACATTCCTGTCGGACGGGCTGCGTTGACGCCTTCTTGAGCCACAACACGATCCCCGTAGCAGCTGGCGCAGCCAGCTGCTACGGGGATCGTGTTGTGACCTGAATCTGTGCCAAAAAAAACGGCCCGCATCCATAAGGCTGCGGGCCGTTTTTTTAATCAGCGAAGGATCAGCGCTTCAGCGCTTCACATCACTTGTTCAGGTGGAAATCTTTTTCCGCCGCGGCGAAACGCTGCAGCATACCGGCCGACGGCTTACCCATTTTGCTGATCAGCACAATGGCGAGGCTGGCGAAGATGAAGCCCGGGATGATTTCGTACAGACCCAGCAGGTTGAAATGCTTCCAGACGATCACGGTGAGTGCGCCGACCACGATACCGGCCAGTGCGCCGTTACGGGTCATGCCTTTCCACAGTACCGAGATCAGGACCACCGGACCGAACGCAGCACCGAAGCCGGCCCAGGCGTAGCTGACCAGACCCAGTACGCGGTTTTCCGGATTGGCGGCCATGGCGATGGCAATCAATGCAACGGCCAGGACCATCGCGCGACCGACCCAGACCAGTTCAACCTGGGAAGCGTTTTTACGCAGGAAGGATTTGTAGAAGTCTTCGGTCAGAGCGCTCGAGCACACCAGCAACTGGCAGCTCAGAGTGCTCATCACCGCAGCCAGAATGGCCGACAGCAACACGCCTGCGATCCATGGATTGAAGAGGATCTTGGCCAGTTCAATGAACACACGCTCGTGGTTTTCACTCACCGGCATCGCCACGGCCGGGTTCGCCGAGAAGTAAGCGATGCCGAAGAAGCCCACCGCCACGGTGCCGCCCAGGCAGAGGATCATCCAGGTCATGGAGATGCGACGGGCGTTGGCAATCGACTTGACCGAATCCGCCGCCATGAAGCGCGCCAGGATGTGCGGCTGACCAAAGTAACCAAGGCCCCAGCCCATCAGCGAAATGATGCCGATGAAGCTGGTGTTTTTCAGCATGTCGAAGTTGCCTGGATCCTGTGCTTCGATGGCCAGGAACGTGGTGTCGATACCGCCGGTGGCCAACAGCACGATGATCGGCGTCAGCAACAGGGCGAAGATCATCAGCGTGGCTTGTACGGTGTCAGTCCAGCTGACGGCCAGGAAACCACCGACGAAGGTGTAGGCAATAGTCGCCGCAGCACCGGCCCACAGCGCAGTCTCGTAGGACATGCCGAAAGTGCTTTCAAACAGACGGGCACCGGCCACGATGCCGGAAGCGCAATAAATGGTGAAGAACACCAGAATCACAACCGCAGAGATAATCCGCAGCAAGCCGCTCTTGTCTTCAAAACGGCTGGAGAAGTAATCCGGCAGCGTCAGCGCGTCACCGTTGTGTTCGGTCTGCACGCGCAGACGACCGGCCACGAACAGCCAGTTCAGGTACGCACCGACAATCAGGCCGATGGCGATCCAGCTTTCCGACAGGCCAGACATGTAGATGGCGCCCGGCAGGCCCATCAACAACCAGCCGCTCATATCGGAAGCGCCAGCGGAAAGCGCGGTCACGACGCTGCCCAGGCTACGGCCACCCAGAATGTAGTCGGAAAGGTTATTGGTGGAGCGATAGGCCATGAAGCCGATCAGCACCATGGCTGCGATGTAGATCACGAACGTGATCAAGGTTGGATTGCTTGCACTCATTGAGTTACGCCCTGGCTTTGTTTTTATGTAGCGGCGGTCTGTCGAATCGCCGCCAAACGCTTGCGTTTGAGAGACGATCGGGTAATCCGCGCATTTATGACTGATGTTTCCCCAGGAAAGCCATCAGCCGATGAACCGTCTGCGTGGACGGTTGCACCTTGGTGCACGAATGCTATTCAACAAAGCAAATAAGGTGCAACCAGTTTTTGGGAATAAGTTGCACCTGATACGAATTTTCTTTTAAAACCCGGTTTTTGCTCCTTTTCGGAGCAAGAACCCTTGTTAACTACTGCAAAAAGCACCAAGCAAGAGCAGAGGCCGCGAACCAGAATTTATTTCCTGACAAGCTGCCGATTATTCCGACAAAAAAAGGGTTGCACCCGGTTGCACCTCTTTCGGCGCACGGCTAATCTTGCCGCCAGCTGATGCCACGCAGTCGTGGCAAACATGAGGATAAAAATATGGCTACCACCACCCTTGGGGTCAAACTCGATGACCCGACCCGCGAGCGCCTCAAAGCCGCCGCGACCTCGATTGATCGCACGCCGCATTGGCTGATCAAACAGGCGATTTTCAATTACCTGGAAAAACTCGAGGGTGGTGCAACCCTGACCGAGCTGAGCGGCTTGACCCGTTCCGAAGCCGATGACGGCGCTGACGCCCACGTCGATCACGCCCATCAGTGCTTCCTCGAATTCGCTGAAAGCATCCTCCCGCAATCAGTGCTACGCGCCTCGATCACTGCCGCCTACCGCCGTCCGGAGCCGGAAGTCGTACCGATGCTGCTGGAGCAGGCTCGCCTGCCAGCCCCGATGGCCGAGGCCACCAACAAGCTGGCGGCGTCGATTGCCGAGAAGCTGCGCAATCAGAAAAGCTCTGGCGGCCGCGCAGGGATTGTTCAGGGCCTGTTGCAGGAGTTTTCCCTGTCGTCCCAGGAAGGCGTGGCGCTGATGTGCCTGGCCGAAGCGCTGCTGCGCATTCCGGACAAGGGCACTCGCGATGCGCTGATCCGCGACAAGATCAGCACCGGTAACTGGCAACCGCACTTGGGCAACAGCCCGTCGCTGTTCGTCAACGCCGCTACCTGGGGTCTGTTGCTGACCGGAAAACTGGTCGCCACCCACAACGAAACAGGCCTGACCTCATCCCTGAGCCGCATCATTGGCAAGAGCGGCGAGCCGATGATCCGCAAGGGCGTCGACATGGCCATGCGCTTGATGGGCGAGCAGTTCGTCACCGGCGAAACCATCGCTGAAGCCCTGGCCAACGCCAGCAAGTTTGAAGCCAAGGGTTTCCGCTATTCCTACGACATGCTCGGCGAAGCCGCACTCACCGAACATGACGCCCAGAAATACCTCGCGTCCTACGAACAAGCCATCCATTCGATCGGCAAGGCCTCCCACGGTCGTGGCATTTATGAAGGTCCGGGCATCTCGATCAAACTCTCGGCCCTGCACCCGCGTTACAGCCGTGCCCAGTACGAGCGCGTGATGGACGAGCTGTACCCGCGCCTGCTGTCGCTGACCCTGCTGGCCAAGCAATACGACATCGGCCTGAACATCGACGCCGAAGAAGCCGACCGCCTCGAGCTGTCGCTGGATCTGCTCGAGCGCCTGTGCTTCGAGCCGCAACTGACTGGCTGGAACGGTATCGGTTTCGTGATCCAGGCGTACCAGAAGCGTTGCCCATACGTGATCGACTACGTGATCGACCTGGCTCGCCGCAGCCGTCATCGCCTGATGATCCGCCTGGTGAAAGGCGCTTACTGGGACAGCGAAATCAAGCGCGCCCAGGTCGAAGGCCTGGAAGGCTACCCGGTCTACACCCGCAAGGTGTACACCGACGTTTCCTACATTGCCTGCGCGCGCAAACTGCTCTCGGTACCGGAAGTCATCTACCCACAGTTCGCCACGCATAACGCCCACACCCTGTCGGCGATTTATCACATTGCTGGTCAGAACTATTACCCCGGCCAGTACGAGTTCCAGTGCCTGCACGGCATGGGCGAACCGCTGTACGAACAGGTTGTAGGCAAGGTATCCGAAGGCAAGCTGAACCGTCCGTGCCGCGTGTACGCACCGGTTGGCACTCACGAAACCCTGCTGGCGTACCTGGTGCGTCGACTGCTGGAAAACGGTGCGAACACTTCATTCGTTAACCGCATTGCTGACCAGTCGATTTCAATCCAGGAACTGGTAGCCGATCCGGTGAGCAGCATCGAGCAGATGGCGACGCTGGAAGGCGGCTTCGGTCTGCCGCACCCGCGGATCCCGCTGCCGCGTGACCTGTACGGTAGCGAGCGCGCCAACTCCAGTGGCATCGACCTGGCCAACGAACATCGTCTGGCATCGCTGTCCTGTGCACTGTTGGCCACTGCTCACAACCAATGGAAAGCCGCTCCGATGCTCGGTTGCGCGTCCAGTACTGAAGCTCCGGCGCCGGTGCTCAACCCGGCGGACCTGCGGGACGTGGTCGGCCATGTGCAAGAAGCCACTGTCGCCGATGTCGACAACGCCATCCAGTGCGCACTCAACGCCGCTCCGATCTGGCAGGCCACCCCGCCCGCCGAACGCGCCGCGATCCTCGAACGTGCCGCCGATTTGATGGAAGGCGAAATCCAGCCGCTGATGGGCCTGCTGGCTCGCGAAGCCGGCAAGACCTTCGCCAACGCCATCGCCGAAGTGCGTGAAGCCGTGGACTTCCTGCGTTACTACGCGGTGCAGGCACGCAACGATTTCACCAACGACGCCCACCGTCCATTGGGTCCGGTGGTGTGCATCAGCCCGTGGAACTTCCCGCTGGCGATCTTCAGCGGTCAAGTCGCCGCCGCACTGGCCGCCGGTAACCCGGTATTGGCCAAACCGGCCGAGCAAACACCGCTGGTGGCTGCTCAAGCCGTACGCATACTGCTCGAAGCCGGGATTCCGGAAGGCGTACTGCAACTGCTGCCGGGCCGTGGCGAAACGGTCGGTGCCCGTCTGGTTGGCGATGATCGGGTCAAAGGCGTGATGTTCACTGGCTCCACCGAAGTCGCGCGATTGCTGCAACGCAACGTCGCCGGGCGTCTGGATAGCCAGGGCCGGCCGATCCCGCTGATTGCCGAAACCGGCGGCCAGAACGCGATGATCGTCGACTCCTCGGCGCTGACCGAACAAGTGGTCATTGACGTGGTGTCCTCGGCCTTCGACAGCGCCGGCCAACGCTGCTCGGCCCTGCGCGTACTGTGCTTGCAGGAAGATTCCGCCGACCGGGTGATCGAAATGCTCAAAGGTGCCATGGCTGAATGCCGCCTCGGCAACCCTGAGCGCCTGTCCGTGGACATCGGCCCGGTGATCGACGCCGAAGCCAAGGCTGGCATCGAGAAGCACATTCAGGGCATGCGTGAAAAAGGTCGCAACGTCTACCAGGTTGCCATCGCGGACATGGAAGAATGCAAGCGCGGCACCTTCGTGATGCCGACCCTGATCGAGCTGGAAAGCTTCGACGAACTGCAACGGGAGATCTTCGGCCCGGTGCTGCACGTGGTGCGCTACAAGCGCAAAGACATCGATCAACTGATCGGGCAGATCAACGCTTCCGGCTACGGTCTGACGCTGGGTGTGCACACGCGCATCGACGAGACCATCGCCAAGGTGATCGACAACGTCAACGCCGGTAACGTCTACGTCAACCGCAACATCGTCGGTGCTGTGGTCGGTGTGCAGCCGTTCGGTGGCGAAGGCCTGTCGGGGACTGGCCCGAAAGCCGGTGGTCCGTTGTACTTGTACCGCTTGCTGTCGACTCGTCCTACCGATGCAATCGAACAATCTTTCGCTCGCGGCGATGCCCTGAGCGCGCCGGATGTTCGTCTGCGTGACGCCATGAGCAAACCGTTGACCGCCCTGCAAACCTGGGCCGACAACCACAAGCTGGCCGAGCTGAGCGCACTGTGCGCGCAATTCGCGGCGCAATCGCAAAGCGGGATCACCCGTACGCTGAACGGCCCGACGGGCGAGCGCAACAGCTACGCCATCCTGCCGCGTGAACACGTGCTGTGCCTGGCGGAAGTCGAAAGCGATCTGCTGAACCAACTGGCGGCGGTACTGGCCGTGGGAGGTTCGGCAGTGTTGCCGGAAGGTGAACTGAGCAAAGCGCTGTTGGCTCGTCTGCCGAAAGAAGTGCAAGCACGGATCAAACTGGTGGCCGACTGGAACAAGGACGAAGTGCTGTTTGATGCGGTTCTGCATCACGGCCATTCCGACCAGTTGCGTGCGGTCTGCCAGCAAGTGGCCAAGCGTGCCGGCGCCATCGTCGGGGTTCACGGTCTGTCGCAAGGCGAAACCGGCATTGCGCTGGAACGTCTGGTGATTGAACGCGCGTTGAGCGTTAACACTGCGGCGGCGGGTGGTAATGCCAGTCTGATGACTATCGGTTAAACCGCAATACGACCGGGCGCCTGCAATAGCTGCCCGGTTCACTGCCCCCTGTGGGAGCGAGCCTGCTCGCGATAGCGGTCTGTCAGTCACATATTCTTTGGATGTGCAGCCGCCATCGCGAGCAGGCTCGCTCCCACATTTGCTTTGTGGCGCCTGCTAAGCCGCTGCTCTGCCCCACCATCACGCTCATCAATCATCCTGTTCAGCTTCTATTCCCGCGCCTAGACTCGGTCCATTCCAATAAAGGTAGGCCGCCATGTCCGAGACGCTGCTCAGTTCCCGCAATCTGGCTTTCGAGCTGTATGAAGTCCTTGATGCCGAGGGCCTGACCCAGCGCGAGCGTTTCGCCGAGCACAATCGCGAGACGTTCGACGCCGCCATTGGTACTGCACGCAGCATTGCCGAGAAGTTCTTTGCCCCGCATAACCGCAAGGGCGACGAGAACGAACCGCGCTACGAAGACGGCAAGGCGATCCTGATTCCGGAAGTGAAACCTGCGGTGGACGCGTTCCTGGAAGCGGGCTTTCTCAACGCCGCACGCAGTTTCGAAGCCGGCGGCATGCAATTGCCGACCCTGCTGTCGCAAGCCTGTTTTGCGCACTTTCAGTCAGCCAACGCCGCGACGACGTCCTACCCGTTCCTGACCATGGGTGCGGCCAACCTGATCGAAAGCTTCGGCACCGATGAGCAGAAACGACGCTTCCTGCAACCGATGATCGACGGCCGCTTCTTCGGCACCATGGCCCTGACCGAGCCCCACGCCGGCTCCTCGCTATCGGACATCCGCACCCGTGCCAAACCGGTCGCAGACGGCACGTATCGACTCAAGGGCAACAAGATCTTCATCTCCGGCGGCGACCATCCGCTGTCGGAAAACATCGTGCACATGGTGCTGGCCAAACTGCCGGATGCACCTGCGGGCGTGAAAGGCATTTCGCTGTTTATCGTGCCTAAATTCCTGGTCAATGATGACGGCAGCCTGGGCAAGCGCAACGACGTGCTGCTGGCCGGGCTGTTCCACAAGATGGGCTGGCGCGGCACCACTTCTACCGCGCTGAACTTCGGCGACAACGGCGAGTGTGTCGGCTACCTGGTGGGCAAACCACACCACGGCCTGAGCTGCATGTTCCAGATGATGAACGAAGCGCGGATCGGCGTCGGCATGGGCGCGGTGATGCTCGGTTACGCCGGTTACCTGTACTCGCTGGAGTACGCCCGCGAGCGTCCGCAAGGTCGCCTGCCGGACAGCAAGGACCCGAACACTGCACCCGTTTCGATCATCCAGCACGCCGACGTCAAACGCATGCTGCTGACCCAGAAGGCTTACGTCGAAGGCGCGTTCGACCTCGCTCTGTACGCCGCACGACTGTTCGATGACACCACCACGCTGGCGACCGAAGCCGAGCGCAAACAGGCCCACGAGCTGCTCGATTTGCTGACGCCGATCGTCAAATCCTGGCCGTCGGAGTTCTGCCTGAAGGCCAACGAACTGGCGATCCAGATCCTCGGCGGCCACGGCTATACCCGCGAATACCCAGTGGAACAGTATTACCGCGACAACCGCCTGAACCCGATTCATGAAGGTACTCACGGTATCCAGTCGCTGGACCTGCTGGGGCGCAAACTGGCGCAGAACGGCGGCGCCGGGCTCAAACAGTTGATTCGACTGATCGCCGACACCGCCGAACGCGCCCATGCCTACGAATCGTTAACGCCACTACGTGAGCCGCTGGAAAAACTGGTGGCGCGCCTGCAAACCGTAACCATCGGCCTGCTGACGGATCTGGGCCAAGGTAAGGTCAACAGCAGCCTTGCCAACTCGGCGCTGTACCTCAAGGCATTCGGTCACACGGTGATCGGCTGGCGCTGGCTGGAACAGGCGATCCGTGCAGAGGAAGGGTTGGCCAAGGGCAATGCGCAGGATGTGAGCTTCTATAAAGGCAAGCTGCAAGCCGCGCGGTATTTCCTGACCTGGGAAGTGCCGG
Organism: Pseudomonas sp. GW822-FHT06B12; assembly: GCF_058799675.1. Lineage (NCBI taxonomy): Bacteria > Pseudomonadati > Pseudomonadota > Gammaproteobacteria > Pseudomonadales > Pseudomonadaceae > Pseudomonas > Pseudomonas sp. GW822-FHT06B12. The sequence continues at coordinate 321,391 of NZ_JBXALR010000002.1, forward strand.
GCTGCCATCACGAACTGGCGATTCTTGAGGCGCGGGACGATACATGCCTGAGCATGCGGGATGAGTGGTTCTGACCAAAGCCTTGCGTCGCTGCTGAAAACCAATCGCGAGCAAGCTCGCTCCCACAGTTGATTTCTAGTGTTCACAAATATTGTGCTCACAACAGAACCCGTGTGGGAGCGAGCTTGCTCGCGATGGCTTACGCATCGTCAACGCTCACTTCAGCTTGAACCCACCCATCTGCCGTGCCAAATCGTCCGGACACCCGTACCAGTCGCCGCCTGTCCCAAGTGCATGGATGACACGGCATTCTCCGCGCCCTGCTTGAGGCTACCGATCATCTGCTGGATTTCATCGGTGGATGATTGCACCGAGCAGAGAAAAGCTTGCCGCTTCGTCAGCAATATTCTCGGCCCCCCCTCGCCGCACTCGTACATACCTGTTACTTCTGACAGATGTGCATTCAGGATCGCTTCGATAGGCTGATGGTTCCGACGCAACCGTTGCTCGGCCACCACGGACCTGATTTGTCCGCGTCATATCCTTGAATGAGTGAATGTCATGAACAACTCAACTGTTAATGCAGACCGAATCATCAAGTTACCTGGACTTGTCCCCCAGACTTATTGTGTCCTGGCATCCGTCTCGGCATCACAAAAAAGAAACGGGACGTTGTGGACCGATACCGACGGGCTCGACTACGTCGTCAGCAGCAAGAATCACCACAGGCTTGATAACGAAAGGTCAGTGATCAGCATTGTCAAAAGTTCAGCGAATACGACTGAATCATTAACCGCACTCGCTGAGGACTCAGCTGAAACAACAGCTGCCGGCATGTTTGGAATCGCTTCGGTCGATGATCGGTATGAAACGACGTACCGCATCACCTCCAAAGACTTTCTACTCATCAGTCCCAACCTGTGGCGAGCCGTCGTTTACGGTACGCCAAACGCACAGGCGGACATTGATCCCAACGTGAACCTCACACAAGACGAATTCATTCTGTCAGTAACGGTGGGTGACACCATCAAAAAAGACGGCAACACCCACCGTCCGCTCGATAAGGAATACCGCCTGGAAAGCGTCAACCTGTATCGCGTCACCGTCCGCAGCCAGGCCGATATCCAGACCGGTAACCGATCGTTCAACCGCGACGACATGTTCAGAACCTTGGCCATCGGCGATACCTATATCGATAGCCAAGGGACATGGAGCGTCCGGGAGAAACGAGTCTTTTATATGGAGACCATCGGCGGCATCAACTTTTATGGAAGAGAGATTTTGGTCACGACCTAAGCGGCAGACTGATGATCTGTGGACCCAACGCACACTGTTAGTGTGTCGTGCCTTGGCCCGCACCGAACAGACTCAGCTCAACCGAAACCCACCCATCTGCCGCGCCAGGTCATCGGCCAATTGCTGCAACGTCTGGCAATCCTCACGACACGCCCTCACCTCACCCGCCGTCGCCCGAGCCAGATCAGAAATCCCCTGCACATTCCGGTTGATCTCTTCGGTCACCGCCGACTGCTCTTCGGTGGCCGTCGCCACTTGATGGTTCATGTCGCTGATGCGTTCGACCTGCCCGGTAATCGCGGTCAACGATGCTCCGGTGCGTTGGCTCGACTCAACGCCTGTGCCGGTCGCCGCTTGCCCTGAGTGCATCGACGACACAGCATTCTCTGCGCCCTGCTTGAGGCTGCCGATCATCTGCTGGATTTCATCGGTGGACGATTGCGTACGCCGTGCCAATGTCCGCACTTCATCCGCCACCACTGCAAAGCCCCGGCCCATGTCTCCGGCCCGCGCTGCTTCAATCGCCGCGTTCAGCGCCAGCAAGTTGGTCTGTTCGGAGATCCCGCGAATCACCGCCAGCACCTGATCGATGGACGCGACCTGAGTCGCCAACTCGCCGACGGCGCTGGCAGCGATACCGATTTCATCGGACATGCTTTCGATATGCCGGATCGAGCCGCCGACCACTTCACGCGCCTGCAACGCTTCATCGCGGGCTGTTTGCGAGGCGACCGCCGCGTTGCCGGCGTTCTGCGCGATTTCCTGTACGGTGAGGCCCATTTCGTGCACGGCAGTGGCGACCATGTCGGTCATTTCCTGCTGTCGTCCGGAACGCTCGGCGGTGTTTTCCACCACCCGCGCGACTTGCCCGACGGCGGTGCGCAAACGCTCGCTGGTGGCTAGAACTTCGCCGATCATGTTGCGTTGATTTTCAAGGAAACGATTGAAACCCCGGGCCAGGTCGCCCAGCTCATCGGCGCGGCTGGAATCTAACCTGTGGGTCAAATCGCCACCACCGCTACCAATCGCTACCAGTGCCGCTGTTACCTGACGGATCGGCCGGACCAGTCCACGAGCCAGCAACACCACCAATAACAGGCACACCAGTGCAACGCCCAAACCTATGGCGCTGGTCAGCCACATTGCGTGTCGGGCCTCGGCGTAGATCTGCGATTGCGGCACTTCCGCCACCAGAGTCCAGCCCAGGTCGCGCAATGGCAGACTCAGGGCCAGATAGTCTTCGCCATCACGTACAAAACCGCTGCTGGTCGGGCCTTGATGGCCCATCACCGCTTGCGCCGCCGGGCCACCGATCTGCTCGGCCAACTGACGTTTGTTGCTGAATCCGGCCTCGGGATGCACCTGGATCAAACCGTCGGAACGCACCAGATAGACCTTCCCGCGCTCGCCAAAGCTGAAGTTGTGAATCAGCTCCGACAGTTCTTTCATACTCAGGCCCAACCCGGCAACACCCACGACCTTGCCGCCCTGCGAGACCTTGAGGTCGATGAACAAGGCCAACTCACCGGTCGCTGTGTCTTTGTCGATATTGAGGGTGCGCGGCTGGTTGCTGTCGAGGAAGGCGTAGAACCAGGCATCGCTCGGATTGGATCGGCTGAGGGTCCGATCAAGACCTTTTTCGGTGTAGTAGTGGCCCGACTCCGTGCCTGCGATCAGCGCGGTAAAGGCTTTGTGCTCGGCGCGAATGCCTTCCAGATAGCTGACGAAGTCGTTGGCCCGAGCAGTGTTTTCACCCTCGGCCAACCACTGGCGCACCATCCTGTTGCTGGCGATATCCTTGGCCGCGGTAAGCGGCTGGACCAGAATCCGTTCGATGTCGTTGCGCATCGCTTCGATGCTCGAAGGCAGTGCTTGCTCGACCAGATAGCTCTGGGCGAGGCGGTTGACCACCAGGGTATAAATGCCGACCACGATCAGAATACTGACCAGCAGGGCGGTGCCCATACTCAGGATCAACTGCCATTGAATACTGCGTCGCCAGAACTGCATGAAGCACCCCCAAAGAGTAAGAGGCAAATCTACTGCAACAGCCGTGCCGATTGTATACAACTCAATCGACAATCTACTCTTTGGTTGTGCGCAAGCTGATCAGGCCTGATTGATCGTCTTCGAAATCACTTCAACCGTGGCGCTGACTTGCTCTTGGTAACGGTCGAGTTCCTGCTGGTGACGTTTTTGCATTGCAAGCTGCTGCGAACACAGGTTCATTGCCGTCAGCACCAACAGTTTGTCCCCGATCAGGGTCGGGTATTTCTTTTTGGTCTCAGCCAGCACCGCTTTCAACATCAATGCGGCGTCCAGCAGGGTCTGCTCTTCCCCGGCCGGCGCCTTGATCGAATAGTCTTCCCCGAGAATCGAGACGACTTTTATCCCGTCGGCACCGTGTCTCATGCGTTCACAGGACCTGCGCTCACACGCTCAACCAGCGCTTGAATGCGCGCGACAGTGGCGCCCTGCTTCTCTTCCTGCTCCATCAGGCTCAGCTGCAGGCTTTCGTTTTCATCCTTGGCCTGGGCCAGTTCTGCACTCAGTGTTGCGTTCGTGCCGAGCAGTTCCTGGTTGTGTTGCACCAGGTCGCTGACCAGCTGTTCCAATTGGCTTAGGGATGCTTCCAACATTTTGATTTTCCGAGCATTTTCAAAGGGCGCGTACGATAAAGAAAAGTCACCACTGGCGCCAGGGTTATTCAGGCGTAAAGCCTTGATTTTCCTGGCGGCAACCTTACTTGCGAGTTTTAAAGACTGCGTTTGTCCGCTCTGGTTCCTGACAGCTCGTCAGTACGACCGATCTGCGGCAAAAGCGCGCAGCGGCTCAAGACTTTAGTCGTATGACCGATAAGTCATACATACCTCGTCTCAGACTCGTGCCAATGCGCGCTTTACGGTGAACTCCATGTCCCTTCGCAATATGAATATCGCCCCCAGGGCGTTCGCAGGTTTCACCCTGATTGGCGCACTGATGTTGATTCTGGGTGTGTTCGCCTTGAACCAGATGAGCAAGATTCGCGCTGCCGGTGAAGACATCGTTCAGAACAGCGTGCCGAGCATCAAGGCCCTGGACGAATTCACCCAGCTCGCCTTGCGCCAGCGGGTGTTGTCTTACCGCTTGCTGACCAACCGCGAGCCGGACGTACAGCAAAAGACTCTCGCGCTGTTCGATCAACGCAGCCAGCAGATTCGCACAGCCCAGTCCGATTACGAAAAAGTCATCAGCAGCCCGCAGGAACGTGCGGCCTACGATGAGTACGTGCAACTGCTGGGTCAGTACCGCCAGCTTGAAGATCGCATGAAGAGCCTGTCGCGCAATAACCAGGTCGATGAATTGCGCACATTGCTCAACACCGAACTGCTGACCAACTCCGAGGCGGTCAATACCGTGCTCAACCGGCTGATGCAGATCAACAACGATCAAGCCGCCGACTTCAACCAGAAAGCCGTCGACCAATATTCCTCTGCCTTCAACCTGGTGGTGACCTTGCTGGTGATCGCTACGGGTTTGACCCTGTTGTTTGCCTGGCTGCTGACTAACAGCATCACTCAGCCCATCGCCAAGGCACTGAGCGCCGCCGAAGAAATCGCCGAGGGCAACCTGACCCGGCCGATCACCGTCGACGGCACCGACGAAGCCGGTCGCCTGTTGCTGGCCATGTCGAAGATGCAGGAGAAACTGCGCGATACCCTGCAACGGATCTCGGGTTCGGCGACTCAGTTGGCTTCCGCCGCCGAAGAGCTGAACAGCGTCACCGACGAAAGCGCCCGAGGCCTGACTCAGCAGAACAACGAAATCGAGCAAGCCGCAACGGCCGTCAACGAAATGACCAGTGCCGTGGAAGAAGTCGCACGCAACGCGGTCAGCACGTCCGAAGCCTCGAAAAACGCCACCACCTCTGCCGGTGACGGCCGTGATCTGGTGCAGGAAACCGTCAGCGCCATCGAACGCATGAGCGCTGATGTGCAGAGCACTGCCACCCTGATCGGCGATCTGGCCAACGAGTCACGAGACATCGGCAAGGTGCTGGACGTGATTCGCGGCCTGGCTGACCAGACCAACCTGTTGGCCCTGAACGCCGCCATCGAAGCAGCGCGTGCCGGTGAAGCCGGTCGCGGTTTTGCCGTGGTGGCCGACGAAGTTCGCGCCCTGGCGCATCGCACGCAGCAATCGACCAGCGAAATCGAACGCATGATCGGCAGCATCCAGAGCGGCACCGAACACGCTGTTGACTCGATGCGCAACAGCACCGAGCGCGCAGAGTCGACCCTGAACATCGCTCGTGGCGCCGGCATGTCGCTGGACACCATCAACAGCGCCATTGTCGAAATCAACGAGCGCAACCTGGTGATCGCCAGCGCTGCCGAAGAACAGGCCCAAGTAGCCCGTGAAGTCGACCGTAACCTGGTGAACATCCGCGACCTGTCGGTGCAATCCGCCACCGGCGCCAACCAGACCAGCGCTGCGAGCAACGAACTGTCGCGTTTGGCGCTGGACCTGAACAATATGGTTGGGCGGTTTAGCCTCTGATCCGACGATCGTTCCCACGCTCTGCGTGGGAACGCAGCCCGTGACGCTCCGCGTCACATCAAGAGCGGACGCGGAGCGTCCACTGAGGCATTCCCACGCGGGAGCGTGGGAACGATCAGTTCCCCCGTCAAAAGCTTTTTGACAGCATCACATTTCAACAGGTTAGAATCGCTGGCACGCAGACTGCATGGTCAGTCTGCGCCTGTCTTTCAGCTTCCCGGAGTACTGCCATTGAATGCGACGACCATCAACAGCCTGTTCTTGATCGGCGCGTTGCTGGTAGGTGCGAGCATTCTGGTGAGCTCACTTTCGTCCCGCCTCGGGATCCCGATTCTGGTGATCATCCTGGCCGTGGGCATGGCTGCCGGCGTCGACGGCGGCGGCATCATCTTCGATAACTACCCAACCGCCTATCTGGTCGGCAACCTCGCGCTGGCCGTGATCCTGCTCGACGGCGGATTACGCACCCGGGTCGCGAGTTTCCGCGTGGCGTTATGGCCGGCGCTGTCGCTGGCCACCGTCGGGGTACTGATCACCACCGGGCTGACCGGCCTGGCCGCGGCCTGGCTGTTCAACCTGAACCTGATCCAGGGTCTGCTGATTGGCGCCATCGTCGGCTCCACCGACGCCGCAGCGGTGTTCTCGCTGCTGGGTGGCAAAGGTCTCAACGAACGGGTGACCGCCAGCCTGGAAATCGAATCCGGCAGCAACGACCCGATGGCGGTGTTTCTCACCGTCACCTTGATCGACATGCTCGCCAGCGGCCAGACCGGCCTGCACTGGAGCCTGCTCACTCACCTGTTTCGTGAGTTCGGCATCGGCGCCATCGTCGGTCTGGGCGGTGGCTGGCTGATGCTGCAAATGGTCAATCGAATCCACCTGGCCACCGGCCTGTACCCGATTCTGGTGATCGCTGGCGGTCTGGTGGTGTTCGCCCTGACCAACGCCTTGCACGGCAGCGGTTTTCTCGCGGTGTACCTGTGTGGCCTGGTGATCGGCAACCGTCCGGTGCGCAGCCGCCACGGCATTCTGCACATGCTCGACGGCATGGCCTGGCTGGCGCAGATCGGTATGTTCCTGGTGCTGGGGCTGCTGGTGACACCCCACGACTTGCTACCCATTGCCCTGCCCGCTCTCGGTCTGGCGCTGTGGATGATTCTGTTTGCACGGCCGCTGTCGGTGATGGTCGGCCTGCTGCCGTTCAAGGCTTTCCATGGGCGCGAGAAGGCCTTTATCTCCTGGGTTGGCCTGCGCGGCGCGGTCCCGATCATTCTGGCGGTGTTCCCGTTGATGGCCGGCCTGCCAAACGCCCAGCTGTACTTCAACCTCGCGTTCTTCATCGTGCTGGTATCGCTGCTGGTGCAAGGCACCAGCCTGCCGTGGGTTGCCAAACTGCTGAAGGTGACGGTTCCACCAGAACCCGCGCCGATCTCTCGGGCCGCCCTTGAAGTGCACGTCACCAGTGAGTGGGAACTGTTCGTGTACCGTCTTGGCGCAGAGAAATGGTGCATCGGCGCCGCCCTTCGCGAGCTGAAAATGCCCGAAGGCACACGTATCGCGGCACTGTTTCGCCGTCAGCAACTGCTCCATCCGTCGGGTAGTACGGTGCTTGAAGTCGGCGACTTGCTCTGCGTTATCGGCCATGAACACAACCTGCCGGCGCTCGGAAAACTCTTCAGTCAGGCGCCGCAACGCGGCCTCGATTTGCGTTTCTTCGGTGACTTCGTTCTGGAAGGCGACGCCCAGCTGGGTGCGGTTTCAGCGCTGTATGGGCTGCAACTCGAAGGGGTCGATCCAGACATGCCGCTCGGTCGCTTCATTACCCAGAAAGTCGGTGGTGCTCCGGTAGTCGGTGACCAGGTGGAATGGAACAACACCATCTGGACGGTCGCGGTCATGGACGGGAACAAGATCGCCAAAGTGGGCGTCAGATTTCCCGAAGGAAGTCGCCCGGGCCCCGGGTTGTTCCTCTAAACTCCTTTTTTCGTTACGTTTTCGATCGGTCTCTATGCCAACTCTGCGCTCATTTTTTGCTATTGCCCTGCTCGGGCTCAGTCTCTCCGTCGGCTCCCTGCAAGCGGCCGAACCGCCGTCCGCCGAGACCGTGCAGAAGAGCCTGGACAAGATTGCCGAGCGCAAACTGCCCGAGGCCGATCAAAAAGCCCTGCAACTGGTGCTTCAACAGACGCTGACTCAACTGTCCAACAGAGACGATTACGAAAAGCGCCTGAACGACCTCAAGCAGCAATTGAGCACTGCGCCCAAGCAGAACATCGAAAACCAGCGCGAGCTGGAACGCCTCAAGGCCAGCAAAGCCGTACCGGTCGAGCAACGTTACGCCAACCTGTCGGTACCACAACTCGAGCAGATGCTCACTGATCGCAGCACCCAGCAAAGCGATCTGCAAAAAGCCCTGGCCGATGCCAACAGCCTGATCATCACCGCCCAGACCCGCCCCGAGCGCGCCCAGGGCGAGATCAGCGCCAGCCAGACGCGCATCCTGCAAATCAACGGCATCCTCAAGCTGGGCAGAGACAACGGCAAAGCCCTTACGAACGAACAACGCGACACACTCAACGCCGAGCTGGCAGCGTTGAATGCGCTGATCCCGCTGCGTCGTCAGGAACTGGCTGGCAACAGTCAACTGCAGGACCTGGGCAACAGCCAACACGACTTGCTGCTGGAAAAAACCGCACGGATGGAGCGGGAGATCCAGGACCTGCAAACCCTGATCAACCAGAAGCGCCTGGCCCAGTCTCAACAGACGGTGACTCAGCAATCGATCGAAGCGCAAAAAGCCGGCGGCAGCAATCTGCTGGCCACGGAAAGCGCTGCCAACCTGAAGCTCTCCGACTACCTGCTCAAAAGCACCGACCGCCTCAACGAACTGACCCAGCAGAACCTGCAAACCAAGCAGCAACTCGACAGCGTGACCCAAAGCGACGCCGCGCTGGACGAGCAGATCAGCGTACTCAAGGGCAGTCTGTTGCTGTCCAAGATTCTCTATAAACAAAAGCAGGCCTTGCCACGGCTCACGCTTGATCGGAACCTGGCCAACGACATCGCCGACATTCGCCTGTACCAGTTCGAGGTCAATCAACAGCGCGAACTGATCAGTACTCCCGGCGCTTATGTGGATAACTTGCTGGCGAGCCAGCCAGCCGATCAGGTCACCCCGCAACTGCGCAAAACCCTGCTCGATCTGGCCGTCACTCGCGCCGACCTGCTGGAGCGCCTGAGCCGCGAACTGAGTGCGCTGCTCAACGAATCCATCACCCTGCAATTGAATCAGAAGCAATTGCTCACCACCGCCCAGAGCCTGCGAGCGACCCTCGACGAACAGATGTTCTGGATTCCCAGCAACAAGCCGCTGGATTTCGAATGGATGCGCGGTGTGCCGGACCGCCTGGAGAAACAGGTCATCACTTTGCCATGGGCTTCGAGCCTGAGCGAGCTTGGCGACGGCCTGACCCAGCGGCCGCTGTTGTTTCTGCCGTTGGTGCTGCTGATCGGCTTCCTGGTCTGGCGACGCAAATACCTCTATGCGCGACTGAACAAGGTGCACCAGGACATCGGTCACTTCAAACGTGACAGTCAATGGCACACACCGCAGGCGATCCTGATCAACGTGTTGCTGGCAATGCCGGTGTCACTGGCCCTGGCCCTGTGCGGTTTCGCCTTGCAGATCGACGCCCGCGGGCAAAACGCCAACCTCGGCGCCGCGCTGCTGCAAATTGCCCAGGCCTGGCTGGTGTTCTACACCGCGTACCGGATCCTTGCGCCGGGTGGCGTGGCGGAACTGCACTTTCGCTGGGACAAACCTCAGGTGGAATTCCTGCGCGGCTGGATCCGCCGTCTTGGCCTGGTGGTGCTGGCGCTGGTGGCGGTCGTGGCGGTTGCCGAATTGCAACCGGCGACCCTGGCGGACGACGTAATCGGTATTGCCGTGGTGCTGACCTGCTATGCCTTGATGGCCTGGTTGCTCAGCCGCCTGCTGATCAACAGCCCGACACATAACAGCGCCTCACTGTTTCGCAAAGCGGTCGGCATTCTATTCACTGTGCTACCGATCGCCTTGTTTATCGCCGTGTGCTTTGGCTATTTCTACACCGCACTGAAACTCAGCGACAGGTTGATCAACACCCTGTACCTGCTGATGTTCTGGCTGATCATCGAAGCCACCTTTGTCCGCGGGCTGGCCGTCGCGGCACGGCGTCTGGCCTACCAGCGCGCCCTGACCAAACGCCAGGCCGCCAAGGAAGCCGGCGACGGTGAAGCGGTTGTCGAAGAACCGACACTGGACATCGAGAAGGTCAACGAACAGTCCCTGCGCCTGATTCGTCTGGCCCTGCTCGGTGGTTTCATCGCTGCGCTGTATTGGGTCTGGAAAGACCTGATCACGGTGTTCTCGTACCTGGACAACATCACGTTGTACGAATACACCAGCGGCGTCGGTGCCAACATGAGCATGGTGCCGATCAGCATCGGCGACATGCTCGGTGCGCTGATCATCATCGGTATTACCGTGGCCCTGGCGCGGAACCTGCCGGGGTTGCTCGAGGTGCTGGTGCTGTCCAAGCTCGATCTGGCCCAGGGCAGCGCCTACGCCACAACCACCCTGCTGACCTATGCGATTGCCGGTGTGGGTTTTGTCTCCACCCTGTCGACCCTCGGCGTGAGCTGGGACAAACTGCAATGGCTGGTCGCAGCACTCTCGGTGGGTCTGGGTTTCGGCATGCAGGAGATCTTCGCCAACTTCATCTCCGGGATCATGATCCTGTTCGAACGTCCGGTACGAATCGGTGACACCATCACCATCGGCAACCTGTCGGGCACGGTGAGCAAAATCCGCATCCGCGCTACCACCATCACCGACTTCGACCGCAAGGACATCATTGTCCCGAACAAGACGTTCATCACCGGGCAACTGATCAACTGGTCGCTGACCGACACCGTGACCCGGGTAACCCTCAAGCTGGGCGTCGGCTACGATTCGGACCTGGAGCTGGTGCGAACCCTGCTGCTCAGAGCCGCCATGGAAAACCCGCGCGTGCTGAAGGACCCTACGCCCTCGGTATTTTTCCTGAACTTCGGTGAAAGCACCCTCGATCACGAGCTGCGTATTCATGTCCGAGACCTCGGCGACCGTAACCCGGCACTCGATGAAATCAACCGGTTCATCAACAGCGAGTTCAAGAAGCACAACATCAACATCGCTTTCCGTCAGGTGGATATCCACCTGAAAAACCTGACAGGCCAGGAACAGCTGTTGCTGACCAGCGATGCGGCCAAACCCGCCACGTCTCCCGATAAAGGCAAGACCCCACCCGAGCCACCGTCGGTGCATCTCGACTGACTGGACGCCACGTGCCATTCCCCAGCAGAATGCTCGGACATTTTGCTGGAGATGGCCGTTGAAAGCCCTCGACGAACTGACCTTCGACAACCGCTTCGCCCGCCTGGGCGATGCGCTCTCAACCCACGTACTGCCTGAGCCCATCGGCGAACCACGACTGGTGGTTGCCAGCCCTGCGGCCATGGCCCTGCTGGACCTGGACCCGGGCGTTGCCGAGACGCCGGTGTTCGCCGAACTGTTCGGCGGTCACAAGCTATGGGCAGAAGCCGAGCCGCGGGCGATGGTCTATTCCGGGCACCAGTTCGGCTCCTATAACCCGCAATTGGGCGACGGTCGCGGGCTGCTGCTGGGCGAGGTCTACAACGAGGCCGGCGAACACTGGGACTTGCACCTCAAGGGTGCCGGGCAAACGCCGTACTCGCGCATGGGCGATGGTCGCGCGGTGCTGCGTTCGTCGATTCGCGAGTTCCTGGCGTCTGAAGCGTTGCACGCCCTGGGCATCCCGACCACCCGCGCACTGTGCGTGATCGGTTCGAACACCCCGGTCTGGCGTGAGAAACAGGAACGGGCGGCAATGGTCCTGCGCCTGGCGCAGAGCCATGTGCGCTTTGGGCACTTCGAGTACTTCTACTACACCAAACGGCCCGAACAGCAGAAAGCACTCGGCGAGCACGTATTGGCGATGCACTTCCCCGAGTGCCTGGAACAACCGGAACCCTACCTGGCGATGTTCCGCGAAGTCGTCGAGCGCAACGCCGAGCTGATCGCCAAATGGCAGGCTTATGGTTTCTGCCACGGGGTGATGAACACCGACAACATGTCGATCCTGGGCGTCACTTTCGACTTCGGCCCGTTTGCCTTCCTGGACGACTTTGACGCGAATTTCATCTGCAACCATTCCGATGATCAGGGTCGCTACTCGTTCAGCAATCAGGTGCCGATCGGCCAATGGAACCTCAGCGCGCTGGCCCAGGCCCTGACAACGTTCATCAGCGTCGACGCTCTACGCGAAACCCTCGGCTTGTACTTCCCGCTGTATCAGGCTCACTACCTGGACTTGATGCGCCGTCGCCTCGGCTTGACCACTGGCGAAGAAGACGACCAGAAACTGGTCGAAAAACTGCTGCAACTGATGCAAAACAGTGGCGTCGACTACAACCTGTTTTTCCGCCGTCTGGGCGATCAAGCCGCGGAGCTTGCCGTCGCCCGCTTGCGCGACGACTTCGTCGACATCAAGGGTTTCGATGCCTGGGCCGAGCTCTACTGCGCGCGCGTCGCCCGCGACGGCAACAGCGATCAAGCACAGCGCCGCACCCGCATGCACGCGGTCAACCCGCTCTACATCCTGCGCAACTACCTGGCACAGAAAGCCATCGACGCGGCAGAAAGTGGCGACTACGCAGAGGTTCGCCGCCTGCACACGGTACTGAGCAAACCGTTCGAAGAACAGCCAGGCATGGACAGCTACGCCGAGCGCCCGCCTGAGTGGGGTAAGCACCTGGAGATCAGTTGCTCGTCGTGAGGACGGTCAGATGAAGGTTTCCACGGCCACTCTGAAGCCACGCACTGCAAACAGTCACATGGCCATGATGCGCAACAACTTGCGCAACGCGCCTGTGGATAACTTGGTTTTAATCAAGCTTGCAGCATCGCCTGTATGGCTTTCAAGGCACTGCGCAACTTCTTGCGCTGTGGTGCGCAAGAAGTTGCGCAATTTTCTTGACGAAACACCGATATTCGCCAGATAAAAAACATAACTTGTTGATTTTTATAGATTAAATTTAAATGGCATGAAGCTTGATCACCACTCTGTACTCCCTGGGCAATTTCATCCCTCGGGCACCTTTGGTTTATCAGGCTAGGAAAACACACATGCCAACACCCGCGTATCTATGCATCACTGGCGAAAAACAAGGTCTGATTACAGCTGGCACATTTACCCAGGACTCTGTCGGCAACATCTACCAGGAAGGTCACGAAGATCAGATTCTGGTTCAGGCTTTTCAGCATCAGGTCACCATTCCCAGAGACCCACAATCTGGCCAACCGACTGGCCAGCGCGTACATCAGCCCCTGATGATCACCAAAGTTTTCGACAAGTCTTCGCCGTTGATCTTTAGCGCACTGACCTCCGGTGAAAGGCTGGAGAACTGCCACTTGGCGTGGTATCGCACATCCAATGCAGGCACTCAGGAGCACTATTTCAGCATTGAGTTGGTCGATGCACTGATCGTTGAGGTCCAGTCACGTATGCCAAACTGCCAGGATCCGAACATGTCGCACTTTACTCATCTGGAAGACGTGTACTTCACCTACCGCAAAATCATTTGGACCCACGAAGTATCGGGCACTTCCGGTTCTGACGATTGGCGCGCCCCAATCCACAGCTAAGTCAGATTGCTCAAGTGCTTGCATCGGCCAGCCCTACTGACCGGTGCAAAACTTTCGCGTCAGGGGCACTCGCAAGGCGACACGTCATAAGAACTACAAATCATCGCACCGCCTCGCTCGATTCGCTTCAATGTGCCCCACGAACAAAGCAAAAAAACCAAGTGCGCAACTTCTTGCGCACTCACCTTCTGAAAAACATCGACCATTCCTGCTCCAGGCCACGCCACACAAGGCCTGCAGCCAAGTGCGCAAGAAGTTGCGCAGTACTGTGCAACTTCTTGCGCACATTAGCGACTTTTCCTACAGGCAAACCGGACAAGCCCGACACTGATATCGCATACATCATTGATTTATATACGAAATGTACTACATGGCACGAAGCTTGATATGTAGGAGTACCCACCGGGCGATCTCGCCTCCCGGGCACCCTCATTTATTTAGCAAGGAGAGCATCCATGGCTACACCAGCGTATATGTCCATCACTGGCACCAAACAAGGCCTGATCACCGCCGGTGCATTCACCGCTGATTCGGTTGGCAACACCTACCAGGAAGGTCACGAAGACCAGGTCATGGTTCAGGGTTTCAGCCACGAAGTGATCATCCCGCGTGACCCGCAGTCCGGCCAACCAACCGGCCAGCGCGTTCACAAGCCAGTAAAAATCACCAAGGTGTTCGACAAGTCCTCGCCACTGCTGCTGGCTGCGCTGACTTCCGGCGAGCGCCTGACCGAAATCACCATCCAGTGGTACCGCACTTCGGCTGCCGGCACCCAGGAACACTACTTCACCACCAAGCTTGAAGACGCGATCATCGTCGACATCAAAGACTACATGCACAACTGCCAAGACCCGTCGAACTCGCACTTCACTCACCTGGAAGACGTAGAGTTCACCTACCGCAAAATCACCTGGACCCACGAAGTATCCGGTACTTCGGGTTCCGATGACTGGCGTTCCCCGGTCGCTGGCTAAGTCTGGCCGACCGTTTCAAAACATCGGCCAGCTCTGCTGGTCGATGTTGTTTGCGCCACCCAAGAATTCTTGCCTTCGTTGATCGCCCAAACGGCTATCGATGGATGCCGCAGCACTGCACGAGGAACAACGGATGTTCGCGCCGGCCAACCAGACTCACTTCGCCCTGACCGTAGAAGGTCTGGCGAACGATCTCCAGGTACTTGCCCTCACCGGTCGAGAAGCCATCAGTCAGCCATTTCAGTTCGACGTCGAACTGGTCAGCGAAAACCCGTCTCTGGACCTCGAAAGCCTGTTGCACAAACCGGCGTTTTTGCAGCTCGCGCAAAACGGCACGGGCATTCACGGGCAGATCTATCGCGTGGCCCAAGGCGATGCCGGTAAACGCCTGACCCGCTACTCGGTGACCCTGCGCCCGCAGTTGTCTTACCTGGCGCACCGCATCAACCAACGCATCTTCCAGAACCTCAGCGTGCCGAAAATCATCGGCCAGGTCCTCGAAGAGCACGGCATCCAGAGCAACGCCTACGAATTCAAAGTCGGGGCGATTTATCCCGAGCGCGTGTACTGCGTTCAGTACGATGAGTCGGACCTGCATTTCATCCAGCGCCTGTGCGAGGAAGAAGGTATTCATTACCACTTTCAGCACAGCGCCACCGCCCACAAGCTGGTGTTCGGCGATGACCAGACGGTGTTCCCGAAACTCGCGCCCGTGGCCTACCAGCAAGACTCCGGCATGGTCGCCAACGACCCGGTGATCAAACGCTTCGACCTGCGCCTGGAAACCCGCACCAGCCGCACCACGCGCCGTGACTACGACTTCGAAAAACCGCGCATCACCCTCGAAAGCGAGTCCCGCGGCGACACCAAACCTGACCTTGAAGACTACGACTACCCAGGGCGCTTCATCGACCGCGAACGCGGCAAGCACCTGGCCAAGCGAAACCTTGAACGGCATCGCAGCGACTACCAATTGGCAGAAGGCAAAAGCGATCAGCCGCTGCTGGTCAGCGGGCATTTCCTGGCCCTGAGCCAACACCCCAAAGCCAAGTGGAACGATCTCTGGCTGCTCACTGAAATCCTTCACGAAGGCAAGCAGCCGCAGGTGCTCGAAGAGTCGGTGACCAGCGACACCACCGACCTCAAGGATGACTTCCACCAGGGCTACCGCAACCGCTTTCAGGCCACGCCCTGGGACGTGCCCAACCGTCCGCCGCTGGTGCACCCGAAACCGCGCATTCTCGGCAGCCAGAGCGCGGTGGTCACCGGCCCCAAAGGTGAAGAGATCCACTGCGACCAGTACGGTCGGGTGAAGGTGCAATTTCACTGGGACCGCGAAGGCCAGGCCGACGACAAGACCAGCTGCTGGCTGCGCGTCTCGTCCGCCTGGGCCGGCGCCCACTACGGCGGTATCGCCATCCCGCGCATCGGCATGGAAGTGCTGGTGACCTTCCTCGAAGGCGACCCCGACCAGCCGCTGATCAGCGGCTGCCTGTACCACAAGGAAAACGTCGTTCCGTACGACCTGCCGGCGAACAAGACCCGCAGCACCTTCAAAACCCTCAGCTCGCCCGGTGGCGGTGGCTACAACGAGCTGCGCATCGAAGACAAGAAAGGCCAGGAGCAGATATTCCTGCACGCCCAGCGTGACTGGGATGAAAACATCGAACACGACCAGAAGATCCGCGTCGGCAACGAACGCCACGACACCGTCGAGGCCAACAGCTACAGCGAGTTCAAGGCCGAAGAACACCACACCGTCTACGCCGACCGCAAAGTCGAAACCCGCGCCAACGACCACCTGACCGTCGGCGTGAACCAGCACATCAAGATCGGCACCGGCCAGTTCATCGAAGCCGGTCAGGAAATCCACCTCAGCAGCGGCCTGAAAGTGGTGCTTGAAGCCGGCAGCGAACTGACCCTCAAGGGCGGCGGCAGCTTCATCAAGATCGACGCCGGCGGCGTGACCCTCAGTGGCCCGGCGATCAACATGAACAGCGGCGGCAGCCCCGGCAGCGGAACCGCAGCGGCGCCGTTGATGCCCGGCGTACTCAAACAAGCCGATGCCGACCAGGCCGGCGCCGTACTGACCCCGGCGCAGATCAACACCCTCAAGCGCAACGCGCCGTTCTGTGAAGAGTGCGAAAAGTGCAAGGCAGGTGCCTGTGCAATCTGATCGCCTGACACCCCGGAGCTGGCTCGCCAGCCGCCCACTGCAAGCCGGCGAGCGCCTGTACCTGATCATCAGCAACGCCAGCGATGCGGCGCCACTCAACGCCTTTTACCAGCAAGAAGCGACCACCGAACTGATCCCGATCTGGGGCGGCACACCTTATGCCGACTGGCAGCCGGTGATGCCGTACCTCGCCGAGCTGAAACCCGGCTCGGCATTCCTCGAATGGGTTGCCGAAACCGACGCCGAAGACTGGGGTTGGCTGGCGGTTTCCAGCAGTGCGCCGGACGTGGTGTTCGAACACTTGCGCAGCCTGACCCAGGTGCGCATGCCGGACGGCAGCGAGGTTTTTTTCCGCTTCTGGGACGGCCGACATATCTACCCGATCCTCGACGGTCTCGGCGCCGGGGCCGGTGAAATTCTGCCGGTGTTCGAGCGCTACCTGATCAATGGTCAACCCCTGGAAGTCGGCGCCCGCGGCGTGCCACCGGCCAAGGTGTGGCCGTGGTGGGAAGTGCCGCAGGGGTTGCTTGATCGGCTCGCGGCCAAAGACCCATCGACCCTGATCGACAACCTGATGCAATGGCTGAGCGAGGAACGCCCAGACATCTACGCCGCTTATCCCGAGAGCAACCTGAGGCTCAAAGTCGCCCATTTCGTGCGCCGCCCCGATGCTCCGAACCCCCTTAATGAAACACTGCTAAACCACCTGATTCTGGAGCAAGGCTGATGGATCGCGTTGCCTACGTCGACAACCAACTGAGTACCTTCAAGGACAGCCTGACGCTGTACCGCGAGCAAACCCAAACCTGGTACGCCAAAGCGGCCGACAAGGTCAGTCGGGCGACCGATATGCCCTCGCTGCTGGGCATGGAGCGGGTGCTCAAGGTCGGAAACACCAGCAAATCGGTCACCATGACCGACGGTGACTTCTCGAGCGTGGCCCAGTGCCCGCTCAAGGGGCCGCTGCTGATCGAAAGCAAATTCGAATCGGTCTATGACATCCCGATCGGCGACATCGAAGTCGAAATCGTTGCGGTGGAAGGTGGTGCGGTCAGCAAAGTCAAACTGGACGCCAAGGGCAAAGCCAGCTGGACCGGTGGTGTGCCGGGCAAGTTCTACAAGATCCGGGTTCACAATGAAGTGACACCGGCTCAGATCGATACCTTGTTCAAATCCTATGACGGCCTGACCGGTCAGCTGGAAGGTTTCCTGCGCAAGGAATGGGCAGGGTTCAAACCTCAATGGGCGACCCAGTCCGCTTCGTCTGCCGCCATGGCCGTCGGCAACGGCATCCTGGAAGGCGGTTGGGAAGCGATCAAGGGGGTGTGGGACGGGATCAGCATGGTGCTCGATATCCTGCAAGATCCAGGAAAGTTCGCTAAAGACCTCGGGGCTGGCGCCCAGAAACTGAAAGACCTGGCCCTGCAAGCACCCGACGTCATGAAAAAGGCCATGCTGCTTGCCAGTGACGAGGCCGCCCTGTTCCTGATGGTGCGCAGCGCCCTCATCTGGTTGGCCGGCTTACCACCGACACAGATGGCTGGCAAAGCCGCGAAAGTGGCGACAGCAGCCGTCGTCGGGATCGCGATCGACATCGTGATTTCGATAGTGCTGACCATTGCAGCGGAAGGTACCGGCGTCATTTACCTCGCAGCGCGGCTGAAAAATTACGGCGAAATCGTTATCAAGGCCGTGACCGGTTTTGTCGAGTCCGTGTTCAAGATCATCAAAGGCTTCATGGAGTACGTCGAGAAATACACCGCTGTTGCAGCGCGTGGTGTGACGGCTCAGATGAAGAAAGGTTTGGCGCAGTTGCGCTTCGATGGCAAGCGCAACTCGAAACTGGAGAAAGCTGAAAAGCCCCACCACGACGCGTCCAAACAGTCAAAAAACCCCGACGAAAAAAGCGCGACGTGCGCCAAGAAGACCTGCACCAACGGCTGCCCGGTCTCCATGGTCACCGGTGAAGAACTGCTGACCCTGACCGATGGCCAACTCAACGGCCTGCTGCCCTTCGAGTGGACTCGCCTCTACCGCACCAGCGCCGCTGAAATCGATTGCGGCCTCGGCTACGGATGGAGCCACGCACTGGCGCAACGCGTCGACATCGAAGGCGACGACGTGGTCTGGACCGACCACGAAAACCGTGTCACGACGTTCCCGCTGCCAAGCGTGCAACGCCCGGCGATCACCAACAGCCTGTCGGAAGCGGCGATTTTCCTCGGTGACGATCCGTCCGAGCTGATCCTCACTCAGGCCGGCGAACGCGCCCGGTTCTACCACTTCCGCTACAACAGCAAAGGCGCGACGCTGATCGCCATCAGCGACGATTACGGCAACCGTCTGCACATCACTCGTGACATTCACGGGCGCATCAAACGGGTCGACAACGGCGCCGGTCGTGCCTTGCTCCTGCGTTACGACCGCAAACACATCATCGCCGTCGACTATCAGCAGTTCAGCCCAGCCGACAACCTGGAAGATGCCTGGAGCACGATCCAGACACTGATCACTTATAGCTACGACGCACAGTGGCGCCTGATCGAGGCGAAGAACGCTGCCGGTGAAGCCGAGCGCTATGCCTACAACGATCAGAACGTGATCCTTGAACGGCAACTGGCCGGTGGCGCGAGCTTCTTCTGGGAATGGGAAAAAGAAGGCAAGTCGGCGCGCTGCATCCATCACTGGGCGAGCTTCTCGCAGATGGATGCGCACTACGTCTGGGATGACAAGGGCAGCGTCACCGTTACCAACGCGGACGGCAGCGAAGAGATCTACACCCACGACGATCAGGCGCGGTTGGTCAGCAAAGTCGACCCGGATGGTGCCGAACACCTCAAGGCCTATGACGACAAGGGTCGCTTGATCGCCGAAAAAGACCCGCTGGGGGCGGTGACCGAGTACCACTACAACGAAGCCGGTCGCATGACTGCCGTTGTTCCGCCAGAGGATGAGCCGACCTCCTACGAGTACAGTGACGGTTTCGTCAGTGAAGTCCATCGTGGCAAGGCGACCTGGAAATACCAGCGCAACAACCAGGGCGACATTACCCAACAGATCGATCCAGATGGCAACGCAACGTCCTACAGCTACGACCGCCAAGGCCGTCTACTGGAGATCCGCCACCCGGACGGTAGCCGCCATCAACTGGGCTGGAACAACCTCGGCCAACTACTGGAAGAACGCCTGCCGGACGGCGGCCAACGCAAATACCGCTACGACGCCCTCGGGCGGCAGATCACCCGTCAGGAAGAAAGCGGCGCCATCACCCACTACCAATGGGACAACGCCAACCGCCTCGCGCAAATCACCCTGCCCGGCGGCGCCACCCGTGCCTTCAGCTACAACCCTTATGGCCGCGTTACCGCCGAACGCGATGAACTGGGTCGCGTCACCCGCTACGAATACGCCGACGGTTTGCATCTGGTCAGCCGCCGTATCAACCCGGACGGCAGCCAGCTGCGTTATCGCTATGACAACTCGCGGCTACTACTCAGCGAGATCGAAAACGAACGTGGCGAGCACTACCACCTCGATTACTACGCCAACGGCCTGATCCAGCAGGAAACCGGCTTCGACGGGCGGCGTACCGCTTACGAATATGACCTGAATGGCCAACTGCTGAAGAAAACCGAATTCGGCGACGACGGCAGCGAACTGGTCACCGAATATCAACGCGATGCAGCCGGCCGCTTGCTGGTAAAAACCCTGGCCGATGGTGAAGCCATTCACTACAGCTACGACGCCCTCGGTCGGTTGGTGAACGTCGACGACGGTCACTGGCCGCTCGCCTACGAGTACGACCTGCAAGACCGCCTGATCACCGAGCATCAGGGCTGGGGCACCCTGCGTTATGAGTACGACACGCTCGGCCAGTTGAGCCATTGCCGCCTGCCCGACGGCAGCAAGCTCGACTATCGCCACCAAACCGGCGGCCGCCTGAGCAGCATCGACCTCAACGGCGCGCGCCTGACCACCCACCAGTTCAGCGCCGGCCGCGAACAGCAGCGCCAGCAAGGCCTGCTGCTCAGCCAATACCAGTACGACGAACAAGGCCGGTTGCAGGCGCACAGCGTCAGCCAGCAGGAACGCAACCTGTTCCAGCGCCGCTACGCCTACGACGCCAACGGCAATCTCGCGGGCATCGATGACAGCCGCAAGGGCAATCGCAGCTACCACTACGA
Organism: Pseudomonas sp. GW822-FHT06B12; assembly: GCF_058799675.1. Lineage (NCBI taxonomy): Bacteria > Pseudomonadati > Pseudomonadota > Gammaproteobacteria > Pseudomonadales > Pseudomonadaceae > Pseudomonas > Pseudomonas sp. GW822-FHT06B12. The sequence continues at coordinate 342,307 of NZ_JBXALR010000002.1, forward strand.
CCCGCTCGACCGGCTGATCAACGTACGCGGCAGTACCCCGGAAACCTTCGCCCACGACCCGGCCGGTAACCTGCTGGGCCAAGGCGACCAGCCCGCCGCCAACCTGGCCAACGTCAAAGGCAACCGCCTGCTGATGCAGGGCGACCGCCATTACGACTACGACGCCTACGGCAACCTGACCCGCGAACGCCGCGGCACCGGGCAGAAACTCGTCACCGTGTACCGCTACGACTGCCAGCACCGCCTGATCGGCGTCAGCCTGCCCGGTGGCAGCAACGCCACCTACAAGTACGACGCCTTCGGCCGCCGTATCGCCAAGACCGTCGATGGCCACACCACCGAGTTCCTCTGGCAAGGCGAACGGCTGATCGCCGAAAGCGCCAACAACCGCTACCGCAGCTACATCTACGAACCCGGCACCTTCCGCCCCTTGGCCATGCTCGACGGCGAAGGCCCGCTTAAGGCCGAACCGTTCTACTACCAACTCGACCACCTCGGCACCCCGCAGGAACTCACCGACTACAGCGGCGAGATCATGTGGTCCGCCAAGTACCGCGCCTATGGCAACCTGGCCACGCTGGACGTCGCCGAAATTGACAACCCGCTGCGCTTTCAGGGTCAGTATTTCGATGCTGAGACGGGCTTACACTACAACCGGCATCGCTACTACAATCCGGGCACCGGACGGTTTTTGACGCCGGATCCGATCAAGCTGGCTGGGGGGTTGAACAACTACCAGTACGTGCCTAACCCTACGGGGTGGGTGGATCCGTTGGGGTTGAATAGCAATTGCCCTGGAAGTGAAAATAATCCTCTATGCGGTAAACCGGGCGAGCCGACACCTCCCGAGGTTTCTCGAAATGGCGCTTTCAAGCAGGCGAAATCCGCAGCCGGGATTCCAAGAACGCAACACCCAGACCCTGTGTACGACCCCACAACAGGGAAAACGAGCCAATATAAGTATGTAAGAATGACAGACAAAGCTGGTGAAAGTATTTTGAACAGTGAGGGGAAACCGATACTCACCAAAGAGTACCAATACACGCGCGCTGATGGTTCAAAAGTGATCATTCAAGACCACACCGCCGGCCACCAATATCATGAGCCCGGAAACGTAGGCGACCAGACCGCGCATTTGAATTTAAGGCCGATTGAAAACACTAGAACTGGTAAAGTTCCCGGTGCAAAAGACCACTTCTATTTCAAGGAATAAAAATGAATTCTTGGAACGAGCTCGATGGAAGCACATTCTTTAACAAGATTTTCACGGCCCCTGTAGCCATTGGAAGCATTGAGCTATTCACAATAAACATCGACAACAGCAGACCAACTATAATACTGGAGTTTGACATTCCAGAATATCCGGACACACCTCCAGAAAAATGGAAAAAATCCGGCTTCAACACGTGTCGCATTGGCCTAAACTGTGGTGACATTAGCGAACTAATAATAAAGAACGTACCAACAAAGGAAAAACTAAATATAAAAATCACACAAAAAGAAAACCTCTTCAAAATTCACGCGTCAAATAATGATTCGCTGATCGAGTTCACAACCAAATTCCCACTACTATGCGGACCTTCAGCATATATAAACACTTTAGATCACAAACTCGTATAAGCACCTCCATAGAGTTCATAATAAAACATTCCCCACACCACCTTTCTATTTTTTTGCGCAGTAAACAACCAAATTCAAAACACAAGGAAGTCATTGTTTGAATCTCAATACACCACTGTGCAAATCCGTCGGTGCGATGGTTGCTGCTTTTTTTGTCACCTGCAACGCCTGGGCTCTAGAGCCCCGCGAGATGTATGCGGCGATGAAAACAGGGGCGTGCACGCCCAACTCCGAACGGTTGCATGAACAAGCCGTCAATGGCGTGGTAGAGGCTCAACTGGAGTTCGGTCGCGCTATCAACCAGAACCTTTGCGGTGTGGTTGAAAGCTGGTCTCCGGGCATGCCTGAAGAATGGTTCCGCAAAGCCGCCGAGCAAGGCAATGCCGAAGCGCAAGCCGAGCTAGGAAACGAACTGGTAGGTAATCGGACGGTTGAGGGCGAAGATGAGGGCGTTTACTGGTACCTGAAAGCCATTGAACAAGGGAACGCTGCAGCCCAGTTCAGCCTGGCCCAGATTTACCATCGGGGCGGTCGATCGATACATAATCTCAAGGACATGAACAAGGCGTTGCAGTATTACAACCAGGCAGCGGCGCAGGGCGATGTGTCGGCATACATGCTGTTAGGTGGTATCTACGAAGAAGGTAAAGAGGTACCCGAAGATAATGCTGTAGCTGTTCAGTGGTACCGAAAGGCTGCGGAAGCTGGCGATTCCTATGGGCAGCTCAACCTCGCCGATATGATCGCCGAGGGACGAGGTGTCAGCCGTGATGACAAGGAGGCTTTTGCCTGGTACAGCAAATCAGCAGCGCAAGGCAATGAGTTTTCCCAATACAGAATGGGACGGATGCTGGAGCATGGAATTGGCACCACTCGCAACGAACACAAGGCCGCCCAGCTCTACCAACAAGCCGCCGAAGCTCAATTAGGTAAAGCACAGCTTGCACTGGGGAAAATGTACGCGACAGGACGAGGCGGTCTACCAAAGAGCAAAGCCAAGGCGAAATACTGGATGATCAAGGCCATTGATCGAGGAGCCCCCCAGGCTGAAGAGGAGCTTCAGAAGCTTTGAATCAGAAAGGGACAGAGGACGTTACCTTAAGCGTGATACTCAACCACAAACGTGGACTGTCCCTTAATGGCCAAAACATGGTCTCCCCTAAAGACTAGAGTTTCGCACAAATGAAACAAAGCGAGCTGTATGAGGCATCCACACGCTGTGGCTTTACCGTAATATTATTCACCGACCACCCAAATTTTTTCTCCTCTTGGTCGATTACTGTCAAAAGAAATGAAAACACCTACATGATCGAACACGAAGGAAGAGACAGCTGGTTAATATTTTATCGTGAAATGGCGCCAAACAAATTCGAAGAAATCGACAAGAAGAGCTCTCATGCAATGACTGACGATGAAAAAGTTGATCAATGCGAGATATGGTTGTCACCATTGCATAAACCGTCCTAGTCCAAGTCCTAGGACATTTCCCGCACGCTGTAGCGCCTTAGGTGAACTTGTCCCAAATCGACCACGCAGATAGTCTTCACAAGTCGCCACATAATCAGCGACCAGTTTTGACAGACTGAACAGTATCAAGGCATGTAAATGCCGCTATGCGGCTCCATAGCTCAGGGAGCTTCACCATGAAAAAGATCACCCTCAAACCACTCAGCCTCACCGCCACCGATCCCCTCGACACCCCAAACCCGACCCAACGTCCCAGCCCCATCTTCACCGTTACCCCCAACATCGACACTGAAACCCTGCTGGTCCACGCCAGCGAAACCCTGGCCTCGCTCAACGCGATGACCACCGACCTGGCCTTTGAACTCGAAGGCGCGCACCGCAGTGTGGCGCTGGGTATTCAGCAGATGATCGTACTGGGCGAGCTGCTGGTGAACAGAGCACTGGAGAACCTCGACCGGCCCGACTCGGCGGGCAGCCGGCTCAATCCGTCCGCCGTCCATTGATGGGCCGCGCTGTTTTATCGAATGGAGTGTTCCCCATGTCTCGATACATGCCCATCACCGGCCTGGACTGCAACGTCCCTTCCCTGCTGATCGACACCGAAGCCCCGCTCGACGTGCTGCACGAAACAGCGGCCTTCCGCATCCGCAGCGCCACCCAACTGCTGGAAACCTTCGCCCTGCGCGACGACATCCAGGGTGACGCCAGCGTTCTGCACGAGGTTGCGCAGGCGCTGGTCATTTCGCTGCGCGACGGCTGCGACTTGCTGGACGTCATCGGGCGACGCTTGCGGGCGCAGGTTTTGGCGTAATGAATATGGGCGACCTTGGGGCCGCCCATTTTTTTGCTCTCGCCCTTACACCTTGATAATCCAAGGCCTCGGCTCCAGATTGGTTTCATTGCCCAATTTCCGGAGCCCCTTCATGTCTGAACCCCTGCTCATCCCCTGCCCCCACTGCAACGGCCTCAACCGCATCCCCGCCGAACGTCTGGGCGATAACCCCAAGTGCGGTCGCTGCAAATCCGAAGTCCTGCTGAACAAACCCTTTGAATTGAAGCAAGCCGATTACGCCAGTCAGATCAAGGGTGATCTGCCGTTGCTGGTGGATGTGTGGGCGGACTGGTGTGGGCCGTGCAAGTCGTTTGCGCCGGTGTTCGAGCAGGCGGCGGGGCAGTTGGCGGGCAAGTGTCGGTTGGCCAAGCTGGACAGCGAGGCGAATCAGCAGTTGTCGGCACAGTTGGGGATTCGCTCGATTCCGAGTTTGATTCTGTTCAAGAACGGCCGGGAAGTGGCGCGTCAGAGCGGGGCGTTTCCGTTGCCGCAGTTGATGAGTTGGTTGCGTAGTCAGGGGATCTGACGACGATCTCAAAACCACCCTGAACCTAATGTGGGAGCGAGCCTGCTCGCGATAGCGGCCTGATAGCCAACATCATTGTTGAATGTGATGGCCTCATCGCGAGCAGGCTCGCTCCCACATGGGTGTTGTGTTGTCTGTAGGAGTCAGGTGTTTTCCAGCAGGTTGTGCAGTTCTACAAATTGCTGGGTCAGTTTGTGCCGGGGGTCGAGGTGGATCAGCGGCATGTTGGCCTGGTGGGATTCGCGCATGCGCACCGAGCTGCCCAGGTACACCGGTAGCACCGGCAGGCCTTCGGCGATCAGTTCGTCGAGCATCTGCTGCGGCAGGCTCGCGCGGGCCTGGAACTGGTTGACCACGATGCCTTCGACTTGCAGGTCTTCGTTGTGGTCTTCCTTCAACTCTTCGATTTCTGCCAGCAGACCGTACAACGCCTGACGGGAGAAGCTGTCGCAGTCGAAGGGAATCAGCACGCGATCGGCGGCAATCAACGCTGAAACCGCGTAGAAGTTCAATGCTGGCGGGGTGTCGAGGTAGATCCGGTCGTAGTCTTCGGCCAGTTCGTCGAGCAGTTTGCGCAGCTTGTTGATCTTGTGTTTGGCCTCAAGCTTGGGCTGCAGGTCGGCAAGCTCTGCGGTGGCGGTAACCACGTGCAGGTTGTCGAACGGGGTTTCGTAGATGTCGACCTGATTTTTCTTCGAGAACGGCCCGGACGACAGGGTCTGCTTGAAGAAGTCGGCGATGCCCATCGGGATGTCGTTGCCCGTCAGCCCCGTCAGATACTGAGTGGAGTTGGCCTGGGCATCGAGATCCACCAGCAGCGTGCGATAGCCCTCGCTGGCGCTGACCGCCGCCAGATTGCAGGCAATACTGGATTTGCCCACGCCACCTTTCTGATTGAACACCACGCGCCGCATGTCAAAACCTCCGTGTATCAAAGAATGACCGAGTGTAGTAGCCGACACCGCTGCTTAGCTACCTCGTTGGCAATCGGACTACACAGTCAGCTGCAATCTCGGCAAAAAACCAACCTGCTTCGCTCCTCTATCGATGAATCATCTGGCAGACACGTCTGCAAAAAACTGAATAATGGCCAAACGACAGCTTTTTTAGTCGATAAACGACATGGCGCGCCGAACAAAATGGAGCCAGTATTTGCTACAAGCCTGCTGCACCGGGATAATGCGCGCCGCTCGGCCGTAGCGTCATGCCGGGTCAGTCGCCAGTCAATCGACTCACCGCGTCAAGGAAGCCCGCAGGGGCGGGATGAATTTTCAGTGATCAAATTCAATATCGCCCAATGGCGCGCTTGGGCCCCTGGGCTCGAGAGCGTGGACGATTGGCAAGCCTGGAGCCGACAACCGGTCGTGCTTGAGAGCAGCGATGCCGCCCCCGACGTATCGTTTCTGCCGGCCATGCAGCGCCGGCGACTCAGCCGTCTGGCGCGGATGGCCTTTAGTGTCGGCTGGCCATTGGCCGAGGGTCGCGAACAGCTACCGTTGGTCTTTATTTCTCGTCACGGCGAAACCCCGCGTACCTTCGAGATTCTCAACGATCTGGCAGCCGATCAGCCGCTGTCGCCGACCCAGTTCAGCCTGTCGGTGCACAACGCTGTCATCGGACTGTGGTCGATCATGCGTGGCGAAACCAGCGAAATGACCGCTCTCGCCGCAGCCGGCGATGGCTTTGAACACGGCATGCTGGAGGCTGCGGCGCTGCTTGAGGAAGGCGCGCCTGCGGTATTGCTGGTGATCACCGAAGAGCAACCGCCGCAAGCCTACTCAGCCTGGATCGACGATGTGCCGTTTCCGTACGCGGTCGGCCTGTTGATCACACCCGGAAATCAGTGGCAGCTGTCCTTGAACAGCACCTCGGATGCGTTGTCCAAACCCCATTGGCCCCATGCGCTGAATCTGTTGCGCATGCTGCTCGGCCAGCAGACCACCTGCCAACATGCCTGGAAAAATCGTGTATGGACCTGGCAACGCAACCTGTAACCGCTAAAAACCGCGACGCTTACTACTGGCGTCTGCTGGCTACCGCCGTGAGCTTTACCCTCTTCGGGTTGGGCGCGCTGTGCCTGCGATTGGTAGTTTTACCGCTATTGAGTTGCCTGCCGGGCGATGCCCAGACCCATCGGCAACGTGTGCGACATATCGTCAGCCGGATATTCTGGTTTTTTGTCCGGTTCATGGCCCGCTCGGGTGTGCTGACCTACGACATCCAGGGCGCGGACAAACTCGGTCGCCCGGGGCAGATGATCATCGCCAATCATCCCTCGTTGATCGATGTCGTGTTCCTGATCGGTCTGGTGCCCCACGCCAACTGCGTGGTCAAGAAGAGCCTCTGGGAGAACCCCTTCACTCGCGGTCCGCTACGCCGCACCGGGTACATCAGCAACGACGGCAGCATGGACATGCTCGATGCAGCCGCCGATGCACTGAAAAGCGACCAGACCCTGATCATCTTTCCCGAAGGCACCCGCACCCAACCCGGCCAACCGCCGGCCTTTCATCGGGGCGCTGCGGCAATCGCCCTTCGCGGTGCGAGAATCGTCACCCCGGTGATCATCAAGGTCAGCCCGACAACCCTGACCAAGGCCGAGCCTTGGTATCGGATCCCAAAACGTCGTGTGCACTTCAGTTTCCGTGTAGGGGCCGATATAGATCCACAAGCCTTCGCAGCGCTCGGCTCACCCCCTCAGGCCTCGCGCAAACTCAACGATTATTTTCACCATTACTTTATTAAGGAGCTCGCCGAAGATGAGCGATCTGAAGCGTGAAATAAAACTGCTGATCATCGAAGCCCTGGGCCTCGAAGACATCGGTGTGCAAGACATCGGCGACGAGCAGACTTTGTTCGGCGAAGGCCTGGGTCTGGACTCGGTCGACGCTCTGGAGCTCGGCCTGGCGATTCAGAAAAAGTACGGTATCAAGATTGATGCCGAAGCCAATGACACCCGCGGTCACTTCACCAACGTGACGAGCCTTGCGGCGTTCGTCACTGCAAAACAGGCAGCTTGAGACCGGACCATGCAAACTCGTGACGACATCTTCAACACCCTGCGCGATGCCTTGGTCGAACTCTTTGAGCTGGAACCCGAACGCGTGAACCTGGACTCCAACCTGTATCAGGACCTGGAAATCGACAGCATCGACGCGGTCGATCTGATCGATCACATCAAACGCCAGACCGGCAAGAAAATCGCCGCCGAGGAATTCAAATCGGTGCGTACTGTCGGCGACGTGGTCGAGGCGGTCTACCGTCTGGTTCAACCGGCCGCATGAGCCGAGTGATCGGCCTCGGCCTGCTGCTCGCGGGCCTGCTGTACCCCTTTGCGGTGTATTTCGGCATGGAACATTTCGCCCCATGGCAGTTTGGTCTGCTGCTGGGCGGATTGTGGCTGGCCCGTGCACTGCTGGGCGAGCGGCGTCCGGGCAGCGTCTGGATGGCGGTGGTTGCCATTGCTTTTTGCCTGCTGCTGGCGTTGTTCGATAGCCCATTGTTGCTGCGCTGGTACCCGGTGTTGATGAGCGGTTTCATGCTGGCGCTGTTTGGCCTGAGCCTCAAGTTCGGGCAACCGATGATCGAGCGGCTGGCGCGTTTGCGCGAACCGCATCTGCCGGACAAGGCAATTGTTTATACCCGCCAGGTGACGATCGCCTGGAGTGTGTTTTTCCTCTGTAACGGTTTGCTCGCGGCCGCCCTGACCCTCTGGGCGCCGCTGAGTTGGTGGATGTTGTACACCGGCCTGATCTCCTACGGGTTAATGGGTTTGCTGTTTGCCATTGAATGGCTCATACGACAACGGGTACGAGGCCACCCATGAATTGGATAAAACTTGAGCAACTGTTGCTCAAGGCACTACCTGAGCGCGCCGTCACGGCCGGTCCGGCGCTCAATCACGCCGACCTGCGTGAGCAGGCCCTGCGCCTCGCCGCCGGTCTGCAAGCGCAAGGTGTAACGCGCATCGCCGTGCACCTGGAAGACGCCGCTGAACTGGCCATTGCCCTGCTCGGCGCCTGGCGTGCCGGGGTCAGCGTACTGCTGCCCGCCGACCTGCAACCCCAGACTCGCCTGCGCTGGTCGACGGCAGTCGACCTGTGGCTGACCGATCTGGCTGACGACGCGCACCTGGCAGACTTCCAACAGGCGCCGCTGGCCGCAGCCGAACTGGACCTCGATCACTGTCACCTGAGCCTGTGCACCTCCGGCTCCAGCGGCGAACCCAAGCGCATCGAGAAAACCCTGCGGCAACTGGCGAATGAAGTTCAGGCGCTGGAGCAGTTATGGGGCGCGGACCTGGCCAACGCTTGCATCATCGGCAGCGTCGGCACCCAGCACATCTACGGATTGCTGTTCCGGGTGCTGTGGCCGCTGTGTGCCGGTCGTCCGTTCGTACGCAGGCAGTTGGCTTTCCCGGAAGACTTGCAGCGCGCCAGCCGCGAACATCCGACCTTCGCCTGGGTCGCCAGCCCGGCGTTGCTCAAGCGCATGGGCGATAACCTCGACTGGCCGGCCTTGAGCGCGGTCCGCCGGGTGTTTTCCTCCGGCGGCGCCTTGCCGGCCGAGGCTGCGCAAAGCTTGCACGAACGCCTGCAACAATGGCCGACGGAGATTCTCGGCAGCTCGGAAACCGGCGGCATTGCCTGGCGTCAGGGCCACGATCTCTGGCAACCCTTCGCCGATGTGGTGCTGAGCCAGGACAGCGACGGCGCCCTGCTCATCGCCTCACCGTACTTGCCGGCCGACCACATTGAACACACCGCCGACGCCGCGCGAATCGCCGCCGACGGCCGTTTCGAGCTGCTCGGACGACTGGACCGGATCGTCAAGCTGGAAGAAAAACGCATCTCGTTGCCCATGCTGGAACAGGCGCTGATGACCCACGACTGGGTCGCCGAAGCGCGCCTGGGCGTGGTTCAGGAAAACCGTGCGTCGCTGGGCGCCTTGCTGGTGCTGAGCGAACAAGGTCTGCATGCGCTACGCAACCAGGGGCGGCGCACGCTGACCCAGGAACTGCGCCAGCACTTGAGCCAACATTGTGAAACCCTGGCCCTGCCGCGCCGCTGGCGGTTGCTGCGGCAACTGCCGCTGAACGCCCAAGGCAAACTGCCGCAAGCCGAGGTTGAAGCCTTGCTGCTGGCGCCCCGCCCAAAGGCGCCACAGCTGCTGGAACAGGTCGAAGTGGACGGTGAGTGGAACCTGCAACTGGCGGTGCCGCCGGACCTCGCTTACTTCAGCGGCCACTTCCCGCAAACCCCCGTATTACCGGGGGTAGTTCAAGTCGAGTGGGCACTGGATCTGGGCCAGCGACTGATGCATCTGCCGACAAAATTCGCCGGTATGGAAGTGCTGAAATTTCAGCAACTGGTACGCCCCGGCGATGAAGTCCAACTGCACTTGCGCTTCGACCCGCAACGTAGCAAGTTGTATTTCACCTACCGCAATGAGACGGCCACGTGTTCCAGTGGGCGGATATTGCTGGAGACTGCGCATGTTTAATCTTGGCGAGTGCTTTGCACTCGATCGCGAGCAAGCTCGCTCCCACACTAGAGTTGTGCCGGCTATAAAATGGGGGGCTGACTACGATTCAATGTGGGAGCGAGCTTGCTCGCGATGCAGGCACCCAGGTCCTTCAGGTGTACGCCAACATGCATAACCCCTGCGCCGTGATTCCGGTCTACAACCACGAAACCGCCGTCACCAACGTGGTCGACGCGCTGCTCGCCTGCCACCTGCCGTGCATTCTGGTGGATGACGCCAGCAGCCCGGCCTGTGCGGCGGTGCTTGAGCAACTGGCCCAGCGCGATCAGGTTTTCCTGATCAAGCTCGCCGTCAATCAGGGCAAGGGCGGTGCGGTCATGACCGGGTTTCGCGAAGCCTCGCGCCTGGGCTTCAGCCACGCCTTGCAGGTGGACGCCGATGGTCAGCATGATCTGAGTGATGTCGAGACCTTTATCGAGCAGTCGCGCGCCCATCCCGGCGCATTGATCTGCGGCTATCCGCTCTACGACGCCAGCGTGCCGAAGGGCCGTTTGTACGCCCGCTACCTGACTCACGTCATGGTCTGGATCAACACTCTTTCGTTGCAGATCCGTGATTCCATGTGCGGTTTTCGCCTCTATCCATTGCCGCCGACGCTGGCGCTCATCAACTCGGTGAAGATCGGCCAACGCATGGACTTCGACACCGACATCATTGTGCGCCTGGCCTGGCGCAATCAGCCGATGCACTGGGTGCACACAAAGGTTCACTACCCCCTGGATGGCGTCTCGCATTTTCGTCTGCTGCGCGACAATGCGCTGATTACGAGCATGCACACCCGCCAGTTCTTCGGCATGTTGCTACGGGCGCCAGCAATCCTCTGGCGACGGTGGCGAGCATGAGCATCCACGCAGACAACGAACACTGGGCCGATCACAAGGAACGCGGCAGCTTTTGGCTGATGAAATTCACCGCGTTCTGCGCAAAAGTGCTGGGGCGTCGGCTGTTGAGCCCGCTGCTGTACGGCATCGTTTTATACTTTTTCCTGTTTGGTCGCAGCGCCCGCCACAGCGCCTGGCACTACCAGCAGCGCCTCGCCGACTGGAGCGGTCGCAACGAACTGCGCCCGACCCATTGGCGAGTATTCGGCCAGTTCATGGCCTTCGCCGATTCCATGCTCGACAAGCTCGACGTGTGGAACGGCAAGCTGAGCATCGAACAGATCGAAATCATCGACCCGGCACTGTTGCGCAATCAGTTGCGCGGCGAACGCGGGCAGATGCTGGTCGGCGCCCACCTGGGCAACCTCGAAGTCTGCCGGGCCCTCGCCGAACTCGGTGAAAGGGTCACCATGAACGTGCTGGTGCACACCAAGCACGCCGAGCGTTTCAATCGACTGTTGGGTGAAGCCGGCGCGACCAATCTACGGCTGATCCAGGTCAGCGAACTGGACCCGGTGATCATGCTGCAACTGAGCCAGCGTCTGGAGCGTGGCGAGTGGCTGGCGATTGCCGGCGACCGCGTACCGCTGCATGGCGGGCGTAGCGTGACGGTGGACTTCCTCGGTCATCCGGCCGCGTTTCCCCAAGGTCCGTGGCTGCTGGCCGGATTGTTGAAGTGTCCGGTCAATTTTCTGCTGTGCCTGAAGAAACAAACCGGCGACTATCGGCTGATCATCGAGCCCTTCACCGACGCGGTAGTGTGGAAGCGCAGCGACCGCGAGCAAGTGATTCACCACTGGGCCACGCGCTACGCCGAACGCCTCGGCCAGTGCTGCCTTGAGGCGCCCCAACAATGGTTCAACTTTTACCCATTCTGGAAGACCGATGACGACGCATCTGCTTGAGCCGGTAACCTTCGGCGAACTCCCTTTGCGCATCGAAGACGTGCTGGCCCTGGCCAACCGTCAGGCGCCCGTGCAACTGCAAAACGACAGCGAATACCGTGAGCGCATCGCCAAGGGCGCGCGGTTTCTCGATTCGTTGCTGGACAAGGAAGGCGTGATCTACGGCGTGACCACCGGTTACGGCGATTCCTGCGTGGTCGCGGTGCCGTTGCATCACGTCGAAGCGCTGCCGCGTCATCTGTATACCTTTCACGGTTGCGGCTTGGGCAAACTGCTCGACGCCCAGGCCACCCGCGCGGTCCTCGCAGCGCGTTTGCAGTCGCTGTGCCACGGCGTGTCCGGGGTTCGCGTGGAACTGCTGGAACGCCTGCACGCGTTCCTCGAACACGACATTCTGCCGCTAATCCCGGAAGAGGGTTCGGTGGGCGCCAGCGGTGATCTGACGCCGCTGTCCTACGTGGCCGCGACCTTGTCCGGCGAACGCGAAGTGCTGTTCAAGGGCGAACGCCGGCAGGCCGCCGATGTGCACCGCGAACTCGGCTGGGAGCCACTGGTGCTGCGGCCCAAGGAAGCCCTGGCGCTGATGAACGGCACCGCGGTAATGACCGGTCTCGCCTGCCTGGCCTTCGCCCGGGCCGACTACCTGCTGCAACTGGCCACGCGCATCACCGCGCTGAACGTGGTCGCCCTGCAAGGCAACCCTGAGCACTTCGACGAGCGCCTGTTCGCCACCAAGCCGCATCCGGGCCAGATGCAGGTGGCCGCGTGGTTGCGCAAGGATCTGGCGATCGACGCGCCGACCGCACCGCTGCATCGCCTGCAAGACCGCTATTCGCTGCGTTGCGCACCGCATGTGCTCGGCGTGTTGGCCGACAGCCTGAACTGGCTGCGTTCGTTCATCGAGATCGAACTCAACAGCGCCAACGACAACCCGATCATCGACGCCGAAGCCGAGCGCGTGCTGCACGGCGGGCATTTCTACGGCGGGCATATCGCCTTCGCCATGGACAGCCTGAAAAACCTCGTGGCCAACGTTGCCGACCTGCTCGACCGTCAGCTCGCGCTGCTGGTGGACGAACGCTACAACCATGGTTTGCCAAGCAACCTGTCGGGCGCCAGCGCCGAGCGCGCGATGCTCAACCACGGCTTCAAGGCGGTGCAGATCGGCACCAGCGCCTGGACCGCCGAAGCGCTGAAAAACACCATGCCGGCCAGCGTGTTCTCGCGCTCCACCGAATGCCACAACCAGGACAAAGTCAGCATGGGCACCATCGCCGCCCGCGATGCGATCCGCGTGCTGGAGCTGACCGAACAAGTTGCCGCCGCGACCCTGCTGGCGGCCAATCAAGGGGTCTGGTTGCGCAACCAGGCAGAAGACGCCCGACCATTGCCGCCAGCGCTGGCAGCGATGCACGAAGAGCTAGCCAAGGATTTCGCGCCGGTCATCGAGGACCGCGCCCTGGAAGGTGAACTGCGTCTGTGTCTGCAACGCATTGCCGAACAACACTGGAGGCTGCATGCGTAGCAAGGGAGTGCTTCACGCCGATACGCAAATCCTCGTGCCGTTCTTTGACGTCGACTCCATGAACGTGGTCTGGCACGGCCATTACGTGAAGTACCTGGAAGTCGCCCGCTGTGCCTTGCTCGACATGCTCGGCCACAACTACACCGCCATGCTGGAGTCCGGCTACGCGTGGCCGGTGATCGACTTGCAACTGCGTTACGTGCGCGGCGCGGTTTTCGGCCAGACACTCAACGTCCGCGCCAGCCTGGTGGAATGGGAAAACCGCCTGAAGATCAGCTACCTGATCAGCGATCTCGCCACCGGTGAACGCCTGACCCGCGCAAGCTCGGTGCAAGTCGCCGTACACGTCGCCAACCGCGAGATGCAGCTGGCGTCGCCGAAGGTGTTCGTCGATGCGGTCGAGAGGATGTTGCCATGACCTCCAGCAGCAATCGACTTGATGGCGGCACTGTGGCGAGGGAGCTTGCTCCCGCTCGGGCGCGCAGCACCCGTAAATCTGACGACTCGATCCCCCCGGTGGAATGCCGTCGCCTGGGTTGGGGAGCGCTGCGCACTCCAGCGGGAGCAAGCTCCCTCGCCACACGTAGTTGCTACAAAGTTGTGGTGATGCTGGTAGCGCTGCTCGGCTTTTCATCGCTGGCAAACGCCTTCGACCTGCAACAACTGAGCGATCAACTGGCCAAGCCTAGCGTGATCCACGGCAACTTCATTCAGGAAAAACACCTGCGTGCCCTGCCGCAACCGCTGACCAGCAAGGGCACGTTCGTGCTGGCCAGGGATCACGGTTTGCTGTGGTTGCTCAAGACGCCGCTACAACAGGATTATCGGATCAGCGCCAAGGGCATTGCACGGCGTGACAGCAGCGGCTGGCAAATGCTGCCGGGCAAAAGCGCCGGTGCCGAGCAGAACCGCATCTTCCTCGCGGTACTGCAAGGTGACAGCAGCGGCCTGCAACGGGATTTCGAGCTTTCGCTGAGCGGTGAAGCGCAGCACTGGAAGCTCACGCTGACCCCGCGTTCGATGCTGCTCAAGCAAGTGTTCAATCAGATCAACATCGACGGCGGCGAACTGGTGCAGCGCATCGAGTTACTGGAAACCCAGGGCGACAGCACCGTTTTGCGCATGCAGGACACCACCAGCGCCAACCCACTGAGCGATGCGGAGCAACATGACTTTGCCGAGTGAACGGATGCTCCCACGGCTATTCTTGACCCTGCTGGTGGCGGTGCTCGCACTCGCCGGCTGGCAGTGGCACGACGGCGCACCGCTGTCGGCCAACCTGATGGATCTGGTGCCGGGCACCGCGCCGGATGCGCTGGAGCTCAAGGCCGAACAGCGCATGCAGGAGCCGCTGAACCGCGAAATGCTGGTGCTGGTCGGCCACGCCGATCGCCAGCAAGCCATCGCCATGACGCAAAAACTCGGCGAACAGTGGCTGGCCAGCGGCGTCTTCGAAAAGGTCCAATGGAACCTGCAAGCCGACCTGCCGGCGCTGCGCACGCAACTGCTGCAAGGTCGGCTGGCGATGCTCTCGGCAGCCGATCGGCAACAGCTGATCGAGCAGCCGCAAGCCTTCATCCAGCAACGCGTACAAGCGCTGTTCGATCCCTTTACCGGTTTCAGCCTGGTGCCGAGCCAGGATGACTGGCTGGGTCTGACCGGACGTATTCAAAACAGCCAGCCGCAGCATGGCTCAGTGCAACTGGACATTGGCAGCGGCGCATTGGTCGCCGATGCCGACGGCAAAAGCTGGGTATTGCTGCGAGCCCGCACCAGCGGCAACGCATTCGACATGCGCCTGCCACTGAAAGTCGCCGAGCTGCTCAAGCACAGCCGCGAAGAAGCGGCGCAGGCCGATGTGCAATTACTCGCCGCCAGCGGCCTGCTGTATGCCGCCAACGGTCAACAGCAAGCGAGCCGCGAGATCACCTGGGTCGGCGGTGGTGCAACCGCCGGCATCCTGTTGCTGCTGTTGTTGGCGTTCCGCAGGCTTCGGGTGTTGCTGGCCTTCGTTCCCGTTCTGGTCGGCATGCTGTTTGGCTCGGTGGCCTGCGTCGCGCTGTTTGGCCATATGCACGTGATGACCCTGGTGCTGGGGTCAAGCCTGATCGGCGTCGCAGTCGATTACCCGCTGCATTACCTGTCCAAGAGCTGGAGCCTGAAACCCTGGCACAGCTGGCCCGCTCTGCGCCTGACCTTACCGGGATTGACCCTGAGCCTGGCCACCAGTTGCATCGGTTATCTGGCACTGGCCTGGACTCCGTTCCCGGCGCTGACCCAGATTGCCGTGTTCTCTGCCGCCGGTTTGCTCGGCGCGTACCTGTCGGCGGTTTGCTTGTTGCCGGCGCTGCTCAAGGGTACGGATCTACGGCCAGCTCAGTGGCCCTTGCGGGTTGCCGAGTTTTTAGTGAGCGTGCGTGAAGCGCTGCTCAAGCGCGTACGCAGTTCGGTCCTGCTGGTGTTGGTCCTGGCCTTTTGTGCCGGCGGCCTGTGGCACCTGACCAGCAAAAACGACATCCGTCAGTGGGTCAGTGCACCGCCGCAGTTGATGGACGAAGCGCAGACCATTGCGCGGATCACTGGCTATCAACCCACCAGCCAGTTTTTCCTGGTGCGCGCGGCCAATCAGCAGCAACTGTTCGAACGCCAGAAAGCCCTCAGCGAACGGCTGGATCAGTTGGTCAACCTGGACAAACTCAAAGGCTACCTGGCGCTGAGTCAACTGGTCAGCCTGCCTTCCGAGCAGCAACAGGTCCGCGACGCCCTGAATAAACTCCCGGCATTCTGGCAACCGTTGCTTGATCTCGGTATCCCGGTCACCGCACTGCAAGCCGAATTGGCGCAGTTGCAGGCATTGCCGGTCGAAGACATCGACGCAGCGCTGGTCGGCCCCTTGGCCGAGCCATGGCGCCCGCTATGGCTGGGCGCCTCGGATGACGGCGTGGCGGCGATGGTCAGCCTGCAAGGCTTGAACGATGCCGCGTTGCTGCGGGTACAGGCGCTGGACTTGCCGGGTGTGCAGTTGGTGGATCGTCTGGACGACCTGAATAAAGTCTTCGCCGCCACCCAGATCAGCGCCGCTGAATTGAAACTGATGTCCTGCGCGTTGATTGTGCTGCTGCTGATTCTGCCCTTCGGTTTTGGCGGCGCCCTGCGGCTCGTCGCGCTGCCATTACTGGCGGCATTGTGCAGCCTCGCCAGCCTCGGTTGGCTGGGGCAACCGCTGACACTGTTCAGCGTGTTCGGGCTGCTGCTGGTGACGGCAATCAGTGTCGATTACGCGATCCTCATGCGCGAGCAGATCGGCGGTGCCGCCGTGAGCCTGCTCGGCACGCTGCTGGCGGCAGCGACCACGTGGCTGTCGTTTGGTCTGCTGGCGATTTCCAGCACACCAGCGGTGAGCAACTTCGGTCTTTCGGTGAGCCTCGGGCTGGCCTTCAGTTTCATCCTCGCGCCGTGGGCCAAACCTTCGGCGCACGCCGCGCCAATTGCGGAGCCGGCAGCATGATGATCGCGCTGTTCTGGCTGCTGGCCCTGGCGCTGTTCGCGGTGGCGACTCGCGTCGGGCGTCATTTCGGTTTGATCCCGATTGTCAGCCAGTTACTGCTGGCGACCTTCGGCCTGCCGCTGCTGATGTATTTCTGGATTGAGCCGTACTGGCAGTTGAGCGGCGCCGAGCTTGTCTCGCCGGGCTGGCTGAAAAACCTCTACAGCCTGAGTTTCGCACTGCTGCTGGGGCATATCCTCAGCGACGTGATCGACCTGAAACTGGATCGCCAGAGCCTGAAAATCGCTCTGCCGAGTTTCAGCATTCCGTTCATCTGCGGTCTGGCGACGGCCATTTGGTTGCTGCCGGATCAGCCATGGTTGAGTTCGCTGGCGGTCGGCCTGTTGTTCGCGATCACGGCGATTCCGGTGCTGTATCTGTACCTGCGGCACATCAACTATCCACCGGCCGCTACCCGCCGACTGGTGCAGACCGCGATCCTCATCGACTTGACCTGCTGGAGCCTGTTCGCCTTCGCCCAAGGCAGCCTGCACCTGAGCAGCCTGTTGCTGCCGCTGACCGGCGCCTGCCTGCCGTTGCTGCTGCGTGCGTTCGGGTTGCGTCAGCCGCTGCTGCACAGCCTGGGCTTCTTCGCGCTGCTGGTGGTGGCGGAACACTTCAAACTCAATGCGCTGATTTTCGGCATCGGTTATCTGTTGTGCATGGCTGCTTTCAAGCTACCGCTGGTGCTACCGTTATCGGCAGCCTGGATGAGCCGCCTGCAGAACGGCATCGCGATTCCGCTGATCCTGACCTTCGGCATTGTGCAGATCAACGTGCACAGCGCCATGGACAGCCTCAGCTGGGCACAACTCGGTGCGCTGCTGGTGTTCCCCATCGTCAGCAAACTGCTGGGTAACTGGCTGGGCCTCGGTTGGGCCGGCGCGTCGTTTGCCGGCGCCAGCCGCTGGCGCGAAAGCCTGCTGCTGAACATTCGCGGCTTAAGCGAGATCGTCTTTCTCAACCTGCTGCTGCAACAACAGCTGATCAGCCCGGCGCTGTATTTTGCGCTGATGCTGATGGGTTTGATCGCAACGCTGCTGCCGGCACTCGCCGGTATGCGCCGAATTCCCTCACAGGTCGCCGCCCCGGCCAGGAGCTCCAGTGCCAACAGTTGATACGGAACGTCGCCAGGTCATCGTTATCGGTGCCGGCCCATCGGGTGCCATCGCTGCCGCCTTGCTCAAGCGTAACGGCCATGATGTGCTGATCATCGAGCGCCAGCATTTTCCACGGTTTTCCATCGGCGAAAGCCTGCTCTCGCACTGCCTGGATTTCGTCGAAGAAGCCGGCATGCTCGAAGCGGTGCAAGCCGCCGGTTTTCAGCTGAAAAACGGCGCGGCATTTGCCTGGGGCGAGCGTTACAGCACCTTCGATTTCGGCGATACCTTCAGCAACGGCAAGCCGACCACCTTTCAGGTTCAGCGCGCTGACTTCGACAAACTGCTGGCCGATCAGGCGGCGCTGCAAGGCGTGGAGATCCGTTACGGCGAGACGATCACCAGTGCCAACTTCGAATTGGCCAAACCCCAGCTCGGCGCTCGCCGCGAAGACGGCAGCGAATACCGTCTCGAAGCCGACTTCGTGCTCGATGCCAGCGGCTACGGCCGCGTCTTGCCGCGCCTGCTCGACCTTGAAGCACCGTCGAACTTTCCGCTGCGCCAGGCAGTGTTCACCCACATCGAAGACCACATCGACGGCCCGCACTTCGACCGTGAAAAGATCCTCATCACCACCCACCCGACCCACCGCGACATCTGGTTCTGGACCATCCCGTTCAGCCAGGGTCGCTGCTCGGTGGGCGTGGTTGCCGCGGCCGAACACTTCGAAGGCCGCGGCGACGATCTTGACGCCTGCCTGCGCGGTTTCATCGCCGAAACCCCGAGCTTGGCCAAGGTGCTGAAAAACGCCCATTGGGACACACCGGCGCGGACCATCGGCGGCTACTCGGCCAACGTCAAAACCTTGCACGGCCCAGGCTTCGCCTTACTCGGCAACGCCGCAGAATTCCTCGACCCGGTATTTTCCTCCGGCGTGACCATCGCCATGCGTTCGGCGAGCATGGCCGCCGGCGTTCTGCATCGACAGCTGCAAGGCGAAAGCGTGGACTGGCAGCGCGAGTTTGCCGAGCCGCTGAAGCGTGGCGTCGACACTTTCCGCTGCTACGTCGAAGGCTGGTACGCCGGGACCTTCCAGGATGTGATCTACCACCAGGGTGGCGCACCGGAAATCCGTCGGATGATCAGCGCGATCCTCGCCGGTTACGCCTGGGACGAACGCAATCCGTTCGTCAGCGAGCCCAAGCGCCGGTTGCGCATGCTGTCGGATATTTGCGCGAGTGATGCAACGTGAGCGGCACCGAACAACAATACCTCAGCGACAGTTACGTCGAAGAAACCCGCTTCGGTTTCTGGTTTCTGCGCAGCTTCACCTGGCAGCACCACGTACTGCGGGTGGCAATCAACGACCTGCGCACGCTGTTCAGTGAAGGGCTGCCCAGCCATCCCGTGCTGCTGGACGCCGGCTGCGGTCAGGGCAAGTCGTTCCAGTACTTGCATCAGGTGTTTGCCCCGCAACGCCTGATCGGTCTGGACGCCGACCCGCACAGCCTGACGCTCAGCGGCGAAGAGGCTCAGCGCCAGAACATCAACGTCGAACTGATCGGCAGCGACTGCGCGACCCTCAAGGTACCGGACGCGAGCGTCGACCTGCTGTTCTGCCATCAGACCTTCCACCACCTGGTGGAGCAGGAGCAAGCCCTCGCCGAGTTCTATCGGGTGCTTAAGCCAGGCGGCTATCTGATGTTTGCCGAATCCACCGAGGCCTACATCGACACGTGGGTGATTCGCTGGTTGTTCCGCCACCCGATGCACGTGCAAAAGAGTGCCGACGGATATTTGCAGATGATTCGTCAGCAGGGTTTTGAATTCAGCCCGCAAAACGTGTCCTACCCTTATCTATGGTGGAGTCGCGCGAAGGATTTCGGTCTGCTCGAACGCTTTGGACTGCGCCGCCCGAAACCGGTTGGCCAACGGGAAGAAACCCTGGTCAACGTGGTTGCCCGTAAACCGCTCGAAGGTCAGTGCCGATGATTCGCCTCCTGCTCGTGTGCTGTGCCCTGCTGCTGAGCGCTTGCGCCAGCCAGCCGCCGCTGCCCGAGCGCAACCCGACGCTGGCCTTGCCGCTGCAATTGCATGTCGAACGGCAACGGGTCGATCAGCGCCAGGACTGGTTGCTGGTGATCCAGCGCGAAGGTGCCGGCATTCGCTGGTCGCTGATGGACCCACTGGGCATTCCCGTGGCTCGCCAGCGTCTGGTCGACAACCAATGGCAGGCCGACGGCTTGCTACCGCCCAATCCGGAAGCGCGTCAGTTATTTGCGGCGTTATTGTTCGCCCTGACACCAGAGGCGCAATTGCTCGATAATTATCCCGCCGCCCGACGTCACGCCGCTTTACGCTCGCTGGCGCCGCACTGGCAGGTGCTGTATCGAACCCCGTCGGACTTCGTCCTGACACTGCCCGAACAGCTGAACTATCACGTCACCCCGCTAACCGCCGAGACTGCACCATGACGGCCTACCTGAACGCCCTCGGGCTGATCTGCAGCCTGGGGCGCAACAAACACGAAGTCGCCCGCAAGCTGTTTGCCGGCGACTGTTCGGGGATACGCGTCGAGGCCCACTGGGTGCCTGAGCGTTCACTGCCAGTCGCGGCGGTACACGGTGAGTTGGCCACGATCCCGGCCGAGCTGAGCCAGCACCGCACCCGCAACAATCAACTATTGCTGGAAGCCGCGCTGCAAATTCGCGAAGACATCGATCAAGCGATTCAAACCTGTGGCCGTGGACGCATCGGCATCGTCCTGGGCACCAGCACCTCGGGGATCGACGAAGGCAGTCGCGGGATTGCTCATTACATCCGCGAGAATCAGTTCCCGCCTGACTACGACTATCAGCAACAGGAACTCAGCGCGCCGGCGAACTTCCTTGCCGACTGGCTGCAGCTGAGCGGTCCGGCCTATGTGATTTCCACGGCCTGCACCTCCAGCGCCCGCGCCTTGCTGAGTGCCCGGCGATTGCTCGATCTGGACATGTGTGATGTCGTGCTGTGCGGCGGCGTCGACAGTTTGTGCAAACTGACCCTCAACGGTTTCTCAGCGCTGGATGCAGTATCCGAACAGCGCTGCAATCCGTTTTCGGTCAATCGCAACGGGATCAACATAGGCGAAGCGGCGGTACTTTTCTTGATGAGCAAAAACCTCGGCGCCAGCCAACCGATTGCCCTGCTGGGCAGCGGCGCCAGCTCCGATGCGCACCATATTTCCGCCCCGGAACCCAGCGGCCGCGGCGCCCTGCAAGCGATGAACAAAGCCCTGAGCAGCGCCGGCTTGGCGCCTGAGCGGATCAACTACCTGAACCTGCACGGCACCGCCACCCAACACAACGACGCCATGGAAAGCCTGGCAGTCAACACGCTGTTCCCGGCGGGCGTGCCCTGCTCGTCGACCAAACCCATGACCGGCCACACCCTCGGCGCGGCCGGGGCACTGGAAGCGGCGTTCTGCTGGTTGAGCCTGAGCAACGAAAATACCCGACACGCGCTGCCGCCCCACGTCTGGGACGGCCAGCCCGACCCGCAACTGCCAGCGCTGAATTTTGTGACCACCGCAAATCGCCTGGAACAAAGCGCTGCACGCTGCCTGATGAGCAACTCCTTTGCCTTTGGTGGCAACAACGTCAGCCTGATTATCGGAGACGCCGAATGATTGATTGGCCTCTCGCCGAACTGCTGCCCCACGCGGGCGACATGATCCTTATCGATCAAGTGCTGTCGTTCGACGAAGAACAGATTCACACCCGCCTCACCGTCAAGCCCGGTGGCCTGTTCAACCGGCCCGACGGCAGTTTGCCGGCCTGGGTCGGTATCGAACTGATGGCGCAAAGCGTGGCCGCGTATGCCGGCTGTCGCGCACGCACGCAAGGCAATGCAGTTGAGCTGGGCTTCCTGCTCGGTACGCGTAATTTCGAATGCAATGTGGAACACTTTCCAGTCGGCTGCGAGCTGACGATTCACGCCCTGCGTTCGCTCGAAGACGACAACGGCATGGGTGTCTTCGAGTGTCACCTGACAGCCCCCGGCATTCATGCCATGGCCCGGCTGAATGTGTTCTGCCCGCCTAAGGCAGCTCAATATCTACACGAATCCCCTTCTTCAAAAGCTAATGGAGCCCAGTCATGACTGAATCCGTACTGGTCACCGGTTCCAGCCGCGGTATCGGCCGCGCCATCGCCCTGCGTCTGGCCCAGGCCGGCTTCGATCTGGTGCTGCATTGCCGCAGCGGCCGCAGCGACGCCGAGGCTGTGCAGGCCGAAGTCGAAGCCTTGGGACGCCGTGCGCGTATCCTGCAATTCGACGTATCGGATCGCGCCAGCTGCAAGGTACATCTCGAAGCCGACGTGGAAACCCACGGCGCCTATTACGGTGTGGTGCTCAACGCCGGTCTGACGCGCGACGGTGCTTTTCCGGCCCTGAGCGAGGACGACTGGGACGTGGTGATGCGCACCAACCTCGACGGTTTCTATAACGTGTTGCACCCGGTCATGATGCCGATGATTCGTCGGCGCGCCGCCGGACGGATCGTGTGCATCACTTCGGTTTCCGGGTTGATCGGCAACCGTGGACAGGTCAACTACAGCGCCTCCAAGGCCGGGTTGATCGGCGCCGCCAAGGCCCTGGCGATCGAACTGGGCAAACGCAAAATCACCGTCAACTGCGTTGCTCCGGGTCTGATCGACACCGCGATGCTCGACGAAAACGTACCCGTGGAAGAACTGCTGAAAATGATCCCCGCACAACGCATGGGCACCCCTGAAGAAGTGGCCAGCGCCGTGAATTTCCTGATGTCCGCCGAAGCAGGCTACATCACTCGACAGGTTCTGGCCGTCAACGGAGGCCTGTGTTGATGAAGCGCGTCGTCGTCACCGGCATGGCCGGCATCACCTCGCTGGGCAGCGACTGGGAGACCATCTGCGCTAACTTCAAGGCCAACCGCAGTGGCATCCGGCGCATGGATGAGTGGGATCGCTTCACCGAGCTGAACACGCGCCTGGCCGGCCCCATCGATGACTTCGTCGTCCCGAGCCACTGGACCCGCAAGCAGTTGCGCAGCATGGGCCGGGTTTCCCGGCTGGCGGTTGGCGCGGCAGAACGGGCGCTGGCTGATGCCGGACTGCTCGGTAACGAGTCGATCAAGGACGGCCGCATGGGCGTGTCCTGCGGCTCGTCCACCGGCAGCACCGACGAAATCAAAGCCTTCGGCAAGATGCTGCTCAATTCAGTGGCTGAAGGCCTGAACGCCAACTCCTACGTGCGAATGATGCCGCACACCACAGCGGCCAATATCAGTATTTTCTTTGGCCTCACCGGGCGCCTGATCCCGACTTCCAGCGCCTGCACCAGTGGCAGCCAGGGCGTCGGTTATGCCTACGAGGCGATCAAGTTCGGCCGCCTGCCGTTGATGCTCGCCGGCGGCGCCGAAGAGCTGTGCCCGACCGAAGCCATGGTGTTCGACGCGCTCTACGCCACCAGCCTGAAAAACGACGCCCCGCACACCAGCCCACGGCCTTACGACAGTGATCGCGATGGTTTGGTGATCGGTGAAGGCGGCGGCATGCTGGTGCTCGAAGAACTCGAACACGCTCTGGCCCGTGGTGCGCACATTCACGCTGAAATCGTTGGTTTTGGCAGTAACGCCGACGGCCAGCACGCCACCCGTCCAGAGCAGACCACCATGCGTCGGGCCATGGAGCTGGCGCTGGAAGACGCAGGTCTGGAGCCCTCGGCCATCGGCTATGTGAACGGTCATGGCACCGCCACC
This sequence comes from Pseudomonas sp. GW822-FHT06B12, assembly GCF_058799675.1. NCBI lineage: Bacteria > Pseudomonadati > Pseudomonadota > Gammaproteobacteria > Pseudomonadales > Pseudomonadaceae > Pseudomonas > Pseudomonas sp. GW822-FHT06B12. The sequence continues at coordinate 366,033 of NZ_JBXALR010000002.1, forward strand.
GAGCAAGGCGACATCGCCGAAACCCTGGCCACCCACAGCCTGTTCGGCAGCCGCATGCCGATCAGCTCGCAGAAGAGCTTTCTCGGTCACACCCTGGGTGCCTGCGGAGCACTGGAGTCCTGGTTTAGCATCGAAATGATGAACAGAGACGAGTACGCCCACACCTTCAACCTCGACAACGTCGACCCACGCTGCGGCGAACTGGACTACCTGCGCGGCGAGTTCCGCCAGATGAGCTGCCAGTACGTGATGAATAACAACTTCGCTTTTGGTGGGGTTAATACTTCGCTGATCTTTCGGCGCTGGTCGTAAGCACCCCATCAAGATCAAAAGATCGCAGCCTGCGGCAGCTCCTACAACGATCGTGTGTACAACGCGATCCCCCGTAGGAGCTGCCGAAGGCTGCGATCTTTTCATTTCCCCCTGCAAAAAAATGACACAAACGGAAAACGGAGCACCGCATTTCGGAATCGTCCCACAGCCACAGCTTGAGCTTCTCGGTAGGGTCAATGCTGCCCCAGCCTGAGGCCGGGATTGCCCAAGGACGAACAAGAAGCGCTAATGAAAAAGCTCGGTTTCCCGGAAACCCCGGACTTTCTGCCCGCCCCAAGGCGACTCCCCACCAAGGAAGAGCCCCAGGCCTTCCAGGAGGCCGGTGCAGCGGCATTCGCCAAAAACGAAAAAAACGAGCTGGGCGCCAACACCCGCTCGGAGACGCATTTAAAAAAACAGCAGGGTGCGCTCGAAACAAGGCCCGATTCGCAACTCAAGGGCTGCGTATTCGCCAAAAGCTGCAACCTCCCAGACGGCGTCATCAATCACAACAACCCCTCCGGGTTTGTCCCCCTCGAGAAACTGGCTAGCTACGGCTTGTGGGCGGTGCTTGGCACCGGGGCAGCCATCACCGCCGAAGGGATACCCCTGAAACTGGTCGGTGGTTCGGCAACGGGCGGCGCCATTGCCCAACGTCTCGGCGGTTCTCTTGCACTCGTTCTGCTGTCAGGCTCAACGGTTGTGGCAGCTGCTGCAGCGGCTGGCACCGTTGCACTACTGATGCCGAACACCAGCCTTTCGCCCGACAGCGCCTTCTACAAAAAAGAGCAGTACGCAATGCTGGATACGGGCCGAACCCGTGTCCGCATCAACGTGAAGACATTGCCGGACGGTTCCGTCAGCGCTTACGGCTTCTACACGGGCGGGAAAAAAGACTGGGAATTTGTCCCGGTCATCAAGGCCACTCAAGAAGGCGAGAAGTTTGTTGCCGATATCGGCAACGGGATTGGCCTGACCTGGACCCCAGCGGCGAATCCTGATGATGTACTCGGCATTCCCCCGCTCGAAGGCGCCCCGAAATTGCCGACTGTGTGGGTGTATCCGCCGACTGAGCAGGCCAACAAAGTATTGGTGAACCCGCAGCATCCGCCTGAGTATCAGGATGCAATCATCTGGTTTCCTGCGGATGCAGGGCTTGCGCCGATTTACATCGTGCTTAGCGCCCGGAAGGAAGATCGGCAAAAACCATGAAAAACGAATTCAGTGACTACACGGAAAGCGAATTCGTGGCTTTGCTTCAGAGCATCATCAGCCACGATGGAACGGAGAAGGAAGTAGATGCGCTCGTGTTCCATTTTGAAAAAATGAGTGAACATCCAGCTGGGTCAGACCTAATCTTCTACCCCGAAGACGGTGCTGATGAATCAGCTGAAGGAATAACACAGACAGTGAAGAAATGGCGTGCTGCTCAGGGGCTGCCAGGATTCAAAGACGAGTGATCCCAAGAGCTGCAACCTCCCTGACGGCGCAATCAATCACGACAACCCGCCGGATTTATCTGCGCGGCGAGTTCCGCCAGATGAGCTGCCAGTACGTGATGAACAGCAACTGCGCTTTCGGTGGCGTCAAACACGTCGCTGATCTTTCGGCGCTGGTCGTAAGCGCCACATCAAGATCAAAAGATCGTGTGTACGACGCGACCCCTGTAGGAGCTGCCGCAGGCTGCGATCTTTTCATGTACCCCCAGCAAAGAAATGACACAAACGGAAAACGGAGCACGTCATTTCGGAATCGTCCCACAGCCAGAGTTTGAGCTTCGCGCTAGGGTCAATGCCCCCGTGACACGTCGGGGGCATCCAAAGGAAGAACGAACCATGACTAAAAAGGCCGTTATCGTTTTCAGCGGCGGGCAGGACTCCACAACCTGCTTGATCCATGCATTGCCGCTCTACGATGAAATCCACTGCATTACGTTTGATTATGGCCAGCGCCATCGTGCGGAAATTGAAGTGGCGCAACACCTCTCTCAAAAGCTTGGCGTGACGGTGCATAAAGTACTGGATACTTCGTTATTGAATGAGCTGGCCATCAGCAGTTTGACCCGCGACAACATTCCAGTCCCAAGTGCAAATAGTTCCGGAGAAGGTGTGCCAAACACGTTCGTACCCGGGAGGAATATTCTGTTTTTAACCCTGGCCTCTATTTATGCCTATCAAGTGGGTGCTGACACTGTCATCACAGGCATTTGTGAAACAGAGAGCTCCGGTTACCCTGATTGCGGCGATGAGTTTGCTAAAGTATTGAATTACGCCATCGAATTGGGTATGGACTATAAGTTGCGTATTGAAACGCCGCTCATGTGCTTGAGCAAGGCGGAGACCTGGGCTTTGGCCGATTACCACAACAAGCTGGATTTCATTCGCTACCACACACTGACTTGCTACAACGGACTACAGGGAAGTGGGTGCACCAACTGTGATGCCTGTAATCTTCGTGCAAAAGGACTGAATGAGTTTCTGGAGAGCAAAACAGAGATCATGAACAGCCTAAAAGACAAGCTAAAATTAAAATAGCTAGTCTGCTGCTGGGGGGGAATGAGTTGTTAACAGCCAATCTGCCCCCTATCTTGATGCGGCCTGGGCTCCAGTTATATATTTTTTAAATAATGACCTCGCTCCGCAGGCAGGCAAAACGTTAAAAACAGCGAAACACATTTTTATAGCTATTTGGAGATAAACCATATTAAGTATATCGCCACTTTGCATAGCGCCATAAAACGCAATACAGCAAAAAATAAAGCTATCTATCACCACTGCAAAGCAAGCACTAAAAAATATTCGCAGAAATAAAAATCTGGAGCTTGTGAGCTCTTTTATTTTACACAGCGGATACGAATTGACATATTCAGAAAAAAGAAACGAAACAGAAGTTGCTACTAATACAGACGAAACATGATTAATAACCTCGCTATAGGGCATATCAAGTTTCCAGCCAGGCAATCCTGGAAGGTAGGTCGAGGTACCAAGCAAAACAACAATAAGCGCATTACTTTAAAAACAAATAATGGCGAACTGTTGGTAAACCGGGCGCTGGATAACCTGGACCCGCCCGAGGGGCTACCTGAGGTTCCGTCCAATAGCGCTCACTGAGTGGTCGCGCTCTTTTACCGAGTGGAGGTTTTCATGGATCGATATATGCCTATCACCGGCATCGACTGCACCATCCCATCATTGCTGATCGACACCGAAGCACCACTGGACGTGTTGCACGACACCGCGGCCTACCGCATCCGCACCGCAACCCAACTGCTGGAGTATTTTGCGTTCAGCGAGGGCATTCATAGTGAATTGGCGCGGGTGTTGGTGACGTCATTGCGCGATGGCTGCGATTTGCTGGATGTCGTCGGGCGACGATTACAGGCGCAGATTTCGGCGTAAAAAAAACAGGCGATCTCAATGAGATCGCCTGTTTTTTTATACGACAAAGCGGCGGTCACCAGGTTCAATCCGCTGGCCCGGTAGCGTTGCTGCTCGAAGCTCCGACCCCTGAGGGCGACACCCATGAACGCTCCATTTCCCTGCGATGGCTTCCTCTGGGCTGTGTATAGCTCAACCTGACGGTATGCTTGATGGTGTATGTTTATTCACTATGATTAACTGTAAATCGAATTGACGCAGAGCTACGCAAAACAGCTGGTAGCTACGTCCGCCAAACTGTCGGCGGCAGGCTCCGGCGACATCAAATTCAAGAAGATGTAACGATCAGGAGTAACCCCATCATGGCAACCGCCGCGAAAACCCGATCCGTCACGGCTCATGTCCCTGTGCAACTGGCCGAAAAGGTCGACTTGATGGCTGAACGCCTGGAACGCTCCAGGAACTGGATCGTCAAACAGGCTCTGTCCGCTTGGATCGACCAGGAAGAAGAGCGTAGTCGCCTGACCCGCGAAGCCTTGGCTGATGTTGACGCTGGCCGCGTGATTGACCACCAGGCTGTCCAGGCCTGGGCTGATAGCCTCAGCACCGACACTCCATTGCCAGTGCCGCGCTGATGGAGTTGAAGTGGACAAGCAAGGCACTTTCCGACATTACCCGACTGTACGAGTTTCTGGCATCGGTGAATCAGCCTGCCGCCGCACGAACAGTGCAGCAACTCACGGCCGCACCGATCACTCTGCTGACCAACCCGCGCATTGGCGAACGTCTGGAAGAGTTCGAGCCACGGGATGTGCGCCGAATTCAGATCGGCCATTACGAGATGCGTTACGAGATAGTGGACTCCACTGTCTACCTGCTGCGCCTGTGGCACACCCGCGAGGACAGGTAGCATGGTGATAGCCGTCGCGATTGACGGCTGGGCTGGACCAGGAACACATCAACCTGGCAGGTCTGCGACAGGTCGAAAAACCTTAGCGAATGAAAGGGACTTCCCCGTCCAAGTCTACGGCGAAAGTCGCGAGGCGGCATCAAGGTGCCGTCTTACGCGTCAGCAACTCGACAAACGCCTTGGCCATCGGTGATTTCTGATCCTTGCGCTGCACCAGCCACACCGCCGACATCGCCAGCGGATCAAGCAAGGGGCGATAGACCACGCCGTCGATGCGCATCCGCTGATAGGACGCCGGCAACACCGACACTCCAAGCCCTGCCGCTACCAGACCAATGATGGTCATGGCCTCGCCGGCTTCCTGGGTGAAGTGCGGGCTGAAGCCCGCGTCACGCGCCAGACTCAGCAGTTGCGCGTATAGACCACTGCCGTAGCTGCGTGGGAAGAACACGAAAGGCTCGTGGGCCAACGCCGATAGAAACAGCCCGTCCTCGCTGCCAACCACCAGCGGATCCTTGGAGCTGAGCACGGCCACCAAGGGCTCACGCGTCAACTCGACCACCTCGAGCGAATCCGGCAGCGGCAAGGGTCGCATGATCCCGACCTGAATCGACTCATCCACCAGCGCCTCGGCGACCTGGGTGCTGCTCATCTCCCGCAGGTTCAAATGCACGGCCGGGAAGCGCTGACGGAACGAGAAGATCGCCTGCGGAATCGTCGAGTTGAACGGTGCCGATGAGGTGAAGCCGATCTTCAGTTCCCCCAGTTCGCCAAGTTGGGCTCGGCGGGCGACGTCGGCGGCTTTGTCGACTTGGGCCAGCACTAGCCGAGCCTCTTCGAGGAACAGCCGACCGGCCTCACTGAGCTCGACCCGACGATTGGTACGCTCGAATAAACGTGCGCCGACTTCCTGTTCCAGCACCTGAATCTGCTGGCTCAACGGTGGCTGAGAGATGCCCAGCACTTGTGCGGCGCGGCCGAAGTGCAGTTCTTCGGCGACGGCGATGAAGTAGCGCAAATGGCGCAATTCCATGAAAACTCCATTAGGTCGTTAAACCTATCAAACAGGTCGAACAATATATTGGATAGAAACATTAGCCAGCTATATGATTTTTCCATTGCCTTCCTGGCCGTGCTCTCCCGAGGTCCCCGTGAAAACTGCTGTCGCCCCGCTCGCCCATGAATTTCCGCCGACTGCGCTGGGCGATGTGGTCGCCCAACTGAACGACGTGTACATCGAAAAAGGCACGCCGATGTTCATGCGCACGGTGCTGGCGCTGTTCTCCGGCGGTTTCGCGACCTTCGCCCTGCTCTACTGCGTGCAGCCGATGATGCCGCTGTTCTCCCGTGAGTTTTCGATCAACGCGGCGCAGAGTAGCCTGATCCTGTCGGTGGCCACCGGGATGCTCGCCATCGGCCTGCTGATCACCGGCCCGATCTCCGACCGCATCGGCCGTAAACCGGTGATGGTCGCGGCACTGTTCGCGGCGGCACTGTGCACCCTTGCCAGTGCGATGATGCCGAGCTGGCAGGGGGTGCTGGTGATGCGTGCACTGGTCGGGCTATCCCTCAGCGGGCTGGCGGCGGTGGCCATGACTTACCTGAGCGAAGAGATTCATCCACAGCACATCGGCCTGGCGATGGGGCTGTACATCGGTGGTAACGCGATTGGCGGGATGTGCGGCCGGCTGATCGTCGGCGTGTTGATCGACTTCGTCAATTGGCACACGGCCATGCTGGTGATCGGTGGTCTGGCGCTGATTGCCGCGACGGTGTTCTGGAAAATCCTCCCCGAATCGCGCAACTTCCGCTCCCGCTCGATGCATCCGCGCAGCTTGCTCGACGGCTTCACCATGCACTTTCGCGACGCCGGCCTGCCGTGGTTGTTCCTTGAAGCGTTCGTGCTGATGGGCGCGTTCGTCACGCTGTTCAATTACATCGGCTATCGCCTGCTGGCCGAACCGTATCACATGGATCAGGCCTTCGTAGGCTTGCTCTCGGTGGTTTACCTGTCGGGGATCTACAGTTCGGCGAAGATCGGTGCATTGGCCGACAAACTCGGCCGCCGCAAAGTGCTGTGGGCGACCATCGTGCTGATGCTTGCGGGGCTTGCGCTGACCCTGCTCACACCGTTGCCGCTGGTGATCATCGGCATGCTGATCTTCACCTTTGGTTTCTTCGGCGCGCACTCGGTGGCCAGCAGCTGGATCGGCCGCCGCGCCACCAAGGCCAAGGGCCAGGCCTCGTCGCTGTACCTGTTCAGCTACTACGCCGGGTCGAGTATCGCCGGCACAGTGGGCGGGGTGTTCTGGCACTTGGGTGGCTGGAACGGGATCGGCCTGTTCATCGGCGGGTTGCTGGTGATCGCACTGTTGGTGGCGTTGAAACTGGCCCGGTTGCCATTGCTGCCCAACAATCAATCGGTTTGAAGCGTCGGGACTCAGCGTCGAAAGGACATGAGTTTCAGTACTCGACGCCCCGAGGCTTCGTGCTTGATAACCGCCGCGACATGCAATGCAACCAGAAGTGCGAGCAGTAAACAGGCGCCTATGTGTATTTTAAAAAACAACGCAATCAAATAAGCGTTCGTCAATGGCTGAGGGATTGATACAACATCAAACACATTGATTGCTCTGTCCATCATCAGGAAGCCCGTCACCATGACAACACTGGTCACCCAATAAATCAGTCGATGCATAAACAATACAAACAGTTCAACGGGCGAATAGTGTTTTGTATTTTCATGACGGCTATGGCGCCAGTGGAGATAAACCCGCAAAGCAAAAAATGGTAAAAACACTGTCGTCAGCGATACATTGAAAAACGCCACCCATTCCTTGACCGTCAATGAAACTTCAAACAAAGAAACATAGAAACCGCTGCCCAACGCCCAAACAATGATGGCCGCAGATAGCCAATGTAAAAACTTCTGCCAAGCCGAATATAATGGATTCCTCATCTTAGTTTAACTACCCTATGAGGATCAGGGGCCATGACACGAAAGTTCCGGTCACGTATTGATGACTTCGTAATGTTGTTGATCATATTGTCAGTTCCAAATTATTCATAAATAAAAAGTCCGCCTCAGCACTTAATAACCAAGTAGCCGAGAAGACACTCTACAGACACGAACAAAAACTCTATGCAGGAAGAATCCCCCACTGAGGAGGGAAATCCCAACAGAATAATTAGTCAGACATTACAAACACTACTAACTTGTAAAGAATGGAATAACTTCTGACGCACGCTGTAAGAACGAGAAAAATAAAAAAGCCCGTCTGACGCAAAGGTCAGACGGGCTTTTGCAGCTATCCAGAAAAGGATTACTGGTGGTATTGCGCCGACAACTCATGCACCGCGCGCAAGAAGGCGCCAGCGTGTTCTGGGTCGACTTCCGGGGTGATGCCGTGGCCGAGGTTGAACACGTGGCCGCTGCCTTTGCCGTAGCTGGCGAGGATCCGGCCGACTTCGGCGCGAATGGCTTCTGGCTTGGCGTACAGCACGGTAGGGTCCATGTTGCCTTGCAAGGCGACTTTGCTTCCAACACGCTGGCGGGCTTCGCCGATGTCGCAGGTCCAGTCCAGACCCAAGGCATCTGCACCGGCGTCGGCGATACTTTCCAGCCACAGGCCGCCGTTTTTGGTGAAGAGGATGACCGGCACTTTGCGGCCTTCGTGCTCACGGATCAGGCCGCTGACGATTTTGCGCATGTAGGCCAGGGAGAACTCCTGGTAGGCCGCTGCCGAGAGGTTGCCGCCCCAGGTGTCGAAGATCTGCACCGCTTGCGCGCCGGCCATGATCTGGCCGTTGAGGTAAGAAGTGACCGACTGCGCGAGTTTATCCAGCAGCAGGTGCATGGCCTGCGGGTTGTCGTAGAGCATGGCCTTGGTCTTGCGGAAGTCTTTCGACGAACCGCCTTCGACCATGTAGGTGGCCAGGGTCCATGGGCTGCCGGAGAAGCCGATCAGCGGCACGCGGCCGTTCAGCTCGCGGCGGATGGTGCTGACCGCGTCCATCACGTAGCCAAGGTCTTTGTGTGGGTCAGGAATCGGCAGGGCCTCGACGTCGGCCAGGGTGCTGACGACTTTTTTGAAGCGCGGACCTTCGCCGGTTTCGAAATACAGGCCTTGGCCCATGGCATCGGGAATGGTCAGGATGTCGGAGAAAAGGATCGCCGCATCCAGTTGTGGATAACGGTCGAGCGGCTGCATCGTGACTTCGCAAGCGAACTCCGGATTCATGCACAGGCTCATGAAATCACCGGCCTTGGCACGGCTGGCGCGGTATTCAGGCAGGTAGCGACCGGCCTGACGCATCATCCACACGGGCGTGACGTCTACGGGTTGCTTGAGCAGGGCGCGAAGGAAACGGTCGTTCTTCAGGGCAGTCATGTCGGCATCCGGAAAAAAAGTGCGGGCATTTTCTCAGAGCGCGACGCAAAAGGCACGGCAAGCGCCGCACCTTTTGTCTATCGGGTCAATTTGTCGCGCTGGAATGCGGCCTTCTGCAACACCGCGAAACAACTGTGGGAGCGGGCTTGCTCGCGATGAGGGTCTCACATTCAACATCTCTGTCGACTGATCTGCCGCCATCGCGAGCAAGCTCGCTCCCACATTTGATCCCATTTCAGATCAAGGGCCAATGTGCCCTCAACTCAGATCCGGATTATGGTCAGACGCCCAGGTAATCCAGGATCCCTTCGGCGGCGTTACGGCCTTCGAAGATCGCCGTCACCACCAGGTCAGAACCACGCACCATGTCGCCACCGGCGAAGATTTTCGGGTTGCTGGTCTGGTGCTTGTACGTACCTTGTTCCGGGGCCACGACGCGGCCCTGGCTGTCGGTCTGGATGCTGAACTGCTCGAACCACGACGCCGGGCTCGGACGGAAACCGAAGGCGATGACCACGGCGTCGGCCGGGATGATCTCTTCGGAGCCCGGGATCGGCTCGGGGCTGCGACGGCCACGGGCGTCCGGCTCGCCGAGACGGGTCTCGACCACCTTCACACCTTCGACCTTGTCTTCACCGACGATCGCGATTGGCTGGCGGTTGTAGAGGAATTTCACGCCTTCTTCCTTGGCGTTCTTCACCTCTTTGCGCGAGCCCGGCATGTTCGCTTCGTCACGACGATAGGCACAGGTCACCGACTTGGCGCCCTGGCGGATCGAGGTGCGGTTGCAGTCCATCGCCGTGTCGCCGCCACCCAGTACCACGACCTTCTTGCCTTTCATGTCGACGAAATCTTCCGGCGACTTTTCAAAGCCCAGGTTGCGGTTGACGTTGGCAATCAGGAAGTCCAGCGCGTCGTAGACGCCCGGCAGGTCCTCACCGGCAAAGCCGCCCTTCATGTAGGTGTAGGTGCCCATGCCCATGAACACGGCATCGTATTCTTCGAGCAGTTGCTCGATGGTCACGTCCTTGCCGATTTCGGTGTTCAGGCGGAACTCGATGCCCATGCCGGTGAAGACTTCGCGGCGATTGCTCAGCACGGTCTTTTCCAGCTTGAACTCGGGGATGCCGAAGGTCAGCAGACCACCGATTTCCGGGTTCTTGTCGAACACCACCGGGGTCACGCCACCGCGTACCAGCACGTCGGCACAACCCAGGCCAGCAGGGCCTGCGCCGATCACCGCGACACGTTTACCGGTCGGCTTGACCTTGGACATGTCCGGGCGCCAGCCCATGGCGAACGCAGTGTCGGTGATGTACTTCTCGACCGAACCGATAGTCACCGCGCCGAAGCCGTCGTTAAGGGTGCACGCACCCTCGCACAGACGATCCTGCGGGCACACGCGGCCGCAGACTTCCGGCAGGGTGTTGGTCTGGTGCGACAGCTCGGCGGCGGCGAGGATGTTGCCCTCGGCCACCAGTTTCAGCCAGTTGGGAATGAAGTTGTGCACCGGGCACTTCCATTCGCAGTACGGGTTACCGCAACCCAGGCAGCGGTGGGCCTGGTCGGCCGACTGCTGGGGTTTGAAGGGCTCGTAGATTTCCACGAACTCTTTCTTGCGTTGACGCAACAGTTTCTTCTTCGGATCCTTGCGCCCGACCTCGATGAACTGGAAGTCATTATTCAGACGTTCAGCCATTGTTAAAACCTCATCAAACTCTTCAGGCGCATATCACTGCGGGTTGGCACGGGTGCTGGAAAGCAACGATTTCAAGTTGGCAGCCTTAGGCTTGACCAACCAGAACCGACGCAAGTAGTCATCGAGGTTCTCAGCGAGGTTACGACCCCACTCGCTGTCGGTTTCCTCGACGTATTCGTTCAGCACGCGTTGCAAGTGGCTGCGATAGGCTTCCATTGCCTCACCGCTGATCCGCTGGATTTCCACCAGTTCGTGGTTGACCCGGTCAACGAAGGTGTTGTCCTGGTCGAGCACGTAGGCGAAACCGCCGGTCATGCCTGAGCCGAAGTTGTAACCGGTCTTGCCCAGTACGCAGACGAAACCGCCAGTCATGTACTCGCAGCAGTGATCGCCAGTGCCTTCAACCACGGTGTGAGCACCGGAGTTACGCACGGCGAAACGTTCGCCCGCAGTACCGGCGGCGAACAGCTTGCCGCCCGTGGCGCCGTATAGGCAGGTGTTGCCGATAATGGCGCTGTCCTGAGTTTTGTAGACGCTGCCTTTTGGCGGAACGATGACCAGTTTCCCGCCGGTCATGCCTTTGCCGACGTAGTCGTTGGCATCGCCTTCGAGGTACATGTTCAGACCGCCGGCGTTCCACACACCAAAGCTCTGACCGGCCGTCCCTTTGAAGCGGAAGGTGATCGGCGCATTGGCCATGCCCTGGTTGCCGTGCTTGCGCGCGATTTCGCCAGAGATCCGCGCGCCGATCGAACGGTCGCAGTTGCAGATGTCCAGAGCGAAATCGGCGCCGCTCAGGTCGTTGATCGCCGAAGTGGCCATCTCGACCATCTTCTCGGCCAACAGGCCTTTATCGAACGGCGGGTTGCGCTCAACCTGGCAGAACTGTGGCTTGTCCGCCGGGATGTGATCGCTGCCCAGCAGCGGGGTCAGGTCCAGGTGGTTTTGCTTGGCGGTCTGACCTTCGAGGATTTCCAGCAGATCGGTACGACCGATCAGCTCTTCGAGGGAGCGCACGCCCAGCTTCGCCAGCCACTCACGGGTTTCTTCAGCGACGTAGGTGAAGAAGTTCACCACCATGTCGACCGTACCGATGTAGTGGTCCTTGCGCAGTTTTTCGTTCTGAGTCGCCACGCCGGTAGCGCAGTTGTTCAGGTGGCAGATGCGCAGGTATTTGCAGCCCAAGGCGATCATTGGCGCGGTGCCGAAGCCGAAGCTTTCAGCGCCGAGGATTGCGGCTTTGATCACGTCGAGGCCGGTTTTCAGGCCGCCGTCGGTCTGCACCCGGACTTTGCCGCGCAGGTCGTTGCCGCGCAGGGTCTGGTGAGTTTCGGCCAGGCCGAGTTCCCACGGGGCGCCCGCATACTTGATCGAGGTCAGCGGCGATGCACCAGTGCCGCCGTCATAGCCGGAAATGGTGATCAGGTCGGCATAAGCCTTGGCCACGCCAGCGGCGATGGTGCCAACGCCCGCTTCTGCAACCAGCTTCACCGAGACCAGAGCCTTCGGGTTGACTTGTTTCAGGTCGAAAATCAGCTGCGACAAGTCTTCGATCGAATAGATATCGTGGTGCGGCGGTGGCGAAATCAGCGTCACACCCGGCACTGCATAACGCAGTTTGGCGATCAGACCGTTGACCTTGCCGCCTGGCAGCTGACCACCTTCGCCGGGCTTGGCGCCCTGCGCGACCTTGATCTGCAGCACTTCAGCGTTGACCAGGTATTCCGGGGTTACACCGAAACGGCCAGTCGCCACTTGCTTGATTTTTGAGCTCTTGATGGTGCCGTAACGTGCCGGATCTTCGCCGCCTTCGCCGGAGTTGGAACGCGCACCGAGGCGGTTCATGGCTTCGGCCAGGGCTTCGTGAGCTTCCGGCGACAGGGCACCAAGGGAGATGCCAGCGGAGTCGAAGCGTTTGAGCACCGATTCCAGCGGTTCGATCTCGCTGATGTCCAGCGGCGTCTCAAGGGTTTTGACCTTGAACAGGTCGCGAATCATCGACACCGGACGGTTGTCCACCAGCGCCGTGTATTCCTTGAACTTGCTGTAGTCGCCCTGCTGCACAGCGGCTTGCAGGGTGCTGACCACGTCCGGGTTGTACGCGTGATATTCGCCACCGTGGACGAACTTCAGCAAACCGCCCTGCTGGATTGGCTTGCGCGGGCTCCAGGCTTCAGCAGCCAAGGCTTTCTGCTCGGCTTCGATGTCGACGAAACGCGCACCCTTGATGCGGCTCGGCACGCCACGGAAGCTCAGATCGCAGACTTCCTGAGACAGGCCGATGGCTTCGAACAACTGCGCACCACGGTAGGACGTGACGGTCGAGATGCCCATCTTCGAGAGGATCTTGAGCAGGCCTTTGGTGATGCCTTTGCGGTAGTTCTTGAACACCTCGTAGAGGTCGCCCAACACTTCACCGGTACGGATCAGGTCGCCCAGCACTTCGTAAGCCAGGAACGGATAGACCGCCGAGGCGCCGAAACCGATCAACACTGCGAAGTGGTGCGGGTCGCGCGCGGTAGCGGTCTCGACCAGGATGTTGCTGTCGCAACGCAGGCCTTTTTCGGTCAGACGGTGGTGCACCGCGCCAGTGGCCAGGGAAGCGTGAACCGGCAGTTTGCCCGGAGCAATGTGACGGTCGCTCAGCACGATCTGGGTACGCCCGGAACGCACGGCTTCTTCGGCCTGATCGGCGATGTTGCGCACCGCGGCTTCAAGACCCAGCGCCTCGTCGTAGTTGAGGTCGATGACCTGGCGTTCGAAGCCCGGGCGATCGAGGTTCATCAACGAGCGCCATTTGGCCGGGGAAACGACCGGCGAGCTGAGGATCACGCGCGAGGCGTGTTCCGGCGACTCCTGGAAGATATTGCGCTCGGCTCCGAGGCAGACTTCCAGCGACATGACGATGGCTTCACGCAGCGGGTCGATCGGCGGGTTGGTGACCTGCGCGAACTGCTGACGGAAGTAGTCGTACGGCGTGCGCACACGCTGGGACAACACGGCCATTGGTGTGTCGTCGCCCATGGAGCCAACGGCTTCGTAGCCTTGTTCGCCAAGCGGACGCAGCACCTGATCACGTTCTTCGAAAGTGACCTGATACATCTTCATGTATTGCTTGAGCTGGTCGACGTCGTAGAACGCCGAACCGTGGTCGTTGTCTTCCATGGTCGCCTGGATGCGCAGGGCATTCTTGCGCAGCCATTGCTTGTACGGATGACGGGACTTCAAGCGGTTGTCGATGGCATCGGTGTCGAGGATCTGTCCGGTTTCGGTGTCCACGGCGAAGATCTGGCCAGGCCCGACACGGCCCTTGGCGATCACGTCTTCAGGCTGGTAGTTCCAGACACCGATTTCCGAGGCCAGGGTGATGAAGCCGTTTTTGGTGGTGACCCAACGCGCCGGGCGCAGACCGTTACGGTCGAGCAGGCACACCGCGTAACGACCGTCGGTCATTACCACGCCGGCCGGACCGTCCCACGGTTCCATGTGCATCGAGTTGTACTCGTAGAACGCACGCAGATCCGGGTCCATGGTTTCGACGTTCTGCCACGCAGGCGGAATGATCATTCGCACGCCACGGAACAGGTCGATGCCGCCGGTGACCATCAGCTCGAGCATGTTGTCCATGCTCGAGGAGTCGGAACCCACACGGTTGACCAGCGGACCGAGTTCTTCCAGGTCCATCAAATCGTTGCTGAACTTGGTGCGACGGGCCACGGCCCAGTTGCGGTTGCCGGTGATGGTGTTGATCTCGCCGTTGTGCGCCAGGAAGCGGAACGGTTGAGCCAGCGGCCATTTCGGCAGGGTGTTGGTGGAGAAGCGCTGGTGGAACACGCAGATCGCGGTTTGCAGGCGCTGGTCGCTGAGGTCTGGATAGAAGGCGGTCAGGTCCGCCGGCATCATCAGGCCTTTGTAAATGATGGTCTTGTGGGAAAAGCTGCAGACGTAGTGGTCGAGGTCGGCGGCGTTGGCCACGGACGAGCGACGACGGGAAGTGAACAGCTTGACGGCCATGTCCTGATCACTCAGGCCAGCTCCACCGATGAACACTTGTTCGATCTGCGGCAGGCGCTCGAGTGCCAGACGGCCGAGAACGCTGGTATCGATCGGCACTTTGCGCCAACCAACCAGTTGCAGGCCGGCAGCCAGGATCTCGCGATTCATGTTCTCGCGAGCCGCTTCGGCTTTTACCGGGTCCTGGTTGAAGAACACCATGCCCACGGCGTATTGCTTGGGCAATTCAATACCAAACGTTTCCTGGGCGATGGCGCGCAGGAACACGTCGGGCTTTTGCATCAGCAGACCGCAACCGTCGCCGGTTTTGCCGTCAGCGTTGATCCCACCGCGGTGGGTCATGCAGGTCAGGGCCTCAATGGCCGTTTGCAACAGGGTATGACTGGGTTCGCCCTGCATATGGGCTATCAGGCCGAAACCGCAGTTATCCTTGAACTCATCTGGTTGGTACAGACCTGCTTTCATAGACACTTTCTCACCAGGCTGCCTCTTATCGAGACAAATTTCTTTTCAATTCAGCCAGTTACCTTCCACGCCGAACGTACGCCAGCTTTGCGGGGGCAAAAGGGAGGTCATTGTACACACCGACACAGAGGCTCACAAATTTGACGACGAAATGTCGCAAATCTATGTCGCATTTGTGAAAGGTTTAAAGCGATATGCTGTGCTAGTCAAAACATTTTTAATGCTGACCGCAACGACTCAAAGACTACTGTGACGCAGACACCACAAGGCACGCGGCCTGGAGGCAGCATGCGCTTGCAGAAATTTTGAGGTGCCGGGAGAGGCGGCCTGGGTAAGGCCGCCGAATCTTCAGCGAGCTGTTGCCAGTTCCTGTTGGACGCTGGCGACAGAGCGAGGCCAAGGTTTACCAGCCTGAACCTTCGCTGGCAAGGCCTTGATGGCGGTAACGGCTGCATCGCGGTTGGCGAAGTTACCGTAGGTGATGACGTAAAGCGGCTTGCCGTTAAGGACTTTCTTGAAATAGCGGTACTCGCCGCCCTGTTCCTTGACGAAATTTTGCGCCGTGGTTTCAGAGCTGGTGCCGAGGATTTGCACCACGTAGTTACCCGGTGCCTGACCTGCGTACCAAGTGCCACCGGTCGCGGTTTTGGCGACGTTCGCCGGCTTCTCGACCGGTTTCTCGACAGGCTTGGCGATCGGGGCTGGTTTGGCCACTGGAGCCGGTTTGGCCGCAGGTGCAGGTGCAGGCTTGGCGGTAGCGACCTGAGTCGGCGCAGGTGCTGGCTTGGCCGCAGGAGTTGGCTTGGCCGCAGGCGCTGGCGTCGGACCAGCCGGAATACCTGCTGGAGGCGCGGTGGTGGTCACGGTAGGCGGTGTGGCACTGGAGCCTTCGACCGGCACGCCGTCGTCGCCCTCAGTGATACCGCCCGCAGCTTCTGCCAATGGACCACGCATCACTGGCTGCGACTGCCCGACCAGCGGCAATGGCATCGGCTGGGTATTGCCGGCGAACTCGACCGCCGGAGCGCCGCCGCTGTTCGGTTTCGGTGTACCCAGTGGCAGTTGCGCCTGCTCATTGGCGGGCGCACCGGTGGTTGGTGCCTTGCTGCGACCTGGCATCAACCAGGCAGCGGCCACCGCGACCACGACTACGGCGGATATCGCCAATACGTGTTTCTTCGGCATGTTGAACCCCATACTTGGACGCTTGACCGCTGAGCGGCTAGCAATCATGGCTTCGATCATCGCATCGCGGGCGACCTGATTGATGTTGCCAGGCCATCCATCGGAGCTTTCGTGTATCTCAGAGATCTGATTCGCGGAGAAAAGTTCGATTCCCTGACCGGCGCCTTCGAGTCGCTGTGCCAGGTATTCGCGGGTTTCTTCTTCGGCGTAAGGTTGCAGCTCGATGACGTGGAAGCGCTCTTCCTCGGTGCTCAGCTGCTCAAGTTCGGCGATCAGCGACGACTCACCAAACAGGAATACATGCGGACGACCTTCCGGCGCGCCAGCCGCCAGCGCCAGCAGCGCTTCGAGGGCGGACTCGTCAAGTTGTTCGGCGTCGTCGACCAGCAAGTAGACTTCCTGGCCAGTCAGCGCGAGCTGTACCACCTGCTTGAGGATCGCACCGACTTCAGCCTGGGCGACGTTCAGCGCCTGAGCCACCTGACGCAACACACCCGCCGCATCGCCGGCACCACGAGCGGAAACCACCACGCTCTGTACCGACTGCTTGTTGGTACTGGCTACCAGCGCCTGACGCAACAGGGTCTTGCCGCTGCCTTGTGGGCCGGTGACCACCAGCAACAACTGGCTGTAACGGGCCAGGTGATGCAGTTGCCCCAGCACGGGTTTGCGCTGGGCAGGGAAGAATTTGAAGCCAGGCACCCGTGGAGCGAAAGGGTCGTGACTCAACTGGTAGTGGCCGAGGAACGCCTCGTCGGCATGCAAACTAGTCATCGGGATCTTATTAACCTTTAAGCTGAGCCAGGGCGCGGTAATCCGCTCCCAGCGTGGCCTGTAAAACCTCTTTCGGATAATCGTCGGTCACTACGGCTTCGCCCATGCGGCGCAACAACACCAGTCGCAAACGACCGTCGATTACTTTCTTGTCAATTGCCATGTGTTCGAGAAAATCGGCTTCAGTCATCACTGAAGGCGGAATGACCGGCAACCCGGCACGCTGGAACAGGCGAATGCCACGATCACGCTCCTGGGCACTGATCCAGCCCAGACGCGAAGACATTTCCAGGGCCATTACGGTGCCGGCAGCCACCGCTTCACCATGTAGCCAGACACCATAGCCCATGTGGGTTTCGATGGCGTGGCCGAAGGTATGGCCCAGGTTCAACGTGGCGCGTACACCAGACTCCCGCTCGTCAGCACCGACCACAGCAGCCTTGGCCGCGCAGGAGCGTTCGATAGCGTAAGTCAGGGCCGTTTGATCCAGTGCCCGCAGGCGATCGACGTTGTCTTCGAGCCAGGTGAGGAACGGCTCGTCGCAGATCAGCCCGTACTTGATGACTTCCGCCAGGCCGGCAGAGAGCTCGCGGGCCGGCAGGGTATTGAGCGTGGCAGTATCGATCAACACGACGTTCGGCTGATAGAAAGCGCCGATCATGTTTTTGCCCAGGGGGTGGTTGATGCCGGTCTTGCCGCCAACCGAGGAGTCGACTTGCGACAGCAAGGTGGTCGGGACCTGGATGAAATCGACACCCCGCTGGTAACAGGCGGCGGCAAAACCGGCCATGTCGCCAATCACGCCGCCGCCCAAGGCGATCACGGTGGTGCGGCGGTCATGGCGTGCAGTGAGCAGGCCGTCAAAGATGGTTTGCAGGGTTTCCCAGTTCTTGAAGGCTTCGCCGTCGGGCAAAACCACGGAAATAACCGAAAACTGAGCAAGGCTGCGGGTCAGACGCTCTAGATACAGCGGCGCAACGGTCTCGTTGGAGATGATCGCGACTTGCCGCCCGGCGATATGCGGCGCCAGCAGTTCGGGCTGATCCAGCAACCCTTCGCCAATATGGATCGGGTAGCTACGCTCGCCTAAATCGACCTTAAGTGTCTGCATGTGTCCCCACAGTGAAGTTGGAATCAGGCGTCCTGCCTTACATTATCGACTGGCAACATCTGCGTGTGTGACGCTGCCCGTTCGTCATGCGCCACACCTTCGAGCCGTCATGACCGGAGCCGAGGATAGCGCATTTCGCTCTGCGCATTAACGGGGAGGTAGCTGCTGCAAGCGTTCCAGGATGTCCAGCACTACCATCCGCGGCGGCCGCTCATCGGTTTCCACCACCAGGTCGGCGATTTCCCGATACAGCGGATCGCGCAACGCCAGCAAATCCCTGAGGGTTTTTGCCGGGTCGGCGGTGCGCAGCAGCGGACGATTGCGATCACGCGCGGTGCGCCCGACCTGCTGTTCGACGGACGCATGCAGATACACCACTCGCCCACCAGCGTGCAGCGCCCGACGATTGGCTTCGCGCATCACTGCGCCACCGCCCGTCGCCAGCACCACGCCATCGAGCGCGCACAGTTCGGCGATCATCGCCTGCTCGCGATCACGAAAGCCGGGTTCGCCTTCTTTATCGAAGATCCACGGGATATTGGCGCCCGTGCGCAATTCAATTTCCTTATCGGAATCCTTGAACGGCAGGCGCAGCTCTTTGGCCAACAAGCGACCGATGGTGCTTTTTCCAGCACCCATCGGCCCAACAAGAATCAAATTTCGCACAGAATCAATGACTCACAGCAATCGCCTGGTTATTCATGATACGCGGAGTGAGAAATACCAGCAGCTCGGATTTTTTCTCCGACACCACGTCACGCCGGAAAAGGCGGCCAAGATACGGCACATCACCGAGAAATGGCACCTTATCTACAACCTTGCTTTGAGTATTTGAGAAAACCCCGCCGATGACGATGGTTTCGCCGTCGTTGACCAGTACCTTGGCGTTGACCTCGTTCTTCTTGATCGGCGGTACATCCTGCACTTTGTTCAGGTAGTCCGGCTCATCCTTGGTGACCTTGACCTCCATGATGATGCGATTGTCCGGGGTGATCTGTGGTGTCACTTCCAGAGACAGCGAGGCCTCCTTGAACGCCACCGATGTCGCGCCGCTGGAGCTGGCTTCCTGATAGGGAATTTCCGTGCCTTTGAGGATCTTCGCGGTTTCCTTGTCGGAGGTGACCACCTTGGGTTGAGAGACGATTTCCCCGTTTCCGGTCTTCTCCATGGCGGTCAGCTCAAGGTCCAGCAACACGTTATCGGTGATGAAGGCGATGCCGATCCCCGATGTATTTCCCGCCGTGCCCATGTCGACGAACGGCGAGTTGGTGCTGGTGCTGCCCGGCGTACCAATGGTCGATGAGGCGTTGGCCCCGTTGCTGACCCCGGAGGCATTCCAGTTACCCTTATTGCGGACCGAACCGCCCCAGCGCACGCCGAGGCTTTTGTCGTAGTCGACGTTGGCTTCGACGATCCGCGCCTCGATCATCACCTGACGCACCGGAATATCCAGCTGAGCGACGATCCGCCGCAGCTCATCCAGGCGATCCTGGGTCTGGTAGGCAATGATGTTGTTGGTTCGCTCGTCGACAGTGATCGAACCGCGCTCATCGATTTTCGCCTCGGCGCTGGTCACCGACTGGAACAGCTTGGCGATATCCGCCGCCTTGGCGTAGTTGACCTGCAACAGCTCACGGCGCAGTGGCGCCAGTTCGGCAATCTGTTTACGTGACTCCAGTTCCTGGCGCTCACGAGCAGCGATCTCATCTGCCGGTGCTACCAACAGGACGTTGCCGATCTTGCGCTTGTCCAACCCTTTGGTCTTGAGCACCAGGTCCAGCGCCTGATCCCATGGCACGTTTTGCAGGCGCAAGGTGATGCCGCCCTGCACCGTGTCGCTGGCCACCAGATTGAGGTTGGTGAAATCGGCGATCAGTTGCAGTACCGAACGCACGTCGATGTCCTGAAAATTCAACGACAGCTTTTCGCCGCTGTAGGCAAAGCGCTCTGCGTTGCGCTTCTGCAGATCATCGACGGTCATCGGGCGGACGCTGACAGTCAGCTTGTTATCGGTCTGGTAAGTCGAGTAGTCAAATGCGCCGCTGGGTTCGATGCTGATGCTGGCCTTATCGGAGGACGCACTAGCATTGACGAACTGCACCGGCGTGGCGAAATCCTTGACGTCCAGACGCACCCGCAAGCGTTCAGGCAGCTGGGTTTTGGCGAAGCTGAGGATGATTTTTCCGTCATGCTCCTGAATATCAGGGCTGATGCCTGGGTCCGACAAATCAATGACCACATTGCCTTCACCCTGCTCACCGCGCTGAAAGTCCACCCCGCGAATAGCCTTGCTTACGGGGGCGTAAGTCTTGGCGGGCAGCGGTATGGCGCTGGCCACTCGCGATGCGGCGGGCCGGGATTTCCGAGCGCCGGCGGCGGCCTGCCCCACCACCACGTACAACGTGTTGCCTTCGACTCGTGAGCTGTAAGGCGTCAACTGCGTCAGGTTGATAATCAAACGCGTCCGATCCTTGGCCTCGACCACCGTCGCACTGCGGGCGTTGCCACCCCCCAGGTCACGCGTCTTGCTTGCCAGTTGACTGCTCACACCCGGTAAATCGAGGGCGATTCGTGCCGGTTGATCGGTGGTGTAGCCATGGGGCGCGGGCGGTGGGCCATCGAAAGTCAGCTTCAACTCGATGCGATCACCCGGCAGCGCGGCGACATCCAGCGCTTTGAGATTGACCGCCTGTACCATCGGTGAAAGCAGCGCCATCCATAGTGAAATACCGAGGGCTGAAAGGATCCTGTTCATGATTCAAGTTCCACTATGAGTGCTCTTTCAAAGGAATAGTCCGCGGTCGTTCCAGCCAGGCACCCTCGCCATCGGGAACGATTTCAACCACATCGACTTGCGAGTCACTGATGGCCACAATCCGGCCATCGTTGCGGCCCAGGTAGTCACCGACCTTCAGCCGGTGCACCCCACCGGCACCGCGCAACAACGCGAAAGCGCCCGAGGCATTGGAGATTGTGCCGACCATTTCAAACTGCTCGATGTTGAAACCTTCGAGGTATTGCTTGATCCGGTTCGGATCGGGTTTGACGTTGCGCGAGCCCGGTTTTCGACCTGCCAGGTCGAGCCTGATCTGTGGTGAAAAGGGGCTACGCAATGACGCAGCGTTGTAGGTGAAGGTTGCGTATGACCTGAGCGTCGGCACAGGTTCAATCTTGCCAGGCGGGCGCAAGCGCACCTCGTTCATGTAGGCGTCCAGATCGCTGACGTCGTTACCGTGGCCACAACCGAGGAGACTCCCCAACAACACAACCAGCGAAAACCATCGGGCCGCATTCATTTCAGCAACCCCTTGTCGTTGTAACGGTAGGTTTTTGCCAGGATATTCATGCGCAGTTTCGCGCCACTGCCTGGAACGACCGGCTCGATGTTGAAGTCGTGCAGGGTGACGATCCGCGGGAGGCTGGCGACGCCACTGACGAAGGTCGCCAGGTCATGGTAGGCACCGGTGACAGTGATCTGAATCGGCAGTTCGATGTAGAACTGCTGGGTGACTTCCGACAGCAGCTTGATCTCTTCGAACTCCAGCCCGCTGCCCAATCCGGTGCGGGTGATGTCTTCCAGCAGACCGGGCACTTCGGTATCACTGGGCAATTGCCGCAACAGCACGCCAAAGGAAGTTTCCATTGCCTTCATCTGCTCGGTGTAGCGCTCCAGATTGGCCGCCAGGTGCGCCTTGCTCGCGAACTGTTCCTTGAGAGTGATTTCCCCGGCACGGGCCTGTTCGAGTTGATCCTCAAGATCCTTGAGGTAAAAGCTGTAACCCAGCGTCAGCACCAGAACCACCACCAGCCCGCCGACCAGGCCTTTGACCGCCGCAGGCCAGGAACCTATGTTGTTCAGGTCCAGGTCGTTGATATCGATACTGCGCAAACTTTCGAACCATCGGGATGGACTCATTTCGCGCCCTCCGCTGCGGCCGGTGGGGCCTGACGAACGGTCAACTGGAACACGTTGGCCTGATCCAGCGCACCGGCGGTGGTCGCCTTCACCTCGGTCAGGCTCGGCGAATCGAACCGGTCGGAGGCACCAAGGTTGCGCAACAACTCCGAGACGCGATTGTTCGACTCTGCCGCCCCGCTGATAGACAGCGTTTTATCGACCAGTTTGACGTCGGTGAAATACACCCCGTCCGGCAGCGTTCGCGCCAGCTGATCAAAGATCCGTGCGTTGACCGACCGATTGCCTTGCAAGTCCTGGATGATCCGCATCCGCTCCACGAGCTGCTGCCGTCGGGCTTTCAGATCGCTGATCTGCTTGATCCGGTCATCGAGTACAGCAATTTGTTTAGCGACGTAATCGTTGCGTGCAACTTGTCGATCGATGGCACTGCTGATGTATTGGTCACCCAGCAGAATCACGCCGACTGCCGCTACCAACACGCCGGCCAACACCAACAGGAAACGCTTGCGACGTTCCTCGCGTAGCTCTTCGCGCCAAGGAAGCAGATTGATCCGCGCCATCAGTCGAAACTCCTTAGCGCCAGGCCGCAGGCAATCATCAACGCCGGCGCGTCACTGGCCAGGGCGCTAGCGTTGACCTTGCTGCTCAGCGTCATATCCGCAAACGGATTGGCCACCTGCGTCGGCGTGCCAAGACGCAGCTCGATCAGTTGCTCCAGCCCGGCGATCGAGGCAGTACCACCGGCCAGCAGGATCTGGTCGACCGCGTGGTACTGACCCGAGGCGAAAAAGAACTGCAACGATCGCGAAACCTGTTGCACCAGCGCCTCGCGGAACGGTTGCAGGACTTCGCTGACGTAGTCATCGGGCAATCCACCCTGCTTTTTCGCCAGCCCGGCCTGTTCGACGGTCATGCCGTAGCGACGCTGGATTTCCTCCGTCAACTGACGACCGCCGAACAACTGTTCACGGGTGTAGATGATCCGGCCGTTGGACAACACGCTTAACGTGGTCATGGTGGCGCCGATGTCGACCACGGCCACCGTCGAGCGCTCGTGTACGCCAGCCAGCTGTGCCGACAACAAGCCGAATGAACGCTCCAGTGCGTAAGCCTCGACATCGACCACCCGCGCCGTCAGGCCGGCAAGGGCCAGTGCGGCTTCGCGGACCTCGACGTTTTCCTTGCGACACGCCGCCAGCAATACATCGACCCGCTCGGGATTACGACGGGAAGCGCCCAGCACTTCAAAATCGATGGCGACTTCTTCGAGGGGATAGGGAATGTATTGGTCTGCTTCGATTTTCAGCTGATTTTCCATGTCATCGGCTGAAAGCCCGGCGTCCATTTCGATGGTCTTGGTGATGACCGCCGATCCGGCAACCGCTACCGCAACACTCTTGACGCTGGTTTTGGCCTTGAGCAACACCCGGGACAACGCCTGCCCCACACCGTCGAGTTCGGCGATATTTTTCTCGACCACCGCGTTGGTCGGCAGCGGCTCTACCGCGTAGGCTTCGACCCGGTATCGAGTACCTGAGCGACTGAGCTCGAGAAGCTTCACCGAGGTGGAGCTGATATCGATCCCCAAAAGCGTGCGGCTTTTTTTATTGAAGAGTCCCAGCACTAGCAATTCCCTATGACTATCCGTGAGTTACGGACTCTTTATGATTCATTGCGTTCAATAGCTGCGCCTTGACAGAGGCGCCAAATGCGCTTTCGGTGGAAAAATGCTTATAATGCCGAGCGTTTTTTCCGCTTTCTCAAGCGCGGGTCGCCCCTTGCTTACCTTGAATGCCCTGACGCCTAATTCATTCTTTACCCTGGATGTCCAAAAGCCTTGATTCGTCTGCTGAAATTTTTCGGGTGGTCCATCGTCGCCGTTTTCTGCGGACTGCTCCTCGGTCTGAGCGGCGCGTTTCTTTACCTTAGTCCGGGATTGCCGTCCGTGGAGGCGCTGAGAAGCATTCAGTTGCAGATTCCTTTGCGGGTCTACAGCAGCGACGGCAAGTTGATCGCAGAATTTGGCGAAATGCGCCGCACGCCAATCCGTTTCGCCGACATTCCCCCCAATTTCATCAATGCGTTACTAAGTGCTGAGGACGACAACTTCGCCAATCACTATGGCGTCGATCCCAGCAGCCTGATGCGTGCCGCGACCCAATTGGTCAAAAGCGGACACATTCAATCCGGCGGCAGCACCATCACCATGCAGGTGGCGAAGAACTTCTTCCTCACCAGCGAACGCAGCTTTTCGCGCAAGACCACAGAAATCCTCCTGGCCCTGCAAATCGAGCGTCAGCTGACCAAGGACGAGATCCTTGAGCTCTACGTGAACAAGATCTATCTGGGCAACCGCGCCTACGGCATCGAGGCAGCGGCGCAGGTGTATTACGGCAAATCGATTCGTGACGTCAGCCTGGCGCAGATGGCGATGATCGCCGGCCTGCCGAAAGCCCCTTCGCGCTTCAACCCGCTGGCCAACCCTGCGCGCAGCAAGGAACGTCGCGACTGGATTCTGGGCCGCATGTACAAGCTCGGGAAAATCGACGAGGCGGCGTATCAGACCGCGATCAACGAGCCGCTGAACGCCAGCTATCACGTGCCGACGCCGGAAGTGAACGCGCCGTACATCGCTGAAATGGCCCGCGCCGAAATGGTCGGCCGTTATGGCGCCGATGCCTACACCGAAGGTTTCCGCGTTACCACTACCGTACCGAGCAATCTTCAGGAAATGGCCAACACCGCCGTTCATGAAGGCTTGATCACCTACGACCAGCGTCACGGCTACCGCGGCCCTGAATCCCGCCTGCCGGGCAAGACGCCCGCCGCCTGGGCCACAGAGCTGACCAAGCAGCGCACCATCAGCGGCCTGGAACCGGCCATTGTCACCCTGGTCGAGAAAAACGGCGTGCAGGTCCTGACCCGCAGCGGCGAAGAACATGTCAGCTGGGACAGCATGAAATGGGCGCGCCCTTTCCTGAATACCAACAGCATGGGCCCGGCACCGAAGCAGCCATCGGACGTTGCGCAGGTCGGCGATCTGATCCGCGTACAGCGCCAGCCGGACAATGCCCTGAAGTTCAGCCAGATCCCGGTCGCCCAGAGCGCGCTGGTTTCTCTTGATCCACAGAATGGCGCCATCCGCGCACTGGTCGGCGGCTTCGCTTTCGAGCAGAGCAACTACAACCGCGCGATGCAGGCCAAGCGCCAACCGGGTTCGAGCTTCAAGCCATTCGTCTACAGCGCTGCACTGGACAACGGCTACACCCCGGCAAGCCTGGTGAACGACGCGCCAATCGTGTTCGTCGACGAGTATCTGGACAAGGTCTGGCGCCCGAAGAACGACACCAACACCTTCCTCGGCCCGATCCGCATGCGTGAAGCGCTCTACAAGTCGCGCAACCTGGTGTCGATCCGCCTGCTCCAGGCGATGGGTGTCGATCGCACCATCGACTACATCAGCAAGTTCGGTTTCAACAAGCAGGACCTGCCGCGCAACCTGTCGCTGGCCCTGGGCACCGCGACGCTGACGCCGATGGAAATCGCCACCGGCTGGAGCACGTTTGCCAACGGCGGCTACAAGATCACCCCGTACATCATCGACAAGATCGAAAGCCGTAACGGCGACACGCTGTTCGTCGCCAATCCGCCAAGCGTGCCGAAGGGCGATATCGCCAGCAGCGGGATCGCAGCGCCAGTGAGTAACACGTTTACGGTCAACCCGACGCCAGGCGAAGCCCCGGTGGCGCAAACCACCGTACAAGCACCGGCCGTCGCGGAACGGATCATCGACGGGCGCACCACCTTCATCCTCAACAGCATGCTTGAAGACGTGATCAAGCTCGGTACCGGGCGTCGCGCCCTGGCCATGGGCCGCAGCGACATCGCGGGCAAGACCGGGACCACCAACGAATCCAAGGACGCGTGGTTCTCGGGCTACAACGCCGATTACGTGACCACGGTCTGGACCGGTTTCGACCAACCGGAAAGCCTTGGCAAACGCGAGTTCGGTGGCACCGTCGCACTGCCTATCTGGATGAACTACATGAGCGCCGCACTCAAGGGCAGGCCACCGCACACCCAGGCCGAGCCGGAAGGCATCCTCAGCCTGCGGGTTGATCCGGTCAGCGGCCGTGCAGCCACCCCAAGCACGCCAGGCGCCTACTTCGAACTGTTCAAGGCCGAAGACACGCCACCATCGGTCAACGAGCTGGGCAACGGCAATGCCCCGGGCAGCCCACTGCCAGCGGATGAAGCGGCACCGATCGACCTGTTCTGATCACACAGCCCCACCAAAAAGCCCCGCTCTTCGTTTGAAGGCGGGGCTTTTTAGCGTCTGGAGTTCGTACCCCCAACCACTCAGGCCGCGAAGATCAAAAGATCGCAGCCTGCGGCAGCTCCTACGAAGATCATCACCAGCGGCGCGCCTTTACCACTCAGGCCGGCTGTCAGGCCGCCGTGCTTTGCTTTTGATCTGCCCGCCCCTTCGGGAGGCCGAGTGGAGGTGTTCATCAGGGGGGTGGCGCGCAGCGCCGTCAGCGAAGCTGACTCCGCCGCAATGCGGCGCCCCCTGATGGACGCCGGAGCGAGGGTACGCCGAGCCTAGGCGAGGTGCCGGACGCTTGGGGCGAAGCCTTTTGCTTACTTTTCGGCGTCTGGAAAAGTGAGGCGCCGTAAGGGCGAAACCGCCAGTAGCCGTTACCGCAGGAATGGATATATACACCTGCAAGAGATTGGTCGGCTATCAGGCCGCCATCGCGAGCAAGCTCGCTCCCACAGTTTTGATTGAGGTACATCTGCCGGAGATTGGGCTGCTGTCAGGCCGTCTTCGCGAGCAAGCTCGCTCCCACAGTTTTGAGCGGTGTGCATCGGCAAAAGACAGGCATAAAAAAACCCCGACTCGCGAAAGCCGGGGCCTTTTGGGGACGCTACAAAGGCTTAGCCGTTGAACACGTCATCCACGCTTTTCAGCGGGTAGTTCTTCGGATACGGCAGAGTCGCAACACCCGTCTCGATCGCAGCCTTGGCCACAGCATCCGAGATCACAGTGATCAGACGCGCATCCATTGGCTTCGGAATGATGTACTCACGACCGAATTCCAGCTTGATACCGCCATAGGCGTCGCACACTTCCTGAGGCACTGGCAGCTTGGCCAGTTCACGCAGGGCGTTGGCCGCAGCCACTTTCATCTCTTCGTTGATGCGCTTGGCGCGAACGTCCAGAGCACCACGGAAGATGAACGGGAAGCCCAAAACGTTGTTCACCTGGTTCGGATAGTCCGAACGGCCGGTAGCCATGATCACGTCGTTACGGGTCGCGTGAGCCAGTTCCGGAGCGATTTCCGGATCAGGGTTCGAGCACGCGAACACGATCGGGTTGGCCGCCATCAGCAGCAGGTTTTCAGCGCTCAGCAGGTTCGGGCCGGACAGACCAACGAACACGTCCGCGCCCTTCAGAGCGTCAGTCAGAGTGCGCTTGTCGGTCGCGTGAGCGAAGACCGCCTTGTACTGGTTCAGGTCGTCACGCTCGGAGTGGATCACACCGGTACGGTCAACCATGAAGATATTTTCGATCTTGGCGCCCATGCTCACCAGCAACTTCATGCAGGAGATAGCGGCAGCACCAGCGCCGAGGCAAACGATCTTCGCTTCCGGCAGGGTTTTACCAGCGATTTCCAGGGCATTGATCATGCCGGCAGCGGTAACGATCGCGGTGCCATGCTGGTCATCGTGGAACACCGGAATGTCGCACTGCTCGATCAGAGCACGTTCGATCTCAAAGCACTCAGGCGCCTTGATGTCTTCCAGGTTGATGCCACCGAAGGTGATGGAGATACGCTTGACGGTGTCGATGAAGGCTTGCGGGCTTTCGGAGTCGACTTCGATGTCGAACACGTCGATACCGGCAAAGCGCTTGAACAGCACGCCTTTACCTTCCATTACCGGCTTGGAAGCCAATGGGCCGAGGTTACCCAGGCCGAGAATCGCGGTGCCATCGGAAATGACTGCAACCAGGTTGCCTTTGCCGGTGTATTTGTAGGCCAGTTCAGGATCGCGGGCGATTTCGCGTACTGGTTCGGCTACGCCGGGGCTGTAGGCCAGCGACAGGTCGCGAGCGGTAGCGGTGGCCTTGGTGAGCTCGACACTCAGCTTCCCTGGACGAGGATGGGCGTGATATTCGAGAGCGGCAGTTTTCAAATCAGACATGTGGGCATTCCGCTTTTACTGTTGGACAGACGGACCGCCGAGGATACTCGTGTCGTAAAGTCCCCACAAGACTGACCAGTCACCCCTGTCAAGGGCCCTACCCTACGACTTTGGGCCAAGAGCCACAGAACACAAGGGCTCAACTGTTCACAATCAACTTTAGAAATGTCTACAATTTCTTTTTACGGCACGGCTTGCAGCATGGCCGGATGGGTCAACGGCAACAGCCAGCGCGCCTGACCGGTTTCCAAACCACCGCGCTTTGAGCGATCGAGCACCCAGCCACGCGCCTCGATCCGCTTACCGTTGAGCCGCTCCAGTGCCACCGGATCAAATTGGCCGAGCAGATTGGGTGCAACGTGCAATACAACCGAACCCTGCAACTCGATCCAAATACCGCCACGATTGCGCTGAACCTTGCTCACACGACCACTGAGCAGAGCAAAACCCGACGTATTGATCTGCTCCGTTTTCAGTACAGGCGACTGCCGCCAAAGCCCCAGTCCGGCCTGCCGAGCACTGCGTTCGGCGGCCTGCTGGCAACTGACAAAATCGACGTTCGGCACCACCGCCACCAGGTAGCCGAGGCCCTCGGCAAGCATCTGCGCTTCGAGATTCGCACCGCTGGCGCTGAAAAGATGACCCAGGGTCCGCCCATAGCGATCCTTGCCCTCTTGACCCGCCAGCAAACCCAACCGTCCGTCGCTCGCCGCCACCAAGGCTTCCAGACGCTTACGCGCAGCCACGGCGAAAGGCTCGTCGGAGCGACCTTTTTTGCCCAGTTCCGGGGTATTCAAACCGATCATGCGCACGCTGCGGCCGTCGTTCAGGCGCACCGTGTCGCCATCCACCACGCGCTGCACGTGGACGGCTTCCAGGCCATTGGGCGCCAGGCAGAAAGCCTGAGCACCGGAAAGCCAAATCGCAGACATAAAAAAGGCGCCCGCGAGGGACGCCTTTTTTATCAGTCTGGAGAAGCCGAAACGACTCTCCAAAATGATCAGCCTTAGGCTTTTTTGCCGAAAGCACCGAAACGATCGGCGAACTTCTGTACACGGCCGCCAGTATCCAGAGTCTTCTGCTTACCGGTGTAGAACGGGTGGCACTCGTTGCATACGTCGATCGCCAGAGGCTTGGCCAGGTTCGAACGAGTTTCGAACTTGTTGCCACAGCTGCAGGTAACTGCGGTGATTTCGTATGTTGGATGGATATCGGCTTTCATGGTGTCTTCCTCGGGTAGCGTGCCGCCACTCAACACTATTGTTGAATACCGCACGTAATTAGGCCGCGGATTCTACCAGACCTTTGCAATCACGCAAGCTGTCCCTCAATCCAGTCGTCTGCTAGGCTCCCGGCCTCAAGCGCAATCCCTGTGGGAGCGGGCTTGCTCGCGAAGAGGGCGTAACATTCAATGCCTCAGCTGACTGTTACACCGCTTTCGCGAGCAAGCCCGCTCCCACAAGTCGCGCCCGGCCCTTCACTTATTGCCTGTTTATCGAGATCCCCCCGCGTGCCCGACGCCATTTTGCGCCTCGCCCTGCCTTCGCCCCTGCGCCGCCTGTTCGACTACCGTGCCCCGGCGGGAGTCCTGCGCGCGCATTTGCATCCGGGCATGCGGTTGCGGGTGCCGTTCGGCCGCCGCGAGATGATCGGGATACTGGTGGAAGTCACCAGCCACAGCGAAGTCCCGGCCGACAAACTCAAACCGGCACTGGCCCTGCTCGACGCCACTCCACCATTACCGGCGGCGCTGTTCAAGCTGTGCCTGTGGACATCCCAGTATTACCAGCACAGCCTCGGCGACACCTTGAGCTGGGCGTTGCCGGTATTGTTGCGTCAGGGTGAAATGGCCGAGGCGCGCCAGGAACGTTTCTGGTCGATCACCCCGGGCGCGAAACTGGATGATCCGCGTATCGCCCGCGCTCCGCGTCAACGCGAGGCGCTGGCGACGCTGGCCCAGCATCCTCATGGCGTTGCCCATCAACTGCTGAGCAAGTTGATGTTGAGCAAAGACAGCCTCGACCTGCTGCTGGCCAAAGAACTGGTGCAGGTGGAGATCCGCAAACACGCGCCCGGCGAGCGTCACGAACACTGGCTGGCGCAACCGGAGTTGCCGCTGAACCCGGAACAGCGCGCCGCGTATGAAGCGATCCGCGCAGGTTTCGACAGTTTCCATGCGTTCCTGCTGGCCGGTGTCACCGGCAGCGGCAAGACCGAAGTCTATTTACAACTGATCCGTGAAACCCTTGAGGCCGGCAAACAAGCACTGGTGCTGATCCCCGAAATCAACCTCGGGCCGCAGACCCTGGCGCGCTTCGAGCAGCGCTTCAATGCGCGTATTGCCCTGGTGCATTCGGCCGTCAACGACCGCGAGCGGCTGGAATCCTGGCTCGCTGCCCGGGACGGCGAGGCCGACATTATTATCGGTACCCGCTCGGCGCTGTTCACACCAATGAAGAACCCCGGGCTGATCATCATTGATGAAGAGCACGACGGCTCTTATAAACAGCAAGAAGGTTTGCGCTATCACGCCCGCGACCTGGCATTGGTGCGAGCGCGGCAGGAAAACATCCCGATTGTCCTCGGCTCGGCGACTCCGTCACTGGAAAGCCTGCACAACGCCTACACCGGCCGTTATGGGCTCTTACGTCTGAACGAGCGCGCCGGCGGGGCGAAACAACCCCGCTTCCTGCGACTGGACGTCAAAAGTCGCCCGCTGGACAGTGGCATTTCCGGACCGATGCAACAGGCCATCGGTCAGACACTCGCCGCCGGCCAGCAAGTATTGGTGTTCCTCAACCGTCGTGGCTTTGCACCCACCCTGCTTTGTCACGACTGCGGCTGGATGTCCGAATGCCAGCGCTGCGATGCGCGCATGACCGTGCACCAACGCTCCGGCGAACTGCGCTGCCACCATTGCGGTTATGTCGAGCGTGTCCCTCGGCATTGCCCGAAATGCGGCAAGGTCGATTTGCGCCCCGTGGGTGCTGGCACCGAGCGCGCCGAGGAGCGTCTGGGGATTCTGTTCCCGGACTACCCGGTGTTGCGGGTCGACCGCGACAGCACTTCGCGCAAGGACGCGATGAATCAGCTGTTCGCGACTATCCAGAAAGGTCAGCCGTGCATTCTGGTGGGCACGCAGATGCTCGCCAAAGGGCATCACTTCCCACGGGTAACGCTGGTGTCGATTCTCGATGCCGACGGCGGACTGTTCTCCGGCGACTTCCGCGCCAGCGAACGCATGGCGCAGTTGATCGTGCAGGTGGCGGGGCGTGCCGGTCGCGCCGAAGAGCCGGGCAAAGTGATCATCCAGACCCACCTGGCTGACCACCCACTGTTGGTACAGCTGACCGAGCAAGGTTATTTCGCCTTTGCCGAGCAGGCCTTGAGCGAGCGCCGGTCCGCCGGGCTGCCGCCGTTCGCGCACCTGGCGCTGCTGCGGGCTGAAGCCCACAAACCGGGGCAAGCCGAAAGCTTCCTTGATGAAGCGTGCAGCGAGGCGGAACGATTGCTGGCTGAGCAAAACCTGAGCGGCATCGAACTGCTCGGCCCGGTACCGGCACCGATGGAGCGTCGGGCCGGGCGTTATCGTGCGCAATTATTGTTGCAAGCCACGGCACGGGCACCGCTGCATCGATTGCTGAGCGCCTGGTTGCTGGTGCTAGAGCAGATGCCGGGCGGGCGGGCGGTGCGCTGGTCTTTGGATGTCGATCCGGTCGATTTGTATTGATAGCGAGATCGCCATCGCGAGCAGGCTCGCTCCCACAGGGGGTTTGTGGTGAGCACAAAATGTAAGACCACCCAAGATCCACTGTGGGAGCGAGCCTGCTCGCGATGACGGCCGAATAGTCACCACATATCCATAACCTGCCTGCTATGGTTGGCAAGCCCGACTTCGCAACGGATAATGCCCAGTTTTTCCACCTGCGCATTGATGCGCCGCCGCTCTGCGGTTGAAAGAGAAGACCATGAAAGACACCATTCGCCAGTTGATCCAGCAAGCCCTCACCCAACTCGTTACCGACGGTGTGTTGCCTGAAGGCCTGACGCCGGCGATTCAGGTGGAGAACTCCCGTGACAAGACTCACGGCGACTTCGCCAGCAACATCGCCATGATGCTGGCTAAACCTGCCGGCATGAAACCGCGCGATCTGGCGGAAAAAATCATCGCCGCGCTGCCGGTTGACGAAAACGTCAGCAAAACCGAAATCGCCGGCCCGGGCTTCCTCAACTTCTTCCAGAACACCCAGGCCCTGGCCTCGCGTCTGGACGCCGCTCTGGCCGACGCTCAAGTCGGCGTGCGCAAGGCAGGTTCCGTGCAGCGCACCGTGGTCGACTTGTCGGCGCCGAACCTGGCCAAAGAGATGCACGTCGGTCATTTGCGTTCGACCATCATCGGCGACGGCGTGGCGCGCGTGCTGGAGTTCCTCGGCGACACGGTGATCCGCCAGAACCACGTGGGCGACTGGGGCACCCAGTTCGGCATGCTGATGGCGTACCTGCAGGAAAACCCGATTACCAGCGACGAGCTGTCGGACCTCGAAAATTTCTACCGCGCCGCCAAGCAGCGTTTCGACGAATCCGCAGAGTTCGCCGACCGTGCCCGTGGCCTTGTGGTCAAGTTGCAAGCCGGCGACGCCGAATGCCTGGCGCTGTGGACCAAGTTCAAGGACATCTCGCTGTCCCACTGCCAGAAAATCTACGAACAGCTGAACGTCAAACTGACCATGGCCGACGTGATGGGCGAAAGTGCCTACAACGACGACCTGATCAACGTGGTCAACGACCTCAAGGCCAAAGGCATGCTGGTCGAGAGCAACGGCGCCCAGTGCGTGTTCCTCGACGAGTTCAAGAACGCTGACGGCGACCCGCTGCCGGTGATCATCGTCAAGGCCGACGGCGGCTACCTCTACGCCACCACTGACCTGGCGGCCGTGCGTTATCGCAGCGGCGTGCTGAAAGCCGATCGCGCGCTGTACTTCGTCGACCAGCGTCAGGCCCTGCACTTCCAGCAAGTGTTCGAAGTGGCGCGCCTGGCCGGCTTCGTGACCCATCCGATGGAAATGGAGCACATGGGCTTCGGCACCATGAACGGCGCCGATGGCCGTCCGTTCAAGACCCGTGACGGCGGCACCGTGAAGCTGATCGACCTGCTGAACGAAGCCAAGGAACGTGCCTACACGCTGGTGAAGGAAAAGAACCCTGAATTGGCTGAAGCCGACCTGCGCAACATCGCCAAGGTGGTGGGCATTGGCGCGGTGAAATACGCCGACCTGTCCAAGCACCGCACCAGCGACTACAGCTTCAACTTCGACCTGATGCTGAACTTCGAAGGCAACACCGCGCCGTACCTGCTGTACGCCTACACCCGTGTGGCTGGCGTATTCCGCAAACTCGGCAAGGACTTCAGCGAAGTCGAAGGGCAGATCGTTCTCGAGGCTGCTCACGAACACGAACTGGCCGCCAAGCTGGCGCAGTTTGGTGAAGTGCTGAATAACGTCTGCGACAAGGGCACGCCGCACATTCTTTGCACCTACCTGTACGACGTTGCCGGTCTGTTCTCCAGCTTCTACGAGAACTGCCCGATCCTCAGCGCCGAAACACCGGCACAGATGCAGAGCCGCTTGCGCCTCGCCGCATTGACCGGTCGCACTCTCAAGCAAGGCCTGGAACTCTTGGGCCTGGAAACTCTGGAGCGTATGTAAGTTGGCTGCCAAGAAAAAACCAGCACCAAAGCGTGGCGCCAGCCGTTACCAAGCTCCTGCAAAAAAGCCGATTCCGGGATGGCTGTGGATGGCCATCGGCCTGACCGTGGGTGCATTCATCGTATTCCTGATGAAGCTGGAGCCGGGTAAAAGCAGCGAAAGCGTCAAACGCGAGAAAGTGGAGCAACAGAAAGCCACCAAGATCGCCGAGGCCAACAAGACCCCGCCGAGCCCGACGCAACCAGTGAAGCCGAAATACGACTTCTACACGTTGCTGCCGGAATCGGAGGTCATCGTGCCGCCGGATGCGGTGCCGGAGAAAACCCTGCCGACGCCGCAGACCGCACCTGTTGCGCCTGTTGCGCCTGTT
Source organism: Pseudomonas sp. GW822-FHT06B12 (assembly GCF_058799675.1). NCBI lineage: Bacteria > Pseudomonadati > Pseudomonadota > Gammaproteobacteria > Pseudomonadales > Pseudomonadaceae > Pseudomonas > Pseudomonas sp. GW822-FHT06B12. Next base: position 400,472 of record NZ_JBXALR010000002.1, read on the forward strand.
GCGCCGGTAACGCCGGCAGAAGCGGCGAAGATCGACACCGCACGCGCCCAGGCAGCCCTGAGCGGCGTCACTCCGCCGCCAGCACCACCGGTGGCGAAAGCCGCGCCTGTGACCAAGTTCTTCCTGCAAGCGGGCTCGTTCCGCAAGCAAGCTGATGCCGACAAGGTCCGCGCGCAGATCATTCTGCTCGGCCAGGCAGTTTCGGTAGAGTCCGGCACGGTGAAGGACGAAACCTGGTTCCGCGTACTGGTCGGCCCGTTCAGCAACCGCGAACAGCTGACCACCGCACAGAAACAACTGGCCGGCAGCGGTTTCAGCAACCTGTTGTTACAACAACGCCAAAGCCGCTGATCAGCTGCCACCGCAGCTCCGCAGGAGACACAAATCCCTGTAGGAGCTGCCGCAGGCTGCGATCTTTTCAGAGTCACAGGGTGCGTCTGGGCAACGGGCCAACAGCAAGATCAACAGATCGCAGCCTTCGGCAGCTCCTACGCCGCTTGTCCCCTGCAGTTGAAAAACGCTCCACCACCCCCATATGAGTTTGCATAAGGCATTTTCGCCCCGCTGCGTGGAGACTCTTCCCTTGACCACCATCGTTTCAGTTCGCCGCCACGGCAAAGTCGTCATGGGCGGCGACGGCCAGGTTTCTCTCGGCAATACCGTGATGAAAGGCAACGCGAAGAAAGTTCGCCGCCTGTACCACGGTCAGGTCATCGCCGGTTTTGCTGGCGCCACCGCTGACGCCTTTACCCTCTTCGAACGTTTCGAAGGCCAGCTTGAGAAGCACCAGGGCCACCTGGTTCGCGCCGCTGTCGAACTCGCCAAAGAATGGCGCACCGACCGCTCCCTCAGTCGCCTTGAAGCGATGCTTGCGGTCGCCAACAAAGACGCTTCCCTGATCATCACCGGCAACGGCGATGTGGTCGAACCCGAAGAAGGCCTGATCGCCATGGGTTCCGGCGGTGGTTACGCTCAGGCCGCAGCCAGCGCCCTGCTGAAGAAAACCGATCTGTCGGCCCGCGAAATCGTCGAAACCGCCTTGGGCATCGCCGGCGACATTTGTGTCTTCACCAACCACAACATCACCATTGAGGAGCAGGACCTCAGCGAATAAGCCTGTTTCGGCCATTACGCCACGGCATTCATTCTTGCTTGAGGACCACCCATTACCATGCCAATGACTCCCCGCGAAATCGTCCATGAACTCAGTCGCCATATCATCGGCCAGGACGATGCCAAGCGCGCCGTCGCCATCGCCCTGCGTAACCGCTGGCGCCGGATGCAGTTGCCTGAAGAGCTGCGCGTTGAAGTAACGCCCAAGAACATCCTGATGATCGGCCCGACCGGTGTCGGCAAAACCGAAATCGCCCGTCGCCTGGCCAAACTCGCCAACGCGCCGTTCATCAAGGTCGAAGCGACCAAATTCACCGAAGTCGGCTATGTTGGCCGTGACGTCGAATCGATCATTCGCGACCTCGCCGATGCAGCGATCAAGCTGCTGCGCGAACAGGAAATGGTCAAGGTTCGCCATCGCGCCGAAGACGCCGCCGAAGAGCGCATTCTCGACGCACTGCTGCCGCCGGCACGCATGGGCTTCAGCAACGAAGACGCCGCGCCGGCCCAGGATTCCAACACCCGCCAACTGTTCCGCAAGCGTCTGCGCGAAGGTCAGCTGGATGACAAGGAGATCGAAATCGAAGTGGCCGAAGTGTCCGGCGTCGATATCTCCGCGCCACCGGGCATGGAAGAAATGACCAACCAGTTGCAGAGCCTGTTCGCCAACATGGGCAAGGGCAAGCGCAAGAGTCGCAAGCTCAAGGTCAAGGAAGCGCTGCGGCTGGTGCGCGACGAAGAAGCCAGCCGCCTGGTCAATGACGAAGAGCTCAAGGCCAAGGCCCTGGAAGCGGTCGAGCAACACGGCATTGTGTTCATCGACGAGATCGACAAGGTCGCCAAGCGTGGCAATTCCGGCGGTATCGACGTATCCCGCGAAGGCGTACAGCGCGACTTGCTGCCGCTGATCGAAGGCTGCACGGTCAACACTAAACTGGGCATGGTCAAAACCGACCACATCCTGTTCATCGCCTCCGGTGCGTTCCACCTGAGCAAGCCGAGTGATCTGGTGCCCGAGCTGCAAGGTCGTCTGCCGATCCGCGTCGAACTCAAGGCCCTGACCCCGGAAGACTTCGAGCGCATCCTCAGCGAGCCGCACGCGTCGTTGACCGAGCAATACCGTGAGCTGCTGAAAACCGAAGGCGTGACCATCGAGTTCCTGCCGGACGGTATCAAGCGCGTGGCAGAGATCGCCTGGCAGGTGAACGAGAAGACCGAGAACATCGGTGCCCGTCGCCTGCACACCCTGCTCGAGCGTCTGCTCGAAGAGGTGTCGTTCAGTGCCTCTGATCTGGCCAGCACCCACAGTGAAGAGCCGATCCGCATCGACGCTGACTACGTCAACAGCCACCTCGGTGAATTGGCGCAGAACGAAGACCTATCCCGTTATATCCTGTAGGTCATTTCTACTGTGGTACGGGACCTGTGGGAGCGAGCTTGCTCGCGATGAGGCCATAACGTTCAACATTGATGTTGAATGTCACACCGCCATCGCGAGCAAGCTCGCTCCCACAAGGGCCTCCATAAAGACGGACTACCGGCCCCATGACGACCAAACTCCCCACCGATATCAAACTGCACAAAGCCTCGAAAACCCTGGAGCTGAAATACGCGCCCGATGAGGTCTATCACCTGAGCGCAGAATTTTTGCGCGTGCACTCTCCTTCCGCCGAGGTCCAGGGCCACGGCAAACCTATCCTGCAATTTGGCAAGATCGGCGTAGGCCTGAACAAGGTCGAACCGGCCGGTCAGTACGCACTGAAATTGACCTTCGATGACGGCCACGACAGCGGCCTGTTCACCTGGGAATATCTATACGAGCTGGCGCGACGATATGACGCACTCTGGGACGACTATCTTGCCGAGCTCAAAGCCGCCGGAAAAACCCGCGACCCAAACGAGTCTGTCGTCAAGCTGATGCTCTAGATCAGGGCTTTCGCTCTTTAGAGGGCATTTTCTAATTTCATCTGATTGAATGCTGGGCCGCGACGCCGAGGATCGGCCCGCTTGCGAAAAAAATTAAACTCGGGTAACCAATGGAGCTGGCAAGTTCCGTGCAGTGCTCTCTGAATTAAAAAGCAGCGATACGCAATTAACGGTCACCCGAGCGCGTACCTGGCATTTGCTGTGTGACTGCACAGCAGGCCTCAGGTACTCGTCTCAGGACAATGGAGCGTCGTAGATGAGTAACAAGAATAACGATGACCTGAAATATCAAGCCTCGGAAAATACCCTGGGGCTAAATCCGGTCATCGGCTTGCGTCGAAAGGATCTGCTTACCTCTGCCCGCATGGTGCTGACCCAGGCCATCAAACAACCCATCCATAGCGTCAAGCATGTCGCGCACTTTGGCATTGAGCTCAAGAACGTGATGCTCGGTAGATCCGAGTTGCAACCGGAAAGCGATGACCGTCGCTTCAACGATCCGGCGTGGAGTCAGAACCCGCTCTACAAACGTTATCTGCAAACTTACCTGGCGTGGCGCAAGGAACTCCACGACTGGATCGGCGACAGCAAACTGTCCGAGCAGGACATCGCCCGCGCGCACTTCGTGATCACCCTGATGACCGAAGCCATGGCCCCGACCAACAGCGCGGCCAACCCTGCTGCCGTCAAACGCTTCTTCGAAACCGGCGGTAAAAGCCTGCTCGACGGCCTCTCTCACCTGGCCAAGGATCTGGTGCACAACGGCGGCATGCCAAGCCAGGTCAACATGGGCGCCTTCGAGGTAGGCAAGAGCCTGGGCACCACCGAAGGCGCGGTGGTTTTCCGCAACGATGTACTGGAGCTGATCCAGTACCGGCCAATCACTGAACAAGTACTCGAACGCCCACTGCTGGTGGTGCCACCACAGATCAACAAGTTCTACGTTTTCGACCTGAGCCCGGACAAAAGCCTGGCGCGCTTCTGCCTGCGCAACAACGTGCAGACTTTCATCGTCAGCTGGCGCAACCCGACCAAGGCTCAACGTGAATGGGGCCTGTCGACCTACATCGAAGCGCTCAAGGAAGCGGTCGACGTGGTCACCGCGATCACCGGCAGCAAAGACGTGAACATGCTCGGCGCCTGCTCCGGCGGCATCACCTGCACCGCACTGTTGGGTCACTACGCAGCGATCGGCGAGAAGAAGGTCAACGCCCTGACCCTGCTGGTCAGCGTGCTCGACACCACCCTTGATTCCCAGGTCGCGCTGTTCGTCGACGAACAAACCCTCGAAGCCGCCAAGCGCCATTCCTATCAGGCCGGTGTGCTCGAAGGTCGGGACATGGCCAAGGTCTTCGCCTGGATGCGCCCCAACGACCTGATCTGGAACTACTGGGTCAACAACTACCTGTTAGGCAACGAGCCGCCAGTCTTCGACATTCTGTTCTGGAACAACGACACCACCCGGTTGCCTGCGGCGTTCCACGGCGACCTGATCGAATTGTTCAAAAACAATCCACTGATCCGGCCCGATGCACTGGAAGTGTGCGGCACGCCCATCGACCTCAAGCAGGTCACGGCCGACGTCTACTCCCTGGCGGGTACCAACGACCACATCACACCGTGGAAGTCGTGCTACAAGTCGGCACAACTGTTCGGCGGCAAGGTCGAATTCGTGCTGTCCAGCAGCGGCCATATCCAGAGCATTCTGAACCCGCCGGGCAACCCGAAATCCCGTTACATGACCAGCACCGACATGCCGACCCATGCCAACGACTGGCTAGAGAACTCAACCAAGCACACTGACTCCTGGTGGCTGCACTGGCAGGCCTGGCAGGCCGAGCGTTCGGGCAAACTGAAAAAAGCCCCGACCGTACTCGGCAACAAGACCTATGCGGCAGGTGAGGCATCGCCGGGAACATACGTGCATGAACGCTAACTGACACACCGCGACCTCATGTGGGAGCGAGCTTGCTCGCGATGACGGCGTCACCTTCGGCCAATTTGCTGACTGACACACCGCTATCGCGAGCAAGCTCGCTCCCACAGGGGACGAGCAAGCATTAGCGACAACGACCCAACCCACAGGGCCTGAAGCATGCCGCAACCGTTCATATTTCGTACCGTCGACCTGGATGGTCAAACCATCCGCACCGCGGTACGCCCCGGCAAGCCTCACTTGACGCCCTTGCTGATTTTCAATGGCATCGGCGCCAACCTGGAGCTGGTGTTTCCGTTCGTCCAGGCGCTGGACCCGGATCTGGAAGTGATCGCCTTCGACGTCCCCGGTGTCGGTGGCTCATCAACGCCTAACCATCCTTATCGCTTTCCCGGCCTGGCCAAGCTGACCGCACGGATGCTCGACTACCTCGATTACGGGCAAGTCAACGTGGTGGGTGTTTCCTGGGGCGGGGCGCTCGCCCAGCAGTTCGCCTTCGACTACCCCGAGCGCTGCAAGAAGCTCGTTTTGGCAGCGACGGCGGCGGGCATGGTGATGGTGCCGGGCAAACCGAAAGTGCTGTGGATGATGGCAAGCCCAAGACGCTACATTCAGCCATCCCACGTGATTCGCATTGCGCCGCTGATCTACGGTGGTTCGTTCCGCCGGGATCCCAACCTGGCGGCGGAGCACGCGAGCAAAGTGCGTTCGGCGGGCAAGCTCGGCTACTACTGGCAGTTGTTCGCGGGCCTGGGCTGGACCAGTATTCACTGGCTGCACAAAATCAATCAGCCGACCCTGGTACTGGCCGGCGATGATGACCCGCTCATTCCGCTGATCAATATGCGCATACTCGCCTGGCGTATTCCCAATGCCCAGCTACACATAATCGACGACGGTCATTTATTCCTGATCACCCGGGCCGAGGCCGTCGCACCGATCATCATGAAATTTCTCCAGGAAGAACGCCAACGGGCAGTGATGCATCCGCACCCGGCGTCGTTCGGCGGCACATAAAGTACTACGTACGTCGACAGGAGTGTCGAGAGCCGCAAGGGAGGTCCGGAGCGACTATGGTGTCTATTCGGAATTGATGTACTTGTTGATGGCTTGACGAAGGAGTGTTGACTCATGCGAGACAAAAAAGCGCCGGGCGCCTTTCCCCCACCCGCCGCATTCATCAATGCTCAGAGTGCGATCACCGGTCTGCGCGGCCAGGACCTGCTCTCGACTCTGCGCAGCGTCGCCGCCCATGGCTTGCGCCACCCGGTACAGAGTGCCAAACACGCGCTGGCATTGGGCGGGCAACTGGGCCGGGTGCTACTGGGCGAAACCCTGCACCAGCCCAACCCTTCGGACAGCCGCTTCGCCGACCCGAGCTGGACCCTCAATCCGTTTTACCGGCGCGGTCTTCAGGCCTACTTGAGCTGGCAGAAACAGGTCAAAAAATGGATCGATGAAAGCGGCATGTCCGCGGATGACCGTGCACGCGCGCAATTTGTCTTTACCCTGCTCAACGATGCAGTCTCGCCTTCCAATACCTTGCTCAACCCGCTGGCGGTCAAGGAGCTGTTCAACTCTGGCGGCCAGAGTCTGGTGCGTGGTCTCAGCCATCTGTTCGACGACCTGATGCACAACAACGGCCTGCCCAGCCAGGTCACCAAGCATGCTTTCGAGGTCGGCAAAACGGTTGCCACCACCACCGGCGCGGTGGTGTTTCGCAACGAATTGCTGGAGTTGATCCAGTACAAGCCGATGAGCGAAAAGCAGTACGCCAAACCGCTGCTCGTGGTGCCGCCGCAGATCAACAAGTACTACATTTTCGACTTGAGCCCGCACAACAGCTTCGTCCAGTTTGCGCTGAAGCACGGCCTGCAAGTATTCATGGTCAGCTGGCGCAACCCGGATGTGCGCCATCGCGAATGGGGCCTGTCGAGTTATGTCGAAGCGGTGGAAGAGGCGCTGAATGTCTGCCGGGCGATCACCGGCAGCCGCGAGGTCAACCTGATGGGCGCCTGCGCCGGGGGCCTGACCATCGCCGCCTTGCAAGGACATCTGCAAGCCAAACGACAACTGCGGCGGGTCGCCAGCGCGACCTATCTGGTCAGCCTGCTCGACAGTCAACTGGAAAGCCCGGCGACCCTGTTCGCCGACGAGCAGACCCTGGAGGCGGCCAAGCGTCGCTCCTATCAAAAAGGCGTGCTCGAAGGCCGCGACATGGCCAAGGTCTTTGCCTGGATGCGCCCCAACGACCTGATCTGGAACTACTGGGTCAACAACTACCTGTTGGGCAAAGAGCCGCCAGCGTTCGACATTCTCTACTGGAACAACGACAACACTCGCCTGCCTGCAGCCTTTCACGGCGACCTGCTGGATTTCTTCAAGCACAACCCGTTGACCCATCCTGGCGGACTGGAGGTCTGCGGCACGCCGATCGACTTGCAGAAGGTCAACGTCGACAGCTTTAGCGTCGCCGGGATCAACGATCACATCACGCCTTGGGACGCGGTGTACCGCTCGACACTGCTGCTGGGGGGTGAACGACGCTTCGTGCTGTCCAACAGTGGTCACGTGCAGAGCATTCTCAATCCACCGAGCAACCCCAAGGCCAACTATGTCGACAACCCGAAACTGAGCAGCGATCCACGGGCCTGGTACTACGACGCCAAACATGTCGACGGTAGTTGGTGGACCCAATGGCTGGGCTGGATTCAGGAACGTTCCGGCACTCAGCGCGAAACCCTGATGGCCCTCGGCAACCAGAACTATCCACCGATGGAGGCGGCGCCAGGCACTTACGTGCGCGTACGCTGAACTCTCCCCGTGCCACGGCCGCAAGTGTCGGCCGTGGCCTGACGAATCACTAAGAAGACTGGATGAAAACCCGCGACCGGATTCTTGAATGCGCCTTGCTGCTGTTCAATCAAAAGGGCGAGCCGAATGTTTCCACCATGGAAGTTGCCAATGAGTTGGGGATCAGCCCCGGCAACCTCTACTACCATTTTCACGGTAAGGAGCCGCTGATTCTCGGACTGTTCGAGCGTTTTCAAAGCGAATTGACGCCGCTGCTCGACCCACCGTCGGACGTGCGACTGGCACCGGAAGATTACTGGCTGTTCCTGCACCTGATCGTCGAACGCCTGGCGCACTACCGCTTCCTGTTCCAGGACCTGTCGAACCTGGCCGGACGCTTGCCGAAACTGGCCAAGGGCATCCGTAATCTGCTCAATTCCCTCAAGCGCACACTGGCCTCGTTACTGGCCCAGTTGAAGGCTCAGGGGCAGCTGGTCAGCGATACCCAGGCACTCGGGCAACTGGTGGAACAGATCACCATGACCTTGCTGTTTTCCCTGGACTATCAGCGGATTCTCGATCGCGAAGGCGAAGTGCGAGTGGTGGTCTACCAGATCATGATGCTGGTGGCGCCGCACCTGCTGCCACCGGCGAAACTCGCGACCGAGCAGTTGGCGTTGCAGTATCTGGAAGAGCACGACTAGCACAGCCTCCATACGACGAAAATCCAGTGTGGGAGCGAGCCTGCTCGCGATAGCGATCCAACAGTCAACATCAGTGTTGAATGTGATGACCCCATCGCGAGCAGGCTCGCTCCCACATTGGTTCTTTGGTGTTTTCGAGAATGCATTCAGTACAAACAAAAACGCCCGACCTTCGCAGGCCGGGCGTTTTTGCGTGTCCTGGGTTAATCAGGACTGACTGGATGGCGCCGATGGTGCTGGCGTTACAGTCGGGGTCACGGCAGGGGTTGGCGCCGCGGCGGAGTTCGCCGGGCTGACCGGTGCTGCCGGTTTGGCGGCGGCCACTGCGGGTTTCGGTGCGGCGGCTTTCGCAACTGCAGGCTTCTTGACTGCCGGCTTCTTCGCGGCAGCAGGCTTGGCGGCGGCTTTTGCAGCAGCCGGTTTGGCTGCCGCGGTTTTCGCTGCTGGCTTGGCTGGCGCTTTAGCCGCTGGTTTGGCAGCCGGTTTAGCGGCAGCTTTGACCAGTGGTTTGGCGGCAGTTTTAGCAGCAGGTTTGGCTGCTGCGGTTTTAGCCGCAACAGGCGCAACCTTGGCACCGGTGAGTTTTTCGATTTGCTTGGTCAGGGTATCGACCTTGCTGTGCAGCGCTTTGACTTCATTGCGGCTTGGCACGCCAAGACGCGAAATGGCGCTGTTCAGGCGCTTGTCGAAAGCCCCTTCCAGTTCGTCCCACTTGCCCAGCGCGCGATCTTTGACACCGCTGATACGCGACCTGGCCGATTGAGCGGAGTCTTTGGCAGCATCGACTGTTTTGCCGACAGCGCTCTTGGTGAGCTTCTCGGCTTTCTCGCCATCCTTAACCAATGACTCGAAGAGTTTGCTGCCGTCAGTGTCGATCTTCGAGTACACGCCTAAACCAGCAAGCCAGATTTTGCGGGAGTAGTCTTCGACTTTCCCAATCCACGAGCTGCCTTCTTTCTCGGTGTTCTTTTTACCAGCCATCCCGTTCTCCTTAAGATTTACGCGCGACGCGTTCGAGCAATGCCGTCAGCTCATCGAGCTTAGCAGAGAGTGTCTCAACGTCATGTTTAGACGGAATGCCGATACGATTCAAGGCACTTGCGACACGCGTGTCGAAAGCTTTCTCGACCTTGTCGAGTTGAGCCTCGACTTTGTCTTTGAAAGTACTGACTTCGCTCTTGGCTTCATCAATCTCGGCATTGGCCGCTTCAAGCTTCTCGACAACTACCTTTTTGCCTTTCTTTTCAACAGTTTGACCAGCCTTGATCAACTCCTGAAAGTACTCGCTGCCTTCCTGACCGACCTTGGTGTAGGCACCCAGGCCTGCCAGCCAGATCTTGCGGGCATAGGATTTCACTTCGCTCACCGCAGTCGGCTGAACGTCAGTTTTTTTCTTCAAAGTAACTTTGGCCATGGTGCACCTCACGCGCAGAAGGTTTGAGGAACTGCCCGTCAAGCGTCGGGCTCAGGCACAAAGTAGTGAGAAAAATTAGAAACGGCACCCTAACAACTGACACAAAAAACGCGGATGACGCAGTACTACTGTGGGAGCGAGCTTGCTCGCGATAGCTGTTCATCATTCGACATTGATGCTGACTGACACTCCGCCATCGCGAGCAAGCTCGCTCCCACATGAAAAGCGCAAATCAGACCAATGCCTTATCGAGGGCTCTTTCGATTTCCGACTTGATGGTGCCACTCATTGCCGACATCAACAGACCGAGTTCGACATCAATCTTGATCGAGGTGTCGCCCACATACACCGCACCTTTGACCCCGGAACGCTTGAGATTCAGGGTGTCGCCCGACCATTGAGGTACCAGACCATATTGCGCGGCCAGTTTTTCTGCCAGTTTGTCAGCCTTCTCACGGGCTGCTTCCTTACCCAGGCCATGGGTACGTTCAACACTGATATGGGCCACTGAATGACTCCTGTTTTATCGGGACTTGCCTCCAACATTCTGACCCCTGCTGCGTCAAAACGTCCGGGCGGTTGCCTATCTTACCTTCAGCCTTGCCAAGACAAAGCATGCCTGCGGGATTAGAATGTCGCGCATTCTCTTTTGGTGACAGCGATATGACTGATCAGCGCAAAGGCAGCGATGCCGAACCCACCACTCACTTCGGCTTCAAAAACGTTCCGGAAAGCCAGAAAGCGGAAAAAGTCGCTGAGGTTTTCCACTCGGTAGCCGCCAAATACGACCTGATGAACGACCTCCTGTCGGGCGGCATGCACCGCCTGTGGAAACGTTTCGCGATCGAACTGTCCGGCGTTCGCACCGGTAACCGAGTGCTGGACATCGCCGGCGGCACTGGCGACCTGACCAGAAAGTTCTCGCACCTGGTAGGCCCGACCGGCCAGGTGGTGCTCGCCGACATCAACGAATCCATGCTCAAGGTCGGTCGTGACCGCCTGCTGGATCTGGGCGTGGCAGGCAATGTCGAGTTCGTTCAGGCCGACGCTGAAAAGCTGCCGTTCCCGGACAACCACTTCGACTGCGTGACCATCGCGTTCGGCCTGCGCAACGTCACCCACAAGGAAGACGCCCTGCGCTCCATGCTGCGGGTGCTCAAGCCGGGCGGTCGTTTGCTGGTGCTGGAGTTCTCCAAGCCGACCAACGCGCTGATGTCCAAGGCCTACGATGCCTACTCGTTCGCCTTCATGCCGTTGATGGGCAAGTTGATCACCAATGACTCGGAAAGCTATCGCTACCTGGCCGAATCGATCCGCATGCACCCGAACCAGGAAACCCTGAAGTCGATGATGGTTGAAGCCGGTTTCGACCGCGTGACCTACCACAACATGACCGCAGGCATCGTCGCCCTGCACCGTGGCATCAAGCCCTGATGTTGCTCGCAGGCCTGCTCGCCAGTGTCGAACTCGGCCTCAACCGGGTACTGCGACTCGACAGCACGGCGCTGCCGCGCCTGGCGCATTTGAACGGCAAGGTGATTGCCGTCGATTGCCGCAGTCCGGCATTGCAGATGTTCATTCTGCCCAGCGATGAAGGCCTGATGCTGGCGGCGCACTGGGCCGCGGATGCCGATTGCACCTTGCGTGCGCCGGCATCGAGCCTGCTTGCGCTTGCCGTAAGCAAGGACAAACCGTCGGTCCTGCATGGCCCTGAAGTTGAACTCGACGGCGACAGCGGCGTGCTGCTGGCGCTGGCGTCAGTCCTCCAGGACCTGGAGCTGGACTGGGAATACGAACTCTCGCGCTGGCTCGGCCCGGTCGCCACGCAATTGCTTGGCGGTCACTTGCGTAGCCGCGCACGCTGGTATCAACAAGGTTTCGCCAGCCTGAACCAGAATCTTGCCGAATACCTCGCCGAAGAATCGCGCGCCCTCGTCGGCCAGCACGAAGCCGAAGCGCGGTTTAATGAACTGGACCAGATCAAACTCGATCTGGAACGTCTTGAGGCGCGCTTCGAGCGTCTTTCCCGATCCCTTGATTCAAGCGATAACGCATGAAGCTGCTTGCCGTCCGCCGTTTGTTGCGCATCCAGCGCGTCGTGATCCGCTACCGCCTCGATGACCTGCTGTTCGCCCTGCCACTGCCGTGGTTCCTGCTGGCACTGCGTTATGCGCTGCCGTGGCGCTGGTTCCCACGCAAAACCCTGGACCTGAGCCGGGGCGCGCGTTTGCGGCTGGCCTTGCAGGACCTGGGGCCGATTTTCATCAAGTTCGGGCAGATTCTTTCCACCCGCCGCGACTTGCTGCCCGAAGACATCGCCGATGAGCTGATGCTGTTGCAGGACCGTGTGCCGCCGTTTGACTCGCAAGTAGCGGTCAAGCTGATCGAAGAACAGCTGGGCAAGAAGATCAGCGATGTGTTCAGCCGATTCGACATCGAGCCGCTGGCCTCGGCTTCAGTGGCGCAGGTCCATGCGGCGCAGCTCAAAAGCGGCGAAGAAGTGGTGGTCAAGGTCATCCGCCCGGGCCTCAAGCCGGTCATCGCGCAAGACCTGGCCTGGCTGTTCATCCTCGCCCGCGCGGCGGAAAAACTTTCTGCCGATGCGCGCCTGCTGCACCCGGTGGACGTGGTCAGCGACTACGAAAAGACCATCTTCGACGAACTCGACCTGCTACGCGAAGCGGCTAACGCCAGCCAGCTGAGACGCAACTTCGACGGCTCGCCGCTGCTGTACGTGCCACAAGTCTACTGGGACTGGTGCCGGCCAAAAGTGTTGGTGATGGAGCGTATCTACGGGATTCAGGTCACGGACCTGGCGACCCTCGCCGACCAGCGCACCGACATGAAAATGCTCGCTGAACGTGGCGTGGAGATCTTCTTCACCCAGGTGTTCCGCGACAGTTTCTTCCACGCCGACATGCACCCCGGCAACATCTTCGTCAGCACCGTGCAGCCGTGGAGCCCGCAATACATTGCGATCGACTGCGGGATCGTCGGCAGCCTGACACCTGAGGACCAGGACTATCTGGCGCGCAACCTGTTCGCGTTTTTCAAGCGTGACTACCGTCGCGTGGCCCAGTTGCACATCGATTCGGGCTGGGTGCCAGCGGAGACCAAGCTCAACGAATTCGAAGCGGCAATCCGTACGGTGTGCGAGCCGATCTTCGAAAAACCGTTAAAAGATATTTCCTTCGGTCAAGTGCTGATGCGCCTGTTCCAGACCGCCCGACGCTTCAACATGGAAGTGCAGCCGCAGCTGGTGCTGCTGCAAAAAACCCTGCTCAACATCGAAGGCCTGGGTCGTCAGCTGTACCCGGACCTCGACCTGTGGAACACCGCGCAACCGTTCCTCGAACGCTGGATGCGCGACCGCGTCAGCCCGAAAACCTTGCTGGGCAACCTGCACAATCAGGTCGAACAACTGCCGCACCTGGCCAACATGACCCGCGACCTGCTCGAGCGCATGTCACAGCCCCACGTCATAAACCCGCCACCGGCCTGGCACCGTCGCTCGGACGACTGGTTCCTGCGCCTGCTCGGCACCGCACATCTGGCGGGCGGCGCGATCCTGCTGGCCGGCGGTCCCCTGGACGGACTCGGCCATTGGCCCGGCGCAATCATGGTGGCCGTAGGCTTGTATCTGATCGTTCGCCGATAGCCAGAGCCCCCGCAGACTGGCACACTGTTTCAACGCCAGGGCTCCACTACTGAAGTGTCGAGCCCACTGTCGGAGTCGAAGATGAAAGATTGGCTGGACGAGATCAAATGGGACAGCGACGGCCTGGTGCCGGCGATCGCCCAGGATCACAAAACCGGGCGCGTGCTGATGATGGCCTGGATGAACCGCGAAGCGCTGGAACTGACCGCCGCCGAGAACCGCGCCATTTACTGGTCACGTTCGCGCGGCAAACTGTGGCGCAAGGGCGAAGAGTCCGGGCACGTGCAAACCCTGCATGAGATGCGCCTGGACTGTGACGCCGACGTCATCATTCTGATGGTCGAGCAAATCGGCGACATCGCCTGTCATACCGGCCGTCAAAGCTGCTTCTACCGCGTCTATGAGAACGGCGACTGGAAAACCGTCGACCCGGTCTTGAAAGACCCGCACGCCATTTATTCGGACCACAAACATGACTGACACCCTGACCCGTCTGGCCCAAGTGCTGGAAGAGCGTAAAGGCGCTGCCGCCGACAGCTCCTATGTCGCCAGCCTTTACCACAAGGGCTTGAACAAGATTCTGGAAAAGGTCGGCGAAGAGTCGGTCGAGACCATCATTGCCGCCAAAGACGCCGCCATCAGCGGAGATTGCAGTGATGTAATCTACGAAACCGCTGACTTGTGGTTCCATAGTATGGTCATGCTCGCCCAACTGGGGCAGCATCCGCAGGCAGTGCTCGATGAACTGGACCGCCGCTTCGGCCTGTCCGGACACGTCGAGAAAGCCTCGCGCCCGACCGCTTGAATAACTATTAGAGAGGAACAGCAACATGGGCATTTTTGACTGGAAACACTGGATCGTCATCCTGATTGTTGTGGTACTGGTTTTCGGCACCAAGAAACTGAAAAACCTCGGCACTGACGTCGGCGAAACGATCAAGGGCTTTCGCAAAGCCATGAACGACGAAGAAAAGCCTGCCGAGCCGACAGTTCCGCCGACCGCCGCGCAGCCAGCGTCGCCGGTGCAGCCACAGGCCACGACACTGAACGAGCCGCACACCATCGACGTGCAGGCCCATAAAGTCGAAGAGCCGACCCGCAAAGACTCGTGAGCACAGACTAATGTTCGGTATCAGCTTCTCTGAACTGCTGCTCGTCGGCCTCGTTGCCCTGCTGGTGCTGGGCCCCGAGCGTCTGCCGGGTGCTGCGCGCACTGCCGGTCTGTGGATCGGACGCCTGAAGCGCAGCTTCAATGCGATCAAAACGGAAGTTGAACGTGAAATCGGTGCCGACGAGATTCGTCGACAACTGCACAACGAGCACATTCTGTCGCTGGAGCAAGAGGCGCGCAAAATCCTCTCGCCAACCCAGCAACAGCCGACGCCGGTCGAAACGGTGGCTGAGCAGACGATTCCCGCGCCTGCACCTGTTGCTGAAACTGCGCCTGTTGTAACACCGGTTGAACCGCCTCCAGCGGTCGTTGCCGCCCCACCGGCAGCACCTGTTACTCCTGCGGCGGCAACCACTGCGCCAGCCCCCCACGATCCAACACTGCCGCCGCGAGCCCCATGAGCGATATTCCAGAGAACGACCAGCATATGCCGCTGGTTTCGCACCTCACCGAGTTGCGCACTCGCCTGCTGCGCTGCGTCGCGGCGATCTTCCTGATCTTCGCCGGGCTGTTTGCTTTCACCCAGCAGATCTACACCTTCGTCTCGATACCGCTGCGCCAGTACTTGCCGGCCGGCGCGACGATGATCGCCACCGACGTGTCCTCGCCGTTCCTGACGCCGTTGAAGCTGACCATGATGGTCTCGCTGTTCCTGGCGATCCCGGTGATCCTGCATCAGATCTGGGGCTTCATCGCGCCGGGCCTTTACAAGCATGAGAAGCGCATCGCGGTGCCGCTGCTGGTCTCCAGCATTCTGCTGTTCTATACCGGCATGGCGTTCGCCTACTTTCTGGTGTTCCCGCTGATCTTCAAGTTCTTCGCCTCGGCCACTCCGGCGGGCGTGGAAATGATGACCGACATCACCAGTTACCTGGATTTCGTCATGACGCTGTTCTTCGCCTTCGGCGTGGCGTTCGAAATCCCGGTGGCCGTGGTGCTGCTGGTATGGATCGGCGTGGTCGACGTCAAATACCTGAAGAAAATCCGTCCATACGTGGTCATCGGCTGCTTCGTGGTCGGTATGATTCTGACCCCGCCGGACATCTTCTCGCAGACCCTGCTGGCCGTGCCGATGTGGCTGTTGTTCGAGATCGGCATCCTGTTTGGCAGCCTGGTCAGCAAACGCGAAAAACCGGCGGATGAGCAACCGGCAGACGATCACAACGACCAGCCGCCAGCGACTCAACCGTGAACCTGCTGCTCCTCGAAGAGGCTGACTTCATTGCGGCTGACCGGGTGATCCTGCGCGATCGGCGCTTGACCCATATGCAGGAAGTCCACCGCTGTGAAGTCGGCGACAGCATGCGGGTCGGGCGGATTGGCGGATTGATGGGCTCAGCCGAAGTGCTGCGCCTGGAAGCCACCGAAGCCGAACTGCGCGTCACCCTCGACCAGCCACCACCGGCCAAGCTGCCACTGACTCTGGTGCTGGCCCTGCCGCGCCCGAAGATGCTGCGCAGAGTGTTCCAGACAGTGGCCGCCATGGGCGTGCCGCGAATCGTGCTGGTGAACAGTTATCGGGTCGAGAAGAGCTTCTGGCAGACACCGTTCCTGGAGCCCGAGGCGATTCGCGAGCAACTGATCCTCGGTCTGGAACAGGCCCGCGACAGCGTACTGCCAGAGATCGTCATCGAGAAACGCTTCAAGCCCTTCGTCGAAGACCGCCTGCCAGCCATCGCCGACGGCACCCTCGGGCTGATCGGCCACCCCGGCAACTATCCGCCCTGCCCCCGTGGGCTGGACGAACCGGTGACCCTGGCCATCGGCCCGGAAGGCGGCTGGATCCCCTACGAAATCGACCTGCTGACCAAGGCCGGCCTGCAACCGGTACAGCTCGGCGACCGCATCCTGCGGGTCGAAACCGCCGTCACGGCCCTGCTTTCGCGCCTGTTCTAAGACCTCCCCCGCCGCCCCCACGCGCGCGTAGGCTGCGATCTTTTCAAATGATCCGCAGATCAAGATCAAAAGATCGCAGCCTTCGGCAGCTCCTACAGAAAATCGCATACCGGCCGATATTCTCTCTATAAATCCAATCAAAGTGGTCATAGGGAGTCCGCAGCATGTACCGATGGTTAGCCGAACACCTTGGAAATGTGAGCGTCAATCGCAAGCTTGGCATCGGCTTCGGCCTGGTATTGCTCCTGACCCTGCTGACCACCGTGAACGGCTGGACGGGCATGAGCAGCATCATCAGTCGCGGTGACAAGCTCGGTTATATTTCCAGCCTCAATGAGTTGACCAAAGACCTGCGCATTGCGCGCCTGGATTACGAAATGCGCCGCGGCGAGCAAGGCCCGGCGGCGGTCAGCGACCTGTTGGGCAAGCTTGACGAGGGCCTGAAAAACGCCCTCAAGATGATCGTGCAACCGGCTAATGTGGCGATGCTCAAGCAGCAGATTGAAGCCGTCAACGAGTACAAACACGCCTTTGCCGACATGACCCAGGCCACCGCCAACCGCGAAGCCGCCCGCGCGAAACTCGGCGCCACTGCCGACAACGCCGTAGCCCGCGTGGCAGAAGTCGAAAAAGCCCTGCTGCAAGGCGACAACATTGCCCAGTTCAACAGCGTCATCGAGCTGAGCAAGTTGATCCAGCAAGCACGCTTCCAGGTGCGCGGCTACACCTACAGCGGCAAGGTCGAGGCTGAACAACCGGCGCTGGATGCCATCGACAACGCCCTGAAGTACCTCAAGACCCTGCCGGAAAAATTGCCGGAACAACACACCGCCAACCTGCAACAAGCCACCGACTCACTGATTGCTTACCGCGCGGCCGTCAGCCAATATCGCGACTCCCAAGTGGCCAGCGCCACCGCCCTCAAAGACATGGCCCAGCAAGGCGACCTGCTGTTCGACCTGAGCAAGAAACTCACCGCCACGCAAACTGCCACGCGTGACACCGAAGCCGCCCACGCCAAAAACACCCTGCTGCTGGTGACCGCGCTGGCCCTGGCGTTCGGCCTGCTTGCTGCCTGGGCCATCACCCGACAGATCGTCATCCCGCTGAGCCAGACCCTGAAAGTCGCCGAGCGCATAGCCGCCGGCGACCTGACTCACAACCTCATTTCCCAGCGTCGCGACGAACTCGGCCAGCTGCAACGCGCCATGCAGAACATGACCGTCGGCCTGCGCGAGCTGATCGGCGGTATCAGCGAAGGCGTGACACAGATCGCCAGCGCCGCCGAAGAGCTCTCCGCCGTGACCGAGCAGACCAGCGCCGGGGTCAACAGCCAGAAGGTTGAAACCGATCAAGTGGCCACTGCCATGAATGAAATGGCCGCCACGGTTCAGGAAGTTGCACGCAACGCCGAAGAAGCCTCGGAAGCCGCCGTCGCCGCCGACCAACAGGCCCGCGAAGGCGACAAGGTGGTCGGCGAAGCCATCGCTCAAATCGAACGTCTGGCGACCGAAGTGGGCAATTCCACTGACGCCATGGGCCATCTCAAGCGCGAGAGCGACAAGATCGGCAGCGTGCTGGATGTGATCAAGTCCGTGGCCCAACAAACCAACCTGCTGGCTCTCAACGCCGCTATCGAGGCGGCACGGGCCGGTGAAGCCGGACGTGGTTTCGCCGTGGTTGCCGACGAAGTGCGCAGCCTGGCGCAACGCACCCAGAAGTCCACCGAAGAGATCGAAGAACTGATTGTCGGCCTGCAAAGCGGTACTCAGCAGGTTGCCACCACCCTGGACAACAGCCGCAGCCTGAGCGAAAGCAGCGTCGAACTGACCCGTCGTGCCGGCGGCTCGCTGTCAAACATCACCCGCACCGTCTCGGCGATTCAGGCAATGAACCAGCAGATCGCCGCAGCCGCCGAACAGCAAAGCGCCGTAGCCGAAGAGATCAACCGCAGCGTGCTGAACGTGCGCGACGTCTCCGACCAGACCTCGGCCGCCAGTGAGGAAACCGCAGCCTCCAGCGTCGAGCTGGCGCGGCTGGGCACCCATCTGCAGATGCTGGTGGGCAAGTTCAAGGTTTGAGGGGATAAACAGGCCTCGGTCCGCTCGGGACCGAGGCGATGCCATCGCGAGCAAGCTCGCTCCCACAGTGGATTTTCGGTGTGTGCACTATTTGTGCTTCACACAGGAACAATGTGGGAGCGAGCTTGCTCGCGATAGCGGTCTGACGGGCACTGAAGTTACAGAACCTGCCGCAAAAACGCCTGTGCTCGCGGGTCCTTCGGGGCATCGAAGAACTCGGCCGGCGCCGCGTCTTCCAGCAGTTTGCCGTGATCGAAGAACAACACCCGATCCGCCACCTCCCGCGCAAAGCCCATTTCGTGGGTGACGCAGACCATGGTCATGCCTTCCACGGCCAGGGTCTTCATCACGTCCAGTACTTCGCCGACCATTTCCGGGTCCAGCGCCGAAGTCGGCTCATCGAACAACATGACCTTCGGTTCCATGGCCAGCGCCCGGGCAATCGCCACTCGCTGCTGTTGACCACCGGAGAGACGTGAAGGGAACTCGTTGGCCTTCTGCGCGATGCCAACCTTTTCCAGTAACGCCAGGGCCTTGGCCTCACGCTCCTGCTTGCCGCGCTTGCGCACGACTTTCTGCGCCAGGCAGAGGTTCTCCAGCACGGTCATGTGCGGGAACAGATTGAAGTGCTGGAACACCATCCCTACTTCACGGCGATAAGCATTCACATCGGTTTTCGGGTCGGCCAGTTGCAAACCGTCGATGCTTACCGAGCCCGAGTCGAACGCTTCCAGCCCATTCAGGCAACGCAGAAAGGTCGATTTGCCGGAACCCGACGGGCCGATCACCACCAGCACTTCGCCCTTGGCCACTTGGGTCGTGACGTTGTCCACCGCACGGACCACTTGGCCGCGGGTGTCGAAGACTTTTACCAGATCGCGGACTTCAATCACTTTGCGCGAGCCTCCGCTCAAGCCGGCTGGCGATTTTCGACAGCGGCAGGTTGATCAACAGGTACAGACCCGCCACGCAGAACAGGATTTCGAACGGCGAGAACGAGGTGGTGATGACTTCACGGCCGCTTTTGAGCAGCTCGGTGATGGCGATCACCGACACCAGCGAAGTGTCCTTGACCAGACTGATGAATTGCCCGGCCAACGGCGGCAGCACGCGTTTGAACGCTTGCGGCAACACCACGTGGCGCATCGACTGTCCGGCACTCAAACCCAGCGAGCGCGCGGCTTCGTTCTGCCCACGGGCAATCGACTGCACGCCAGAACGAATGATCTCGGCCACATAGGCACCGGTGAACAGCGACAGTGCGGCGATCCCGGCAAATTCGCGGGACAGGTTGAGCACCGTGCCGATGAAGAAGTAGAAAATGAAGATCTGCACCAGCAGTGGCGTACCACGCACCAGTTCGATGTAGACGGTCGACAGGTCGCGCAGGGTCGGGTTGTTCGACAGCCGGCACAGGCCGGTTGCCAGCCCAATCAGCAGCCCGAGCACACCCGACACCAGCGACAGCCACAACGTTGTCCACAGGCCCCACAACAGCGGTCCTGCTGCCCAATGCCGGGTTACGCCGACCACATCGCCTTCCGCCACATCGTCGCCATGGGTAACTTGCAGGCTGTTGTCATCGACGCTCAGGTACTGCTCGACTCCGGCGTCGTTGCGCAGGGTCACTTCGGCCTTATCGCCTGTGCGCACCAGCTCGCTGACGGTGGAAATGTCAGCGGCTCGCTGGGTTTCTTCGGCGTGATAGGCAAAGTACTGCGGCACGCGGTTCCAGCGCCATTCGTAAGACATCAGCGAGGTGGCGTAATACAACGCGCCAGCCATGCCGATCAGCACCAGCACGGTCAACACGTGCCAGGGCCATTGGGCTTTTTTCTGTTTCATTGAGTCTGAAAATTCCGAAGTTTGTGTCGCCAGGGAGGCCGTCATCGCGAGCAAGCTCGCTCCCACAGTGGATCGGTGTGAACACAACATCTGTGTCCGGCGCAGATCCTGTGGGAGCGAGCTTGCTCGCGATTGAGGCGACGCGGTCTATCCAACCGAGCCTTATTCCATGTCCTTGAGCCAAGCAGTGTCTTTGAACCACTTGTCATGGATGCGATCGTAGGTGCCGTCTTCGTGGATCTGGTGCAGGAAGTTGTTGATGAAGTTGATGCTGTCGTAGTCACCCTTCTTCAGACCGAAGGCCAGCGGCTCGTAGGTGAACGGCTTGTCGAGGAACACCAGTTTGCCGTTGCCGACCTTGTTCACCGCCACGACGTTGTAAGGCGCGTCGTAGATGAAGGCGTCAGCCTTGCCGTTGACCACGTCGAGCACGGCTTCCTGCTCGTTGTCGTAGCCGTGGTATTTGGCTTTGGAGATCAGCTTCTTCGCGACCATTTCGCCGGTGGTACCGAGCTTGGAGGTGATGCGGTAGTCGGCGGTGTTCAGGTCTTTATAGGAGGTGATGGTGCCTTCCAGGTCTTTGCGGATCAGCAATGTCTGGCCGACCACGATGAACGGTTCGCTGAAGTTCAGACGCAGATTGCGCTCCTGGGTCAGGGTCATGCCGCTGCCGATCATGTCGAACTTGTCGGTCATCAGCGCCGGGATGATCCCGTCGTAACCGGTGGACACCATCTCCAGCTTGACCCCCATGGCCTTGGCCATGGCTTTGAGGATGTCGACTTCGAAACCGATGATCTCGCCGCGCTTGTTGGTCATTTCGAACGGCATGTAGGTCGGATCCATGCCGACTTTTAGCGTCCCGCGCTTGACTGCGTCGTCGATGGCGCCGGCGTGCGCCGCGTTGACGGCAACCAGTGCCGTGACGCCGAGCAGCAGCATCGAGAGATACTTCTTCATCATCAACTCCCCTAACCCATAGTGTTGTGAGGCGCGCAAAAAGCCGATTTCCTTTTGAAAACCGACAGTTACGGACAGAAAGTTGTCCGGGCGCACCAAAGAGGGGAGCGATGCTAACGCACTCGTCCGTTTGCACAAGGGGGTGGTAGGGGATTTGTTGTTTTACCGATGATCGTTCCCATGCTCCAGCGTGGGAATGCCGCCCGGGACGCTCCGCGTCCCTTCGTAAGCGTGACGCAGAGCGTCACAGGATGCATTCCCACGCAGAGCGTTGGAACGATCAATGCGCCAAGAAAAAGCCCCGCATCTTTTCAGAAGCGGGGCTTTTTCATCAGGCCGGTTGTGCCTGTGCGCTCAGCGGTTTGAGCGGCAACAACGGTGCGTGAGGATCGGCTTTCACCGACGCTCGCCAGGCATCCAGCCACTGCGCGTGGCTTTCGCTCCAAACCTGCTCATGCAGGCGACCCAGTGCCACAGGATCGCTCAGCAACTGCAGG
The DNA here is from genome assembly GCF_058799675.1 of Pseudomonas sp. GW822-FHT06B12. NCBI lineage: Bacteria > Pseudomonadati > Pseudomonadota > Gammaproteobacteria > Pseudomonadales > Pseudomonadaceae > Pseudomonas > Pseudomonas sp. GW822-FHT06B12. Next base: position 422,466 of record NZ_JBXALR010000002.1, read on the forward strand.
CGCTCATGGTTGTTCAACCCGGCAGGGCCGGCTTTCAGTGCGTGGCGAACCCGCTCGATACGCAGCCACTCGATCGGCTCGGCCTGACCGTGACGCGAAGTTGCCAGCGCACAAGCCAGGGCATTCTGCTGCGGATCGACCACCGCACGGATGAAGCCGTCGTTCAGCGCATGCCAACGGTTTTCGTGGGTGTATTGATCGGTCGCCAGCAAGGCCTGTGGCGGCGCGTATTCCTCGGGAATCAGGAACAGGCTTTCGTCACGGGATTTGAGGCCCAGCTTCACACGGCTGGAGATCACCGACACCGGGATCGACAGCATCAGCGATCCGACGATCGGTACCAGCCACCAGAGGAAGCTCGGGTTCAGCCAGATCACCAGCAAAGCCCAGAAGAAGCCCAGCAAGGTTTGCGGACCATGGCGGCGCACCGCTTCGCTCCACGGCGTGGAGTCGTCGTCACGTTGTGGTGAGTTCCAGGTCGCAGCCCAGCCGAGGAACGCGGCGAGTACGAAACGGGTGTGGAAGATCATTCGCACCGGCGCGAGCAGCATCGAGAACAACATCTCCAGCAGCATCGACAGGGTCACCTTGAACTTGCCACCGAACTCTTTCGCGCCCTTGGCCCAGATCAGGATGATGCTCAGCAACTTCGGCAGGAACAACAGCACGATGGTCGTCGAGAACAACGCAACGGCCTTGTCCGGATGCCATTGTGGCCACAGCGGATAAAGCTGTCGCGGCTCCATGAAGTACTGCGGCTCCATCAGCGTATTGACCGCCAGTAGCGCAGTCGACAGCACCAGGAAGAAGAACCACAAGGGTGCCGACAGGTAAGACATCACGCCGGTCAGGAACACCGCACGGTGTACCGGGTGCATGCCCTTGACCAGGAACAGCCGGAAGTTCATCAGGTTGCCGTGGCACCAGCGACGGTCACGCTTGAGTTCGTCGAGCAGGTTCGGCGGCAATTCTTCATAGCTGCCAGGCAGATCGTAAGCAATCCACACGCCCCAGCCGGCACGGCGCATCAGCGCGGCTTCAACGAAGTCGTGGGAAAGGATCGCCCCTGCAAATGCACCTTTACCGGGCAACGGCGCCAGGGCGCAGTGCTCGATGAACGGCTTCATGCGGATGATCGCGTTGTGGCCCCAGTAGTGGGATTCGCCCAACTGCCAGAAGTGCAGGCCGGCGGTAAACAGCGGGCCGTATACCCGGGTGGCGAACTGCTGCATGCGCGCATACAGCGTGTCCATGCCCGAGGCACGTGGCGCGGTCTGAATGATCCCGGCGTCCGGCGTGGCTTCCATCAAGCGCACCAGACTGGTCAGGCATTCGCCACTCATCACGCTGTCGGCGTCGAGCACGACCATGTACTTGTAATCACCGCCCCAACGACGGCAGAAGTCGTCGAGGTTACCGCTTTTGCGTTTTACGCGACGGCGGCGACGGCGATAGAAGATCTTGCCAAAACCCTTGGCTTCGCGGCAGACGTCCAGCCAGGCCTGCTGCTCGGCCACGCAGATATCGCTGTCGTTACTGTCACTGAGGACGAAGAAGTCGAAACGGTCCAGATCACCGGTGGCGGCGACCGACTCGAAGGTCGCGCGCAAACCGGCGAACACCCGCGGCACGTCTTCGTTGCAGATCGGCATCACCAATGCGGTACGCGCGTCTTTGGCAATCGGCTCATTGCCGGCGCTCGCGCCGGAAATGCGGTACTTGTCGTGCCCGGTGAGCAACTCGAGGAAGCCCATCAGCGCAGTCCAGAAACCGGCCGAGACCCAGCAGAACAAAATCCCGAACAGAATCAGGATGCTGGTTTGCAAGGCATACGGCAGCACTTGCGTCGCCGTCTGGATCAGCGGCTGGTGTAAAACTTCGTTGAGATCGACGAACGACCAACCCTGGTACGGCATGATGCCTTTCATGTACCAGCCCGCGACGATGGTCTGGCCCAGCATCAACACCAGCAGAATGTAGCGGCGGATCGAGCCGACGGTGCGCCAGCGAGCCGCCGGCAGCACGCGCTCATCCTTCGGCGGTGCCGGAGGATTGGTGCGGCCGGTCAGCCGACGCCAGCCACGTACCAGGATATTGGTACGCCATGGCTCGGGCACGACCTTGGTCCGACGAATCGGTGGGGTCGCCTTCAGGCACACACGACCGCTGGCGTCGAGCGCCAGCATCTCGGCCTCTTCAAGCTCCTCGGCGGAGTTGAGGGTCAGCCGACGGCCGACCGAGGCTTGCGCAGCCTCGCTCGGCGCGTCGAAAGCCTGCGACGACAGGCGTTCATGCAGCTCGCTGAAGGATGTGCAGCCCGCCAGTGTAGCGCGCTGCTCATCGGTCATCGGCAGGTGCGCCAGATACTCGCTGAGAGTCTCTGGCTGTACTTGGGAATTACTCATCGGCTGGCAACTGGTAGCTCCAGGTCTCGGTCAGCACTTGTTCAGTCTTGGCTGCATCCGAGGCAGGAGGTATGGCAGGGGCTGCTTCGGCAGCGGCTGGCTGCTTGGCGTCTTTGTCTTTCTTGTCGAGCTTCTCTTGCTGCCTGGCGGCGATTTTATCGGCCTTGGCAACGGAAGAATTGGCGTTCACCACCAGAACCTTGACCGGCTCAGGGACTACGATGTCCTTGACCAGCGCAGCACGCATCTCGGTGGACTTGCCCGGATCCTTGATCTTCATGCGCAGCGTCAGGCGCCAGCCCTGGGTTTCAGGGTTGTAGCGCACGCTGTTTTCAACCACTTCGGCGTTGTCACCCACACTCACCTGGCTGCGAACCGGCGCATCTTCTGGCAAGGCCTTGAGGGACGGGCCAGTGAAGTCCACCAGGTAAGCAACGCTACCGTCCGGCTGACGGATCAGGTTGGACTGCTTCACGTCGCCGGTGGAACGCAGGGTCTGTTGAACCCAGGCGCTGTCCGGCGAATGCAGGGCTGCTTCGTCGATGGTCCAGTGCAGACGGTAGGCGAAGTCCAGCGGCTGACCTGGCTCAGGCAGTTTTTCCGGGCTCCAGAACGCAACGATGTTGTCGTTGGTTTCGTCGGCAGTCGGGATCTCTACGAGGTCGACCGTGCCTTTGCCCCAGTCGCCTTTTGGCTCGATCCAGGCGCTTGGGCGCTTGTCGTAGCGGTCATCGAGGTCTTCGTAGTGGCTGAAATCACGACCACGTTGCAGCAGGCCGAAACCACGCGGGTTCTCGACCGAGAAATTGCTCACGGCCAGATGTTTCGGATTGTTCAGCGGGCGCCAGATCCACTCGCCGTTGCCGGCATGGATCGACAGACCACTGGAGTCGTGCAGTTCACGACGGTAGTTGAGGACTTTCGACGGCTGGTTGGCGCCGAACAGGAACATGCTGGTCAGCGGAGCGATACCCAGTTTGCTGACCTTGTCGCGCAGGAACACCTGCGCCTTGACGTCGACAATGGTGTCGCTGCCCGGACGCAGGGTCAGGCGATAGGCACCGGTGGCACGCGGCGAGTCCAGCAGGGCGTAGATCACCAGGTGCTTGTCGGTCGGCTTGGGTTGCGCAATCCAGAACTCGGTGAAACGCGGAAACTCTTCACCGGACGGCAGCGCAGTGTCGATCGCCAGGCCACGCGCGGACAGGCCATAGGTGTGGCCTTTACCGACGACGCGGAAGTAGCTCGCGCCGAGCATGGTCATGATTTCGTCTTGCTTGTCGGCCTTGTTGATCGGGTACAGCACACGAAAGCCCGCATAACCCAGCTGTTCGGTGGCTTTAGGATCGAACTTCACGTCGCCGAAATCGAAACGACTCGGGTCGTACTTGATCTCTTCAACGCTGTTGGCAGTGATTTCGTTGATCTTCACCGGCGTGTCGAAGTGCATGCCCTGGTGATAGAACGACAGCTTGAACGGGGTTTTCTGATCGGCCCATTCGGCTTTTTCGGTCAGGAAACGAATTTTCTGATAGTCCGCGAATTTCATGTCACGGAATTCGTTCGGCAGATTGCTGCGCGGGGCTTCGTATTTTTGCCCGGCCTTTTCTTTTGCCTTAGCCGACACATCATCCAGATTGAATGCCCAAAGCTGGCCAGCGCTGAGCAGGCAAAGCAAGGCAGAGCCCGTCACCAGTGCGTTTCGTAACCGTTTGGCAGACAATTTTGGTGCATTACAGGGACTAACAATCACGAGCAACCCTCGCCGAAAACAGATCAAAAAACCAACGGCTAGCTATCTATGTGCCAGGTTGGCGAGCATTGTTCCGACTCCGATGGGCCTAAATGATTCCCCAAACGGTTCCGGACAAGTCTCTACCTAAGTCAAAAATGGGCCAACGAACGCTGATCCCCGTAGCGCGGGATTATCTAGTAGGCCGCGTTACAACGCATCAGGGGTAACAAAGTATTTATCGCGAAAAACCTCTGTTTTTGACCGAAACACGCCTGAAAAGATGTTTCAGGGGCTTTCAGGTCTGTAACAGGAAGGTTACCGGGCCATCATTGACCAGATGCACCTGCATGTCCGCGCCAAATTTACCTGATGCCACTTTGCCATGTAACTGCTGCGCCTTGGCTAATATATAGTCAAAAAGCTCTTCTCCCAGTGCCGGTGGGGCAGCGGTAGAAAAGCTCGGACGCAAACCATTTTTGGTATCGGCGGCCAGGGTGAACTGCGAGACCAACAGCAAACCACCGCCGACATCGGCCAAGGACAGATTCATCTTGCCCTCGGCATCACTGAATACCCGATAGTTAAGCAGCTTATGCAAAAGTTTGTCGGCGCTGGCCCGAGTGTCTTCCGGTTCAACCGCCACCAATACCAGCAAACCCTGGTCTACCGCGCCAACAATTTCTCCCGCCACTTCGACGCGCGCGCCTCGCACGCGCTGTAACAGGCCCTTCATGCTTCTTCAGGCGGCAAATCAAGCAAACGTCGGGCCATCCGGCTGGCCGCACGCACCAATGCATCGGTGATGCCCGGTTCGGAGGCCGCATGCCCGGCATCGCGGATCACCTGCAGTTCGCTGTTCGGCCAGGCTTGATGCAGTTCCCAGGCGTTATCCAGCGGGCAGATCACGTCGTAACGGCCGTGGACGATGACGCCCGGCAAATGGGCGATCTTGCCCATGTCGCGAATCAACTGGTTCGGCTCAAGGAAAGCGTTGTTGGTGAAGTAGTGGCATTCGATCCGGGCGATCGACAACGCGCGCTGCGGCTCGGAGAAGCGCTCGACCACCATCGGGTTCGGACGCAGGGTGGCCGTGCGGCCTTCCCAGGTCGACCAGGCCTTGGCCGCGTGCATCTGGGCAATCTGGTCGTTGCCGGTCAGGCGCTTGTGGAAAGCATTGAGCAGGTCGTCGCGCTCATCCGCAGGGATCGGCGCGATGTAGTCCTGCCAGTAATCCGGGAACAGACGGCTGGCGCCAGCCTGGTAGAACCATTCGATTTCCTGCGGACGGCAGAGAAAAATCCCGCGCAGAATCAGACCGTGCACACGCTCAGGGTGGGTTTGCGCGTAGGCCAACGCCAGGGTCGAACCCCAGGAGCCGCCGAACAGCACCCATTTTTCGATGCCCAAGTGCTGGCGAATTCGCTCAAGGTCGGCGACCAGATCCCAGGTGGTGTTGTTTTCCAGGCTGGCATGCGGGGTAGAACGACCGCAACCGCGCTGATCGAAGGTAACAATGCGGTACAGGTTCGGATCGAAGTAGCACCGACTCTGTGCATCACAACCAGCCCCCGGGCCGCCGTGAATGAACACCACCGGCAAACCTTCCGGCGAACCGCTTTCGTCGACGTATAGCGTGTGTGTTTCATCGACAGCCAGATCGTGCCGGGCGTGAGGTTTGATCTGTGGGTACAAAGTCTGCATTGCGCGCTCCGTAAGGGGTCGAGGTCATCCCTGGGGGGACTTCTATTATTCTGCCGTCCGGCATCATAAACCCGAATTACGTCAATGAGCATGCCCGCGAAAAATCAGACTTCGCTTACAAGAAACCGATGCAAATACGCCAGCAGGTTTTCATACAGCAGATCCACTTCCGCAACCTGGCCGCGCCCCCGCAAACAGCCGTGAACCAGCCCTTTGCCTGAATACAGACTGACCTCGCCCCCTGCGGCTTCAAGTCGCCGGGCATAAGTGACACCGTCGTCGCGCAGCGGGTCGAACTGCGCGACGGCGATCATCGTCGGTGGCAAACCGCTGAAATCATCGGCGAGCAATGGCATGGCGTAGGCCGACGGTTGCCGTGTGCCGCGCAAGTACAACGCGTGATAGCAGTCCAGGTCGCTGCTGCTGAGCAGCGGCGCGTCGGCACATTCGCTGCGCGATGGGAGCCTGGCGTCACCGCCCAGTCCTGGATAGATCAAGACTTGCGCGCAGGGCAAGCGCTCGCCCCGGTCGCGCAACGCCAGACACAACGCGGCGGCCAGATTGCCGCCGGCGCTGTCACCGGCCACCAGCATCCGCGTCGCATCCAGCACAAACGGGCTCGCCCCTACGCAAAGGGCTCGCCATACACTCAGGCAATCATCGAACGCCGCCGGGAATGGATGCTCCGGCGCCAGTCGGTAATCAACAGCAATCACCAACACGCCCAGAACCATCGCCAGTTCGGCGCAGATGAAGTCGTGCGAATCCAGATCCCCTACCACCCAGCCACCGCCGTGCAGATACAAAATGCACGGCCAGCCCGAATCCGGCGCTGAAACCGCTGGCTGGTAGGCGCGTACCGAAACACCTTCCAGCGCGAAGTCGGCGACCTCCAGCCCTTGCGGGCGAGCCTTGGTGAACGCCCGGCACATTTGACTGTAAGCATGACGCAGCCCCTCCAGGCTGCTGTCGGTGCTGTTGAAGCTGAGGGTCCTCTCGACAAATGCCGAGAGCTGCGCAGAGATCGGATAGTCAGGCATAAGGTTCTCGGCCACTCAGAGTTTCAGGCTGGCCTGTACCGCCTTCACACCGTCCTTGCCATCGAAACTGCTGACACCTGCCAACCAACGCTGAAGATCCTCAGGGTGATCACGCAGCCACTGCCGGGCGACATCCTGAGCGGTCTTGCGCTCCATGATCGGCACCATCAACTGGCTTTCCTGGGCGGCGGTGAACGTCAGGTTTTCCAGCAAACGGTTCACGTTGGGGCAACGCTGGGCGTAATCCGGCGCGGTCACGGTCGAGACAGTCGCTGCACCTTCGTTCGGGCCGTAGACATCTTCGCTGCCGGTCAGGTAGTTGATCTTCATGTTGATGTTCATCGGATGCGGGGTCCAGCCGACGAACACCACGAACTCCTTGCGATTGACCGCACGCTGCACGGCGGCAAGCATGCCGGCCTCGCCGGATTCGATCAGTTTGAAGTCCTTGAGGCCAAAGTGATTGGTCTCGATCATGGTTTTGATGGTGGTGTTGGCGCCGCTGCCCGGTTCGATGCCGTAGATTTTGGCGCCCAACTGGTCTTTGAATTTGGCGATATCGCCGAAGGTTTTCAGACCCGCCGCCGCAACATAGTCAGGCACCGCGAGGGTCGCCTGGGCGTCAGACAGGCTGGGTTTGTCCATGACTTTGAGTTGATTGGCGGCGATGAACGGCGCGATGTTCTTGTCCATCGCCGGCTTCCAGTAGCCGAGGAAGATATCCAGGCGTTTGTCGCGGATACCGGCGAAAATGATTTGCTGCACGGCGCTGGTTTGCTTGCTTTCGTAGCCAAGCCCATTGAGCAAGACATCGGCCATGCCACTGGTGGCGATCACATCGGTCCAGTTGACCACGCCCATGCGCACGGACTGGCAGGACGCCGGTTCGCTGGCAAAGGTGTTGGCGCTCAGAAGTGCGGTGCCGGTAAGGATTAACAGACAGCGGTTGAACAGTCGTTTCATCGGGAGGGCTCGCTCGGCAGCTGGTTATTGTGGGCCCGGTGTCTTCATGCACCGTGCCCACAACGTTACTCAGCGTCTGAACGACAAAAGCGCCCTGAGGCGACCGTGTCTTGCACGGTGGCGACTGTTCATAGCAGGTATCGAGACGACCGCAAACCTGTGGGAGCGAGCTTGCTCGCGATGGCGGACTGACAGGCAACAGCAATGTTGAATGCGATGGCCTCATCGCGAGCAAGCTCGCTCCCACAGAATTATGCGCAGTAGTGCTTCTGCGCCCACGCCAACAACCCTTGCAGCAGCTCTTTGAGCACCACTTGCGTCGGTGCCGCCAGATCAGGCCGATAGCGGAACGGCTCGACCTCTTCCATGTAGGTGCACTGCCCCAGTTCCAGCTGCACCGCGTGGATATTTTCGGCCGGGTTGCCGTAATGACGGGTGATGTGGCCGCCCTTGAAGCGCCCGTTGAGCACGTGGCTGTAGTCCGGGTGCCGGGCGCAGATGGCTTCCAGCTGGCTGGCCAACTGTGGATCGCAACTGGCGCCGTTGAAGGTGCCAAGGTTGAAGTCCGGCAGCTTGCCATCGAACAGGTGCGGGATTACCGAACGAATCGAGTGCGCATCGAACAGCAGTGCATAACCGAACTCGGCCTTCAGCCGCGCCAGTTCTTGCTGCAAGGTGCTGTGGTACGGCGTCCAGACTTTCTCCAGATAGGTCGCACGCTCCTCGACCGACGGCTCCAGCCCTTCGCGGAACAACGGCACGCCGTCGAACAATGTCGCCGGGTACAGGCCGGTCGTCGCACCGACATACAACGGCTTGTCGTCGGACGGCCGGTTGAGGTCGATGACGAACCGCGAATACTCGGCAGCCAGGGTGCTGGCACCCAGCTCAGCGGCAAATTCGTAGAGCGTGGGAATGTGCCAGTCAGTGTCCGGCAGGCTTTGCGCCTCAGGGATCAAACCGGCTTCAACCGCCGGCGTCAGACGCACGCCAGCGTGAGGCATGCTGATCAGCAGCGGCACCCGGCCTTGTTTGAAGCTCAGAACCTTATCCACAACTGTTCTCCTATAACTCGACTTCAACGCCGTGACGCACGACGCGTTTTTCCAGATCACCACCCAACCAGTACGACAGGTCGGCTGGGCGATCGATCTGCCAGGCCACGAAGTCGGCGACTTTTCCGACTTCGAGCGAGCCGTGAGTGTGCCCCATGCCCAATGCCGTGGCGGCGTGAATGGTCGCGCCGGCCAGGGCCTCTTCCGGGGTCATGCGGAAACAGGTGCAGGCCATGTTCAACATCAACCGAACCGACAGCGCCGGCGAGGTGCCGGGGTTGAGGTCGCTGGCGATAGCTATTTTCACCCCGTGCTTGCGCAAGGCATCCATCGGCGGCAATTGGGTTTCACGCAGGAAGTAGAACGCTCCCGGCAGCAGCACGGCAACAGTGCCGGAGGCGGCCATGGCGATGGCATCGTCTTCGGTCATGAACTCCAGATGGTCAGCCGACAGCGCGTGATAACGCGCCGCCAGACTGGAGCCGTGCAGGGACGACAGCTGCTCGGCATGCAACTTCACCGGCAAACCGAGTTTCTGCGCGGCGACGAACACCCGCTCGACCTGCGCTGGCGAAAATGCCAGGTATTCGCAGAACGCATCCACCGCATCCACCAGACCTTCGGCAGCCAGCGCCGGCAGCATTTCGGCACAGATGTGGTCGATGTAGTCGTCGGCACGGTCGGCGTATTCTGGCGGCAAGGCGTGAGCGGCCAGGCAGGTGCTGCGCACGCTGACCGGCAGTTCGGCGCCGAGGCGGCGGATCACCCGCAGGATTTTCCGCTCGCTGGCCAGGTCGAGGCCATAACCGGATTTCATCTCGATGCTGGTCACACCATCACGCATCAGGCTTTTCAGGCGTTTCTTCGCACTGGCGAACAGCTCGTCCTCGGTCGCCGCACGCGTGGCACGCACGGTGCTGGCGATGCCGCCACCGGCCGCCGCGATTTCTGCATAGCTCACGCCTTGCAGACGCTGCTCGAACTCGCCGCTGCGGTTGCCACCGAACACCGTGTGGGTGTGGCAGTCGATCAGGCCCGGCGTGACCCAGGCCCCCGCGAGGTCATGGACCTCGGGGTATTCGCCGGACGGCAGCTCGCTACGTGGGCCGATCCACTCAATGTGCGCTCCTGACGTCACGATGGCGGCATCCTCGATGATCGAGTAAGTGCCCTGCGCCATGCTTGCAACGTGACAGTGTTGCCAGAGAGTTTTCATCCGAGGCCTCCGTTAGTTATCGATGAGAAAAAGAAGGATCACGCGCGACCAAAGCCGCCTGCCCTGCCGCCGGCTTGACCCACATCAGGTAGGCCAGCACCAGCAACGCGATCCAGACCACGCCGACGATCAGCGCCGCTTGGGTATCCGGGAAGTAGCCCAGCACGCCAAAGACAAACAGCATGAACGCAATCGCCGCCATCGGCGCATAAGGCCAGAACGGTACCGGGAATTTCAGTTGCGCGACTTGCTCAGGCGTCATGGAGCGACGCATCGCCACCTGAGTGAACAGGATCATCAGCCAGACCCAGACCGTTGCGAAGGTCGCAATGGACGCGATCAGCAGGAACACGTTTTCCGGAATCAGGTAGTTCAACAACACGCCCAGCAGCAGCGCGACGCTCATCACCACCACGGTCATCCATGGCACGCCATTGCGCGACAGGTGGGCGAAGCCCTTCGGTGCGTGCCCTTGCTGGGCCAGACCGAACATCATGCGGCCAGCGCCGAAGATGTCACTGTTGATCGCCGAAATCGCCGCCGTAATCACCACAATATTAAGGATGGTGGCCGCCGAGCTGATCCCCAGCTTATCGAAGATCTGCACGAACGGGCTGCCCTGGCTACCGATCTGCTGCCAAGGAAAGATCGACATCAGCACCAGCATCGTCAGCACGTAGAACAGCAGAATCCGCAACGGTACGGCGTTGATTGCACGAGGCAGCACGTGCTGCGGGTCTTTGGCCTCACCGGCGGTGACGCCGATGATTTCAATACCGCCAAACGCAAACATCACCACCGCGAACGAAGCGATCAGACCGCCCATGCCATTAGGCATGAAGCCGCCTTGGGTCCAGAGGTTGCTGATGTCGGTCACTTGGCCAGGGGCCGTGCTGATACCGAACAGCATGATGCCGAAGCCCCCGAGGATCATCGCAACGATGGCGGCGACCTTGAGCAGCGACAGCCAGAACTCCATTTCACCGAAGACTTTGACGTTGCACAGGTTCAAGCCGCCGACGATGGAAACGACGCCCAATACCCAAATCCAGCGAGAGACTTCCGGGAACCAGAAGCCCATGTAAATACCGAACGCAGTGACGTCGGCCATGCCGACGATGACCATTTCGAATGCGTACGTCCATCCGAGGATGAAACCTGCCATCGGTCCCAGGTAAGTGCTGGCGTATTGACCGAAAGAACCTGCGACCGGGTTGTGCACAGCCATCTCGCCGAGGGCGCGCATGACCATGAACACCGCTGCGCCACCAATCAGGTACGCAAGCAGCACCGCAGGACCGGCCATCTGGATGGCCGAGGCAGAACCGTAAAACAGCCCGGTGCCGATCGCCGACCCCAGTGCCATGAAGCGAATATGTCGGGCAGATAGCCCGCGTTTCAAGCCGTTTGCTGGCTTTTGCATTTCTCGTCCTTAGTTGTTCTTATCGACGCAAAATCGAATCGCGAGCAAGCCCGCGCCTACAAGGATCACGCTGAACCTGTGGGAGCGAGCCTGCTCGCGATGGGGCCGTTACAGGCTAGGCAGCAACTTCGCCATCACCAGTTCATTCAAGCAGCGCGAAGCCAGCAGCTCGCTCGCGGCGTTGATGTCCGGAGCAAAGAAACGGTCCTTCTCGTAGAACGGTACTTTGGCGCGCAGGGTGCTGCGAGCTTTTTCCAGTTTCGACGAAGTCTTCAGACCATCACGCAGGTCCAGACCCTGGCAGGCAGCCAGCCACTCGACAGCCAGAACGCCGCGAGTGTTTTCGGCCATTTCCCACAGACGCTTGCCAGCGGCAGGCGCCATGGAAACGTGGTCTTCCTGGTTGGCGGAAGTCGGCAGGCTGTCCACCGAGTGCGGGTGCGACAGTGCCTTGTTTTCGCTGGCCAGAGCAGCCGCGGTCACCTGGGCGATCATGAAGCCGGAGTTCACACCACCGTTGGCCACCAGGAATGGCGGCAGTTGCGACATGTGCTTATCCATCATCAGCGAGATGCGGCGTTCGCTCAGCGAGCCGATTTCAGCGATGGCCAAGGCCATGTTGTCGGCAGCCATGGCGACCGGTTCAGCGTGGAAGTTACCGCCAGAGATCACGTCACCTTCAGCCGCGAATACCAATGGGTTATCCGACACGGCGTTGGCTTCGATCGCCAGCACTTCAGCGGCCTGACGGAACTGAGTCAGGCAGGCGCCCATGACTTGTGGCTGGCAGCGCAGCGAGTACGGGTCTTGAACCTTTTCGCAGTTCTGGTGCGAATCGGAAACCTGGCTGCGCTCACCCAACAGGTCGCGGTAAGCGGCTGCGGCATCGATCTGGCCTTTTTGACCACGAGCAGCATGAATGCGAGCGTCGAATGGCGAGCGCGAGCCCAGCACGGCTTCAACGGTCAGACCGCCAAGGGCCAGAGCACCGGCGAACAGATCTTCGCCTTCGAACAGGCCACGCAGTGCGTAAGCGGTGGACACCTGAGTACCGTTGAGCAGCGCCAGACCTTCTTTCGCAGCCAGGGTCAGCGGAGTCAGACCGGCGACTTTCAGCGCTTCAGTGGCTTCCATCCATTCGCCTTTGTAGCGCGCCTTGCCTTCGCCCAGCAGCACCAGCGACATGTGGGCCAGCGGCGCCAGGTCGCCGGAAGCACCGACCGAACCTTTCAACGGAATATGTGGGTACACCTCAGCGTTGATCAGGGCGATCAGCGCGTCGATCACCACCCGGCGAATGCCGGAGAAACCACGGCTCAGGCTGTTGACCTTGAGCACCATGATCAGACGCACCAGGGCGTCGCTGATCGGCTCGCCCACGCCGGCAGCGTGAGACAACACCAGCGAGCGCTGGAGGTTTTCCAGGTCTTCGCTGGCAATGCGGGTCGAAGCCAGCAGGCCGAAACCGGTGTTGATGCCGTACGCGGTACGGTTTTCCGCAAGGATCTGTTCCACGCAGGCGACGCTGGCTTCGATCTGGGCCGACGCACTGTCGTCGAGGCTGACTTTGACGGGTTGCTGATAAACAGCACGCAGTTGGGCAAGGCTCAGTTGGCCAGGGATAAGATTCAGAGCAGTCACATTCATTCTCCTTTTGAGAGTTTGTTGTCTATTTATTTACACGCACTGACCAGACGCTCCGGATGATTCCGTTGTCCGTCGCTTCCCGCTTTTTGGAGGGAGGCGCCTTGGCACGCTGGCTTTTGTAGAAATCAGTACAGCTTCGGTAACGCGGTTTGCAGCAATAGCGGGTCTTTCAAAATAAATTCGGTTTGGGACATGGCAGCTCTCTTAAACCGTCGCCGCGCGACGCTGGACAAATCGGTCGACGTATTCATCGGCCGGCGAATGCAGGATCTCCTTCGGCGTGCCGACCTGGATCAACCGCCCATCCTTGAGGATCGCAATGCGGTTGCCGATGCGCACGGCTTCATCGAGGTCATGGGTGATGAACACGATGGTCTTGTGCAAAGTCTTTTGCAGTTCGAGCAACTGGTCCTGCATCTCGGCACGGATCAATGGGTCGAGGGCGCTGAACGCTTCATCCATCAGGATAATGTCAGTGTCCGCTGCCAGAGCGCGGGCCAGGCCCACACGCTGACGCATACCGCCGGACAGCTGATGCGGGTATTTGTTTTCGTAGCCTTGAAGGCCCACGGTGTTGATCCAGTGCTGCGCGCGCTCGGTGCACACTTGCCTGGTTTCACCGCGCACTTTCAGGCCGTAGGCAACGTTATCCAGCACGCTTTTGTGCGGCAATAGACCGAAGCTCTGGAACACCATGCTGATCTTGTGCCGACGAAATTCGCGCAGGGCTTCCATGTCGTATTGCAGGATGTCCACGCCGTCCACCAGGATCGCGCCACTGGTCGGGTCGATCAGGCGGTTGATGTGACGCACCAGTGTCGACTTGCCGGAACCCGACAAGCCCATGATCACGAAGATTTCGCCGGTAGCGATGCTCAACGATAGATCGTTCACACCGATCACGCAGCCAGTCTCGGCCAATACCTGATCCTTGCTCATGTTCTGTCGGATCATGTTCAGCGCTTCGGCCGAACGGTCACCGAAAATCTTGAAAACGTTTTTGACTTCGATCTTGGCGGCGTTGTTCATTGGCTCACCTCATGCCGTGGACGACCGTAGGCCTGGGTAATGCGGTCGATGACCACCGCCAGAATCACGATCGCCAGACCGGCTTCAAGACCACGTCCGACATTGAGGGTCTGAATCCCCACCAGCACGTCCTCACCCAGACCACGGGCACCGATCATCGAGGCGATCACCACCATCGACAGGGCCATCATGGTCGTCTGGTTAATCCCGGCCATGATGCTCGGCAGGGCCAGCGGCAGTTGCACGCCAAACAGTTGCTGCCAGCGGTTGGCACCGAAGGCATTGATCGCTTCCATCACTTCACGATCGACCTGGCGAATGCCCAGATCGGTCAGGCGAATCAGCGGCGGTACGGCGTAGATCACCGTGGCGAAAATCGCCGGGACCTTGCCCAGACCGAACAGCATCAGCACCGGGATCAGGTACACGAAGCTGGGCATGGTTTGCATGATGTCGAGCAGCGGCATCAGCACCGAACGCAGACGATTGCTGCGCGCCGCCAGGATGCCCAGCGGAATGCCGATCAGCACCGAAATAACCGTCGCCACCAGCATCAGCGCCAACGTTTGCATTAGCTTGTCCCAGAGGCCGACAGCGCCCACCAGGAACAACAAACCAACGATCACCACCGTGGTCACCAGCTTACGAGTGGCATGCCAGGCGATACCGGCAACGATCGCCAGCATCAACCACCACGGCGCCGCACGCAGCAGGCCTTCGAGGTTGACGATGGCCCACAGCAAGGTGTCGGAGATGTGGCGGAACACATCTCCGTAGTTGACGACCAGCGAATCAACCCAAGTGTTGACCCAGTCGGCGATGGAAAAGGTGAAGCTTTCGGGAAACATAAGAGACTCTCAATCAAGTGGATGTAGCGAACGTCCCGGCCAGCCTCTCGGTTAGCCGGGAGGTTCGACCTACAGTTCCGCGTTGATTTTCCTGGCAGTGTCGGTGGTGACCCACACCTGCCAGATCTCAGGATGTTCCTTCATGAAGATCTTCGCCAGTTCCGTCCAATCAGATTGCTGCAACGCGGCCAGCCCCACTTGTTTTCGCTTCTGAAGCGTCGCCCTGCTCTACCGGCAGGATCAGGCGCTCGGGTACTTTGCTGTGCCACTTCTTGGCGGCGAAGTAGTACATCGCTGCCGGGACCACCAGACCGATGATCCACGAGATATCGGTATCACCGAGGCTCGCGACCAGAGGGCCGGTGTAGAAGTGGGTGGAAATGAACGGCATTTGAATCAACACGCCGAACACGTAAATGCTGATGCCCATGATGTTCCAGCGACCGTAGCGACCCTCTGGGTTGGACAGTGCCGGAATGTCATAGCGTTCTTTGGTGATGCAGTAGAAGTCCACCAGGTTGATCGCGCTCCACGGCGTGAAGAACGCCAGCAGGAACAGGATGAACGCGGAGAATTCCTTGAGGAACGAGTCCTTGCCGAGCAATGCCAGAGCAGCGGCGAGCGACACCATGATGAAGATGTACAACAGGCGTACACCGCTTCCAATGTGGCGGCTGCCACGGAAGCCACTGATGATCGTCGCGATCGACATGAAGCTGCCGTAGGCGTTCAACGTGGTCACGGTGACTTTGCCGAAAGCCACGGCGAAGTACAGCAGTGCCGCGACAATCCCGGTACCGCCCAGGCTGACGATGAACGACACCTCGTGGTGAGCGAACTGCGAACCGGCCAGGGCTGCGGCGAACACGCCGAAAACCATCGACGCCTGTGCACCGATCACCGAACCCAGGCCAACGGCCCAGAAGGTTTTCGACGCAGAGGTGCTGCGCGGCAGGTAACGCGAGTAGTCCGCCACATAAGGGCCGAACGCGATCTGCCAGGACGCCGACAGCGACACCGCCAACAGGAAACTCGCCACCGAGAAGTGCTTGTTACCCAGCAGCGCGCCGATGTCGTTACCGGCCAGCAGTTTGTAGAACAGGTAGATGAACGCCACCACGCCCAGCACACTGGCGACCCGGCCAATGCCGTGGATCACCCGGTAGCCGAAGATGGTGAAGACCATGATCGAGCCTGCGAACAGCGTGATACCGACCCAGTCTTCGACGTGCAGCAACTGTGCTACCGCCTGCCCCGCCAGCAAGGAGCCGCTGGCCGAGAAGCCGATGTACATCAGGCATACCAGCACCAGCGGAATCACCGCCCCATACACGCCAAACTGCACGCGGCTGGAGATCATTTGTGGCAAGCCAAGTTGCGGGCCCTGGGCTGCGTGCAGCGCCATGACGCCACCGCCGAGCAATTGGCCGATCAGCAAACCGATCAACGACCAGAACACATCCCCGCCCAGTACCACCGCCAATGCACCCGTCACAATCGCGGTGATTTGCAGGTTGGCACCCAACCACAGGGTGAACTGACTCAATAGACGACCGTGTCTTTCCGCTTCCGGGATGTAGTCGATCGAACGTTTCTCGATCAACGGTTTACTGCGTGCACGATCATCGTTAGCCATGGTTCAACCTCTGTGGATTGTTCAGGGAAATCACTGTGAAACCGCTGTATAGGGGCCCTGCTTTTGTGGGAGCGAGCTTGCTCGCGATAGCGATGTGTCAGCCAACACAGGTGTTGAATGTGCTGGCCTCATCGCGAGCAAGCTCGCTCCCACAAGTACTGCGTTATTTACCGGTGATCATCGGCAGGTTCAGGCCCTGCTCCTTGGCACAGTCGATAGCGATCTGATAACCGGCATCGGCGTGACGCATAACGCCGGTAGCCGGGTCGTTGTGCAGCACGCGAGCGATACGCTCGGCCGCTTCGTCAGTACCGTCGCAGACAATTACCATGCCCGAGTGCTGGGAGAAGCCCATGCCGACGCCGCCACCGTGGTGCAGGGAAACCCAGGTCGCGCCGCTCGCGGTGTTGAGCAAGGCATTGAGCAGTGGCCAGTCGGACACGGCGTCGGAGCCATCCTGCATGGATTCGGTTTCGCGGTTAGGGCTCGACACCGAACCGGAGTCCAGGTGGTCGCGGCCGATCACGATCGGTGCCGACAGCTCGCCGCTGCGGACCATTTCGTTGAACGCCAGACCGAGCTTGGCGCGCAGACCCAGACCCACCCAGCAGATACGTGCCGGCAGACCCTGGAAGCTGATGCGCTCGCGCGCCATGTCCAGCCAGTTGTGCAGGTGGGCGTCGTCCGGGATCAGTTCTTTGACCTTGGCGTCGGTTTTGTAGATATCTTCAGCGTTGCCCGACAGTGCAGCCCAACGGAATGGACCGATACCACGGCAGAACAGCGGACGGATGTAGGCTGGTACGAAGCCTGGGAAGTCGAATGCGTTCTCGACGCCTTCTTCTTGCGCCATCTGACGGATGTTGTTGCCGTAGTCGAAGGTCGGAATGCCCATTTTCTGGAAGTCGAGCATCGCTTTGACGTGCACGGCCATCGATTGCTTGGCGGCTTTGATCACAGCAGCCGGCTCGGTCTTGGCGCGAGCGCGGTACTCTTCCCAGGTCCAACCGGCTGGCAGGTAACCGTTCAGCGGATCGTGGGCGCTGGTCTGGTCGGTGACCATGTCCGGACGCACACCGCGACGGACCAATTCCGGCAGGATTTCTGCCGCGTTACCCAGCAGAGCGATGGAAATCGCTTTGCCTTCTTTGGTGTATTTGGCGATGCGCGCCAGCGCGTCGTCGAGGTCTTTGGCCTGCTCGTCGACGTAACGGCTTTTCAGACGGAAATCGATGCTCACTTGTTGGCATTCGATGTTCAGCGAGCACGCGCCAGCCAGGGTAGCGGCCAGTGGTTGAGCGCCGCCCATGCCGCCCAGACCTGCGGTCAGGACCCAACGACCGGTGAGGTTGTCGTTGTAGTGTTGGCGACCGGCTTCAACGAAAGTTTCGTAGGTACCCTGAACGATGCCCTGGCTGCCGATGTAGATCCAGCTGCCGGCAGTCATCTGGCCGTACATGGCCAGGCCTTTGGCGTCGAGTTCGTTGAAGTGTTCCCAGCTCGCCCAGTGTGGCACCAGGTTGGAGTTGGCGATCAGCACGCGCGGGGCGTTGCTGTGAGTCTTGAATACGCCGACCGGCTTACCGGATTGCACCAGCAGGGTTTCGTCGTCATTCAGGTTGGTCAGGCTCTCGACGATCTTGTCGTAGCATTCCCAGTTACGTGCCGCGCGACCGATACCGCCGTAAACCACCAGTTCTTTAGGGTTCTCGGCAACTTCCGGGTCGAGGTTGTTCATCAACATGCGCAGCGGCGCTTCGGTCAGCCAGCTCTTGGCGGTCAGCTTGTTGCCGCGGGCAGCACGGATTTCTACGTCACGGTATTTCGTTGGTTTCTGGGTATTGTCAGTCACGAAAAAAACTCCTCAGCAATCAATCCAAACCAGCCCAGACAGTGGGCGAGCAAGCCAATGGGCGAAATGTGCACACCGGCGAATCAGTGGACGATGGTCGAGTCTTCGTGACTCATACGCATACGTCTTTACTTGTACATACAAGCATATGCAATCAAGCGGCCAACTTTCTGGATGGCGGTTCAACAAAGTGCTGAATCTGGCTGAAAAGCCCTTGGGACAAGGGGTTTCCGGGTGTCGATATTTTTTGGGGAAGGATTTTTTCGAGGAGTGACAGTTGTTACCTGAGCGCGGTTTTGCGCCACGCTGGGGCGTTCGGTAACAAATTGGTGCGCACAGGGAAACGAATTTCGGGGGGACGGAAAGCAAAAGATCGCAGCCTCCGGCAGCTCCTACAGAATTGGCGTCCATCCGCAATTGTTACGGTGAACACGATCAATGTAGGAGCTGGCAGGCTGCGATCTTTTTAAGGAGACGGGATCAGAGCGCTGTCAGTTCAATCACGCAGCACTGGCCGCTGACAGAAACGTCCAGCAGCCCGGTGTTACCGCTCAGTTGCAGGCAATCATGTCGACCCAGAGCATGGGCTGGGCTCCCATCAATCCGAACCTCAAGTGCGTCAGCCGCGCTGAAAACCAGCAACGT
The DNA here is from genome assembly GCF_058799675.1 of Pseudomonas sp. GW822-FHT06B12. NCBI lineage: Bacteria > Pseudomonadati > Pseudomonadota > Gammaproteobacteria > Pseudomonadales > Pseudomonadaceae > Pseudomonas > Pseudomonas sp. GW822-FHT06B12. The sequence goes on from NZ_JBXALR010000002.1 coordinate 441,661, forward strand.
TCCGGTTGAACTGAAAAACCGTTGCTCGCCCTTCAGCCACTGCAACCGCGCATGGTAACGATTCGGCGCATAAATCAGGTTGAAGTCGCGAATCGCACCGCCAAGCAGCGTGCAGGAAACCTGGCTTTCGCCGCTGAACGCAAACGGGTCCAGCGGTAACAGTGGCCGCGTACTCCGTCCGTCGACCGTCAAGGTCATGCCTTCGCCCTGCAGCACGGTGATGACCCGCTCGTAGCCGGCAAAGGTGGAGAAGCCGCCCGACTCACCGATATCGGCAATCGACAGGCGCCAGCCAAAGCCATCCAGGCCTGTCCCTGCATCGCGGGTGATTTCTTCGGTGCTGCCGCCGCCGTTTTTCCACGGCATGCGCGGATAATTCGCCGCACGTAAAACGCTCAACTGACCCATTTTCGCCTCTTGTTGATGGCTCTTTATTTGTGAAACCGCCCTTCCAGACGATGGCGGGAACCTGGATGAATCAGACGAGCGGCCGTCACCGGCTGGCGCCCGGACCAGGTCCGACGGCGGATCAGCAGGCACGGCTCGCCTTTTTCGATCTGCAGCAATTTGCATTCGGAAGGCTCGGCAAGAATCGCTTCGACCACGTGCTCGCCTTCGGTCAATGGTGCAACCTGATTCAGATAGGCGTAAGGCGTTTGCAGGGTGAAATCCTGCTTGAGGTATTCCGGCGCGACCAGCGCATTGACGAAACGGTCCTCGATTTGCACGGGAATATCGTTCTCGAAATGCACGATCAGCGAATGAAAAACCTTCTGGCCTTCACGCATGTCCAGCGCCAAAGCACGTTCGGAACCGGCGGCCTCTTCTTCCAGGGTGATCACCTTGCAGGTGTGGCGATGACCTCGGGAGGCGATTTCGTCGGCAATGTTATGCACTTCGAACAATGCGGACTGGCTTTTGGGTTCGGCGACAAAGGTGCCGACGCCCTGCATGCGCACCAACAGACCGTCAGTCGTCATCTCGCGCAGAGCGCGGTTGATGGTCATGCGGCTGAAACCCAACTGGCTGACCAGTTCGCTTTCCGACGGCACGCGGTAGTGCGGCGGCCAGTTACCACTGTCGATTTGCTGGGTGATCATCTGTTTGACGCGAGCGTACAAGGGCGCCGGACTGTCGCCCAGATTGGCACTCAGCGGAGAGACTACAGGCGGAGTCGGCACAGGAAATCCTTGTTCGTTGATGAAAGTCACTAGCTTGCCGGAGTTTACCGAGCAGGCAAACGTCTGTATATGTATATACAAATAACACACGATGGGGTACTGAACCATGTCCGCCTTCTTTGCCGAACGCGCGCTACTGCCTAGTGGATGGGCCAACAATGTACGTCTTGAGGTCAGCGCCGATGGCCTGCTGACCCACATCCAGGCCGATGCCAGCGCTGAAGGCGCCGAACGGTTGAGCGGTCCGTTGCTGCCGGGCATGCCGAATCTGCACTCCCACGCTTTCCAGCGGGCGATGGCTGGCTTGGCCGAAGTAGCGGGTAATCCGAACGATAGTTTCTGGACCTGGCGCGATCTGATGTATCGCCTCGTCGGAAAAATCAGTCCGGAACAACTCGGGATCATCGCCCGCCAGCTGTACATCGAAATGCTCAAGGCCGGTTACACCTCGGTCGCCGAATTCCATTACGTGCACCACGACAACAACGGCCATCCGTATGCGGACCCGGCCGAGCTGTCGTTGCAGATCAGCCAGGCGGCCAGCGCCTCCGGCATCGGCCTGACTTTGCTGCCCGTGCTCTACAGCCACGCAGGCTTCGGTGGTCTGGCGCCGAATGAAGGTCAGCGGCGTTTTATCAACAGCACTGAAAACTACCTGAAACTACAAGCACGCTTGCAGCCACTGCTGGCGCAGCAACCGGCGCAACAACTGGGCCTGTGCTTCCACTCGTTGCGTGCGGTCACGCCGCAGCAAATCAGCGAAGTGCTGGCGGCCAGCGACAAGCAATGCCCGGTGCACATCCACATCGCCGAACAGCAAAAGGAAGTCGACGACTGCCTGAGCTGGAGCGGTCGCCGTCCGTTGCAATGGCTGTATGAAAATACCGACGTCGATCAGCGCTGGTGCCTGGTCCACGCAACCCACGCCAACCCGGAAGAAGTCAGTTTGATGGCCAAGAGTCGCGCCATCGCTGGCCTGTGCCTGACCACCGAGGCCAACCTGGGTGACGGAATTTTCCCGGCTGTGGACTTCCTCGCTCAAGGCGGACGCATGGGCATTGGCTCCGACAGCCATGTGTCGCTGAGCGTGGTGGAAGAATTGCGTTGGCTGGAATACGGCCAGCGCCTGCGCGATCAGCGACGTAACCGCTTGTATGGCGCCGATCAACCGATGGTCGGGCGCACCCTGTACGACGCCGCGCTCGACGGTGGCACACAAGCGCTGGGCCAGCCAATTGGCGCACTGGAAGTCGGCAAACGCGCCGACTGGCTGGTGCTCGACGGCAACGACCCTTACCTGGCAACCGCCAGTGGCGACGGGATTCTGAACCGTTGGCTGTTTGCCGGTGGTGACCGCCAGGTGCGCGACGTGCTGGTGAACGGCAAGTGGGTAGTGCGCGATGGGCATCACGCGGGCGAAGAAGAAAGTAACCGTGCGTTCACCCAAGTCTTGCGCGACTTACTCGGATAACACCAAAAAACCTGTGGGAGCGAGCTTGCTCGCGATAGGGCCATCAGGTTCAACAATGATGTTGACTGACAGACCGCTATCGCGAGCAAGCTCGCTCCCACATTTGGTATTCGCTCGTGCTTACTTCGAGGTCTGGGCCATTTTGGTGTCCGACACCCGCCAGATCAGACGTGTGGTGTCGTAACCCTGCTGACGCGCCCTGCTCAGCAGTTCCTCGCGGGTATCCGCGTTGACTTCCGGCTTGCGTGACAGCAGCCACAGGTTGCGCCGATTGGGGCTACCGACAATCGCGGTCTGGTAGTCATCGCTGACATACAGCACCCAGTAATTACCCTTGCTCATGCCTGGCAACAACCGGGTAAACCAGTTATCGAAGTTCACCCACAGCTTGTCGTTCTTGCCGGGAATCTGCGGCGTTGCCGTGCCCTTGGCCTCTTCCCATTTCCACTCGGGAGTCAGGCAACGGTTCAACACGTCCATGTCACCATCGGTCTTGAGGGTGTAATGGGCTTCGGATTGCGCGCAGTTACGCTGGAAGTACATGGGCATGCGCGCCAACTCGTACCATTTACCCTGGTAACGCTTGAGGTTGACGCTATGGACCGTTTTCGGCGCCAGCGAATCATCGCCAGAAGTGGCGCAGCCGGCCAACAACAGACCGGCCAAAAGAACTATTACTAACCGCATCATTATTTTTCTCCCGTGGGCGTTCGGCCCCGGTTTACTTCAGGCCTTGCCCGGAAAACATCAGCACTTTGTCACCGGCATACTGCACGCTGATAAAGCTGTTCTTGTCGCCCCAGGTGCAGCTGGACATGCCCAACGCGCCTGAACAATCAGCAGGTTTTCCCAGCAAGGTTTCGACCTCGGCCTTGGGCATGCCCGTCGACAGTTTCGAATAGTTTTCCTGGTTGATCTTGCTGCACGCGGCCAACAGCACGCAAAACGACAGCAAGGCGATAGATCGCAGCGACATGGTGTAACTCCTGGAAAGAGGGGAAGGCATGGCTGCCAACCAGAAGCTTAGAAGAGAAAACCCCCGTCTGGTTCCCACCGGCAGCGGGTATTTCTTGAATGGTAAAATCGGCATTTCGCCCCAAAATCAGGCATTTTTTCCCATTGCCCGACATTTCGTCGGTTTTTGTAAAACCCGCCTAATCTTTGGCGCTGCCCTGTCGACATAGAAGCAGCGCCAAGCCCTCTCCTGCGGCAATTTGACGCTCCTGTTGATCAGTCCTCCCGCGGTAGCGCCTTTAATGACCAGAAACATGAAGTTCAGCCACAAGATCCTGCTCGCTGCTGCCCTTGTGGTTGCCGTAGCGTTCGCCTGTTTTATTCTGTTCAACGACTACCGTCAGCGCCAAACCCTGCGCAGCAGCACCGAGTCCTCGATGCAGGAACTCGGCAGCCTGACCACCAGCAACATCCAGACCTGGCTGGAAAGCCGCATTCAGTTGCTGCAATCGCTGGCCCAGCAAGTGGCCGTCGACGGCCCGGCGCTGGACAGCCTGAAACGCGCCGTCGGCCTGCCGGCCTACACCAGCAACTTTCAGTTGAGCTACTTCGGCGGTGCCGACGGCGTAATGTTCTCGGTACCGGCCGGCAATCGCGCGGCGGACTATGACCCACGCGCCCGTGGCTGGTACAAAGCCGCCAACAGCGCACAGCAGACCATCGTCACCGAACCCTACATCGCTGCGTCCTCGGGCAAGCTGGTGATCACTGTTGCCACGCCCGTGCAGCATCAGAACCAGATGATTGGCGTGGCCGGCGCAGACATCGACCTGAGCAGCGTCAGTGCGATCATCAACTCGCTGAACTTCGGCGGCCACGGCCACGCGTTCATCGTCAGCAGCGACGGCAAGATCCTGATTCACCCGGACAGCAAACTGGTGCTTAAAAACCTCGCCGAGGCCTATCCCGCTGGCGCGCCAAAGGTCAGCCCCGGCATGAAGGAAGTCGAGGTGGACGGCAAGGCCCAGTTCATCTCGTTCACCCACGTTAACGGCGTACCGTCGGCTGACTGGTACGTGGCACTGGTGCTTGACCAGGACACCGCATTCTCGATGCTCAGCGAATTCCGCACCTCGGCGATCATCGCCATGGTAATTGCCGTGGTGATCATCATCACGCTGCTCGGCATGCTGATCCGCGTCTTGATGCAGCCGTTGCTGACCATGGGCCGCGCCATGCATGACATCGCCGAAGGTGAAGGCGACCTGACCAGACGCCTGACCATTCATGGCCAGGACGAGTTCGGGGCGCTGGGTACCTCGTTCAACCGTTTCGTCGAGCGTATTCACACCTCGATCCGCGAAGTCTCGTCGGCCACTGGCCAAGTCAACGAAGTCGCCCTGCGTGTCGTCAGCGCCTCCAACTCGTCGATGTTCAATTCCGATCAGCAAGCCTCGCGCACCAGCAGCGTGGCGGCGGCGATCAACCAACTCGGCGCCGCCGCCCAGGAAATCGCCCAGAACGCGGCCCTCGCCTCACAACACTCCAGCGACGCCCGCAGCCTGGCCGAAGACGGCCAGCAAGTGGTGGATAAAACCATCGCAGCGATGCAGCAGCTGTCGGCAAAAATCAGTGACTCGTGCGGCAACATCGAAACGCTGAACAGCAACACGGTGAACATCGGGCAGATTCTCGAAGTGATCACCAGCATCTCGCAGCAAACCAACCTGCTGGCCCTCAACGCCGCCATCGAAGCGGCGCGTGCCGGCGAGGCCGGACGTGGTTTCGCGGTGGTGGCCGACGAAGTGCGCAACCTCGCCCACCGCACCCAGGATTCGGCGCAGCAAGTGCAGAAGATGATTGAAGAGCTGCAAGTCGGCGCCCGTGAAGCCGTCGCCATCATGACCGACAGTCAGCGCCAGAGCGAAACCAGCGTCGGCATCGCCAACCAGGCCGGTGAGCGCTTGGGTAGCGTGACCCAGCGCATCGGCGAAATCGACGGCATGAACCAGTCGGTAGCCACCGCTACCGAAGAACAGACGGCCGTGGTCGAATCGATCAACGTCGACATCACCGAGATCAACACACTGAACCAGGAAGGCGTGGAGAACCTGCAATCGACCTTGCGCGCGTGCGCCGATCTTGAGCAGCAGGCGGCGCGGTTGAAGCAGTTGGTGGGTAGTTTCAGAATTTAATCCAAGTGGCGCACATTACGTGCGCCTGTCAGGTGAAACTGACGAAGGACTGAATTAAGACTAAACTCAGTCCTATCTACCAGAAGGAGATCGATTTCATGAAGCTTTCCTCTCAAATAAAACCCATCAGCTACCTGAAAAGCCACACCGCCGAAATCGTCAAGACCATCACCGAGAGCCGTGAACCCTTGGTCATCACCCAAAATGGTGAAGCAAAACTGGTTGTCATGGATGTGAAAAGCTTCGAAGAGCAAGAAGACACAATGGCCCTGCTGAAGCTACTGGCAATGGGCAACCGTGAAATCGAAGAAGGTAAATTTCGAAATGCGGAGGACGTTTTCGCGGAGCTGGACAGGGCTGATCATCAATGAGCTTCGATGTCGTCATTCTTCAGTCCGCAGAAACAGACCTCAAAGAACTCCGTAGCTACCTCACCAAACACTTCTCTTCCCAAACGTGGCAAGTCACCTATACCGCTCTGAGGGCCGCCATTCGCCATTTGGCGACACAGCCTTATGCAGGCTCAATCCCAGAAGAAATCGAAAGGCTCAACATCAGCCAGTATCGACAGATCCTGTCAGGGAAGAACCGGGTCATTTATGAAGTACGGGACAAGACTGTTTACATCCACATCATTGCCGACACGCGAAAAAACCTGCCAACCCTGTTGATGAAACGACTTCTTCAAATGAATTCGTGAGCTCGGCACAGTAGTTAAAACCGCGCCCCCGGCCCGCTCAAAAACGCCAACTCTTCAGGCGTACTCTCCCGCCCAAGAATCTCGTTGCGATGGGGAAACCGTCCAAACCGAGCGATGATCTTCTGATGCCGTTCAGCGTAATCAAGGTTATCGGCAAACACCGCCCGATCCCCCTCCGGCTGCTGATCCAGCAAGTCGGTAAAACGTGAGACGGCTTCGCTCTGCACCGCCAGATTTTCGCAATGCTCGAACACCAGGTAGATGAATACCCGCTGGATGGGCAGCAGTTGCCGATCGAAATCCGCGGCAATGCCTTGCGCCACCAGAGCCTGAGCTCTCAAGTCGCCTGCGAAGGATTTGGGGGTTTCGCGAAAGATCATTCGCGGTAACTGGTCGAGCAACAGCACCAGGGCCAGCCAACCTTCGGGACGTTGCGTCCACTCGGTCAATCCGCCGGCCAGTGCCTGTTCCACCAGATCCCCGAAACGCGTGCGCGCTTCGAGGTCCTGGCTGTCACGCTTACCGAACCACAACTTGCCCTTGTCAGCCGCTACATCATCAGGCGCTTCGGCTAAACCGAACCACCATTCGAGCAACGGCTGCCAGGGCGCAGTCATGGTTTATTCCTTGTGGTAAGCCGTGACGCGTTCAACTTCTTCTTTCGAGCCCAGGAACACCGCAACACGCTGGTGCAGGCCTTCCGGCTTGATGTCGAGAATACGCTGGTGACCGTCGGTGGACGCGCCGCCGGCCTGTTCAACCAGGAACGACATCGGGTTGGCTTCGTACATCAAACGCAATTTGCCCGGCTTGGAGGGCTCGCGGCTGTCACGTGGGTACATGAACAGGCCACCGCGGGTCAGGATGCGGTGCACGTCGGCCACCATCGCGGCGACCCAGCGCATGTTGTAGTTCTTCTTCAGCGGGCCTTCTTCGCCAGCCAGCAATTCGCCGACGTAGCGTTGTACCGGCGCTTCCCAGTGACGCTGGTTGGACATGTTGATCGCGAATTCCTGAGTGGACTCCGGAATCTTGATGTCTTCATGGGTCAGCACGAAGCTGCCCATTTCACGGTCCAGGGTAAAGCCTTTCACGCCATCACCCAGAGTCAGCACCAGCATGGTTTGCGGGCCGTAGATGGCATAACCGGCAGCTACCTGTTCGGTGCCTGGCTGCAGGAAAGCCTTTTCGTTCAAGGGTTCGTTCTGGCTCAGGTATTCGTTCGGGCAACGCAGCACCGAGAAGATAGTACCGACCGGCGCGTTGATATCGATGTTCGACGAACCGTCCAGTGGGTCGAATACCAGCAGGTAGGCGCCTTTCGGGTATTTGCCCGGGATCTGGTAGGCATTGTCCATTTCTTCGGACGCCATGCCGGCCAGGTGACCGCCCCATTCGTTGGCTTCGAGCAGGATCTCGTTGGAGAGCACGTCGAGTTTCTTCTGGACTTCGCCTTGCACGTTTTCAGTGCCCATGCTGCCCAGAACACCACCCAGGGCGCCTTTGGAGACAGCGTGGCTGATTTCCTTGCAGGCACGCGCCACGACTTCGATCAGAAAGCGCAGATCGGCAGGCGTGTTGTTGCTACGGGTCTGCTCAATCAAATAGCGACTCAGGGTAACGCGGGACATGGAAGGCTCCGGATGAATGGGGGCTAAAAACCCGCGCAGTTTAACGCGAGTCGGTGCGCAATTCCTCTTATCAGACGAGATTCACTCAATAGAGTTCATGCGCGGGGTTTAGCGTAGTCGGAATCGGGAGGGCTGTGGCGTGAGGGACAGTGGCAGATTAAGAGTTTTTGGCGGCAAACAGGCCGCCATCGCGAGCAAGCTCGCTCCCACAGGGATCGGTGTCACCTGTCTGAACGCGATCAACTGTGGGAGCGAGCCTGCTCGCGATTGGGTGCAAAGCACCCACGCTCAATTTTCAGCAGGTGGCTTGCGCAGCAAACTGAACGCCATACCCGCCAATCCCGCCACTCCGAGCAAGAGCACCGCCCACAAACCGATCTTCTTCCAGTTCGTGCCGGTCGCAATCGGTGTCACCGCCGTCAGCGGCGAAGTCACCACCGCCCCGCCATCAACCTTGGCCTGCCCCAAGGCCGCCAGCCGCTTGGGACTGTAATCGGGAATCAGCGTCGACAGCGGCAAGCTCGCCGCTTTAACCGTCGCGCTGCCCAGCGCCAATGTGTACGGCCCCGCTCCGCGCGCGAGGAACACCAGCCGTGTCGAGCGCACGGCATAGCGCACTGTCGGGGCTTGTGCGCCCAAACCACCGCCGCGCTCGTCGACGGTCAGTTTCAACTGTTGCACCACTTGAGCCGGTACCTGTAATTCGTCCTGCAGTACGTCCTGACCATTCTGCGTCAGCCGGTACAGCAAACCGCTGCTCAAGGTCTGCCACGGCAGACTGCTTTCGCGCCGACCCGACAGGGTCACCGGCGCCAGGCTATTGGTCTGGTTCAAGTCAACCTGCAACCGCTCGACGCTCAAGCCCATCGGCAACTGCCAGGTGTATTCGCCGGCCCTGGTGCTGCTGCCGGCCAACGGCTCGGACCAGACCAACGGTTGCGGCAGGTAGCTGGAACTGGCGCTTCGCAGTTGCGCCGAGGTCAGCGCCGGCGCCGTCTGCGGAGTTTTCCACAGTAAACGCAAATAACGCGCGCTCTGCCCAGGCAAGCTCACCTCGTGCTGCTCGACCCGCTGATCGGCAAACGACAGTCGCGCCACCTGGCCTTCGCCCCACGGCTGCCAATGCTGCAAGTCGTCGCTGGCCTCGATACTGAAACGTTGGAAGCCATCGTGCTCGCTGTTCCAGTCGAGGATCAACTGCTGCAACGGCGCCTTGATCGCGCTGGCGTCCAGCAACCAGCCGCGCAGCACTTCTTCGCCGGCTTCGGGCTGACTCGACGGCTGGACTTCCACCAGCGTGCCATTGGCGTTCAACTGCACGCGCACACTCGGCACCGCGTCGCGGGCAGAGCTCGAGTCGTAAAGCGGAAACCACTTGACGTCACTCACCAGAAGATTTTCGCGGCTCTGCGCCTGCTCCCGCGCCAGCGAATAGGCCTGCACCTCGCCGGCAGCGTTGAACACCCGCACGTCGCTGAGATCGGTCTGGCGCGCATTCAACTGCACCGCCAGCGGCAATTCGAGGCGATACCACGGCCCCTCGCCACTCAGGCTCAGGGGCACCTGCGTGGTGAAGTCCGCCGGTGTTTCCTGAGCATGGGCCGACAGCGCCACGCAGAGTCCAACAGCGGCCAGCGACAACTTCAGATTCAAGATGACACTCCTTCAGATTCATTGGCCGGCTTTTCAGGCTCAGGCGTTGCTTCGCCACGTTTGGGCGGTAGCGGTGCGAAATAACCGACCACCAGCAGCAACACGCCCACGCCGATAAACGACACGATCCGCGCCAGCCCGCCACGGTTACTCAATTCGACAAAGACCAGTTTGGCGACCACCAGCGCGATCAGCGCCGCACCGACCAGCCAGACTTCCCGACGATGACGCAAATGGCCGCCGATCATCAGGCTCAGGGCGATCAAGGTCCAGACGATCGACAGACCGGCCTGCACCAGCATCGACTCCAGCAAGGCGTCCAGCTCATACGGCACGCCGCCCCAATGGTGAGCGCTGCGCATCACCAGCGCGGTGAAGAAGGCGAACAGCGAAATCCCGGCCACCACTTGCGTGGCGTGCTCGGCGTAATCCGTGCGAATCGCCAGTTGGCTGACCGCACTGCGCGACCAGACATAAACGCCGAACAAGGCAAACAGCAGGCCGATTTCCAACGGGTTGATCAGCGGCAAGTAAGGCAACGGTTCGGCGGTGCCGTCGCTGGCGATGTTCGCCAGCCAGAACCAGCCGAGCATCAACAACGCCAGCGGCAGCGCGGCGTACACGCGATACTCGCGGGCATACGCCGAGATCGGCCACGGCCAGGCGCGGGGCGCAGCCATCAGCACCAGGTACAGACTCGGCAGAATAGCCCAACCCAGCCAGCGCCAGGCGTTGTACTGCTCGGACAACACCAGCAAGCCGTAACGCAACTCCAGCGCCAACACGCCGATCAACAGCCAGCAACCCAGCACGTGAGCAGCGCTCAACGCTCGCGCGGGGAGCATCGGCGCCAAGCGTCGCAGCGAGATGAAATGCACCACAAACACCGCCGCCCACGCCAGCCAGCCGAGATTCGCCGCCGGGTGATAACGCGAATGCCAGGCCGCGACCAACACCAGCGCCGCTGCCGGAATCAACAAGGTGCAGAGCACGCCCAGGGCCGGCCATTGCAATCGCCGGGACAGCAACGTCCACAACGCGACACTCAGCGCCGCAATACCCAGCAGCAACGTGGCTTGCAGGTTCAGCGGCGCAAACCGCAGCACTTCGCTGATCAACGCCAGTGCCCACCAGGCCGCGCCCCACACCAGCAACAACTCGGACAAACGCCGCAAGCTCAAGGCATCGAACGCGCTCGCATGATTGCCGAGCTGCAAACGCCAGGCGCCGACCATCGCCGCCAGCCCGAGCACCATTGGCGTCCAGAAACCGCTGTGGCCCAATGGCCGCAATCCTTCGCTGCCGAGCGGCCCGAGCAGTTCGGGACCGGCGATCAGGAATGCCGCGCCGCCGATCACCTGCAACAACAAGCCGAAGACAAAACTCACCCGCTGCTGCAAGTACAGGCTCAGCCAGATGATCAACAGACCGCTGGCGGCCCATACCGCGCTCGCCGTTTGCCACGGCAAGACGAACAGCACCGCGAGATTGATCAGCACCAACCCGGCCAGCAATACCACCGACAACCCACGCAGCAACCGCACGTCACTGCGCACCATGTCGTCGCGGGCGGCGAACAGCATCCCGCCGATCAATGCCAGACCTATCAAGGACGCAGTGAGCAAACCACTCCAGCCAGCGCTGAACACCGCCGTCGCCTCACCGCTGGCGCCTTGCAGCCGCAGCAGGAACAACACCCCACCGAGCAGTTGCACCGCGAACGCAGTAAACAGGAAGGTCCGCGATTGCAGGCGCAAGCCCACGAACAATGTCACCAAACCGGCCAAGGCCCAGCTGATTGCAGTGCCGTGGGTGAAGAAGAACAACGGCGCCAGCAGATAGAGAAAGGTCAGCCCGGCGCAGGCCAACACGGGCAAGCCCTTGCGTTCCCAGACCGAGGTTTGCTCAGGAGAAGCGTTGCGCAAGTGATAGAAACTGAACAGTAACGCCACGCCGAGCATCAGCGCACCGAGCGGCGAGCCAGCCAGCAGGCTGCTGTCGCCCAGGCTCAGTTTGCTGAGGAACGCCAGCGCCGAACCCAGTTGCAGCAGCAAGGCAAAGGCCCGCGCCAACGGCCGATGCTGACGCAGGCCGAGCCAGAAGATCCCCGCGCCCTCCACCGCCCAGGCGGCGGCAGTCCAGCGCGCATCCAGGCCCAACGGAATCGCCAGGCTGGCGAAAATCACCCCCAGCGCCAGGCAGGTTTCCGCCAGCAGCAGGGCTCGACCGCCGCTGAGAATACGCGCCAGCCCCATATAAACGATGCCCAACGCCAGCGCGCTGAACGCGGCGGCGAACTCAAAATGATGAATCAGCGCGAACTGCAAGCCGAAGCCCACCAGCGGCGGTCCGAACAGCATCGTGCCGTCGACGTAGTCACCCTTGCGCGCCGACCAGCGCAGCAACGCCTCACGGCTGTCATCCTCCGGCGCGTCACTCATTTCGAGCAATTTGCGCCGGGCGAACAACAAACCAATCGCCAGGTACATCAGGAAAAACACAATCAGAAACGGCTCGGTACTCCACAGCAGTTCCGGCGTGTAGGAGCGCAGGCCCCAGGCGAAACCGATGCCGAAAGTGCCGGCAAAGCCGATCAGGTTCAGCGGCCGCCAGGCCTTGAACCAGGCGATGGCGAGGATGCCGGCGTTGAGCAAGGCGAAATAGCTGAACAGCGCGACATGGTTGCCGGCGCCGGTGGAGGTCAGGATCGGCGCGGCAAACCCGCCCAGCGCCGCAGCGCAGGCCAGGGCCAGCGAGTCCTGGGTGACCGCCAGAATCGCCGAGAACACCGTCACCGCTACCAGCAAGCCCAACGCCGCCGTCGGGTCGAGCAACGGGTGCAGGCGCATGGCGGCGAACACCGTCAGGTACAACACGGCGATGCCAGTGCCCTGCAGGATCAACGCATAGTTGGTGTTACGCAGCCGCAACCACCAACCGAGCCCAAGCAATGCCAATGCTGCCGCGGCGACCCCGGCGTAACGCAATTCAATCGGCACCACCATGCCTTCGGTGGCGTAACGCAGCAGGAACGCCAGACCGAAGAACAGCAGCACCACACCGACCCGCAGCACGGTGTTGCCGCCAAACAGCCAATTGCGCGCGGCGGCAATGCCGCGCTCGAACAGATTCGGGCCCCGGGGTTCTGCAGGTTGTTGCGGTTCGCTGGGTTGCGGGGTCCAGAGATCGGCGGGCTCGGGCGTGATGTTTGCCTGCACCGGCTCGAATTCGGGCGGTAACTCCCAGACCAACTCTTGCGCGGCCGGCAATGGTACCGGACCCGTTTCAGGGGCTTGGTCAAAAACGAATTCAGGAGAGGGCGTTGGCTCACTGGCCGTGGGCGGTTCGGCGGCCGGGGCGGCATTGATGCCATGAGTTTCCAGCAACGCCAGCCGCTGTTCGACTGCATCGAGGGCAACCTGCGAGCGTTCCAGCTGAAGACGCTGCTCGTCCGCTTGTGAATTCAGGCGCCGCAGCACAATCGCCTGCCCCGCACCCAGGCCGATCAATGCGCCAATCAGCGCATCGCTGAGAGACTCATCGAGCACCCAGCCCAGCACCAGCCCTATCAGCATGAAAATCCATTGCATGGTCAATATCCCTAAGCGGCCCATTGCCGGGCGAATCCGGGCACAACAGCGTCTGGCTCAGTCTAGTGTGAAACAGCACAAACCCTGTGGGAGCGAGCTTGCTCGCGATAGCGGACTTACATTCAACATCAATGGTGAATGGAATGTCCCCATCGCGAGCAAGCTCGCTCCCACATTGGATTGCCGGTGCGTTCACTTTGACTGAGCCCTTTGACACTGTGGCCCGGTAAAACTGCTGCTTAGTATATCGATCCAGCCCAACAACCGTTGGGCCTTGCTCGCAATTATTGCTAAAAGTTACTCCAGCGCTTTCCAGATATCCGTGGCGTACTCGCGAATGGTCCGGTCGGACGAGAACCAGCCCATGCGCGCGCTGTTGAGCACCGCCGAGCGCCACCACTCCTTCGAGTCGTGCCAGTGCTCTTCAACCCGCACCTGGGCATTCCAGTAGGAATCGAAGTCGGCGCAGACCAGGAAGCGGTCATATTCGATCAACGAGTCGATCAACCCGGTGTAACGCGACGGCTCATCCGGTGAGAACACACCGCCGCGGATCGCTTGCAGCACGTCCCCCAGTCGACGGGAGGCGGCGATGTCCGGCGCGGCATAGAACTCGTGATTCTGCTTACGCGCCTCAACCTGCTGCGCGGTCAGACCGAAGATGAACATGTGCTCGACGCCAATGCGCTCACTCATTTCCACGTTGGCACCGTCCAGGGTGCCGATGGTCAGCGCGCCGTTGAGGCCGAATTTCATGTTGCTGGTGCCCGACGCCTCAAAGCCGGCGGTGGATATCTGCTCCGACAGGTCGGCCGCCGGAATGATGCTCTCTGCCAGGCTGACGTTGTAGTTGGGCAAGAACACCACTTTCAGCAAACCGCGCACCGTCGGGTCGTTGTTGACCACTCGGGCGATGTCGTTGGTCAGCTTGATGATTAGCTTGGCCTGGTGATAACTGGCCGCCGCCTTGCCGGCGAAGATCTTCACGCGCGGTACCCAATCGATTTCCGGCTCGGCACGGATCGCCTGATACAGCGCCACGGTGTGCATCAGGTTGAGCAACTGGCGTTTGTATTCGTGAATCCGTTTGACCTGCACGTCGAACATCGCTGCCGGGTTGACCGCGATCCCCAAGCGTTCATGAATCAGATAAGCCAGGGCCTTTTTACTGTGCAGGCGCTGCTCGGCGAACTTGTTGCGGAATGCCGCTTTCTCGGCAAACGGCTCCAGGCCGATCAGTCGTTGCTCCGGGTTATCCAACAGATCCGGGCCCAGCGCATCGACCATCATCGAGGTCAGTTCCGGGTTGGCCTGGTAGAGCCAGCGGCGGAACGTAATGCCGTTGGTCTTGTTGTTGATCCGCTCCGGGTACAGCTTGTGCAGCTCGGAAAACACCGTGCTGCGCATCAGCTGAGTGTGCAGGCCGGACACGCCGTTAACACTGTGAGAACCCAGAAACGCCAGATTCCCCATGCGCACCCGGCGACCGTTGTCTTCCTCGATCAGCGACACCGCGCGCAGCACGTCGAAGTCGTGGATACCCTTGGCCCGCAACGAATCGATGTGCTGAGCATTGATCAAATAAATGATCTGCATGTGCCGTGGCAACATCCGCTCCATCAGCCCCACCGGCCAGGTTTCCAGCGCCTCCGGCAACAGCGTGTGGTTGGTGTAGGAAAGCGTATCGACGGTGATCTGCCACGCAGCGTCCCACGCCACGTCGTACACATCGACCAATTGACGCATCAACTCGGCCACGGCGATCGAGGGGTGAGTGTCGTTGAGCTGGATCGCCGCGTGATCGCCCAGGGTCAGCACCGAGGTGTGCATATTGCGGTGCCGGCGCAACAAATCCTGCAAGGATGCGGCAACGAAGAAATATTCCTGGCGCAGCCGCAGTTCCTGACCGGCCTCGGTGCTGTCGGCCGGATAGAGCACGCGGGAGATACTTTCAGCGCGGGCCACTTCGGCCACCGCGCCCAAATGGTCACCGGCGTTGAAACGCTCCAGGTGCAAATCTTCCATCGCCCGCGCACGCCACAGGCGCAAGGTGTTGACGCTAGCGCCGCGCCAGCCGACCACCGGCGTGTCATAGGCCACCCCCCGCACGGTTTCCGAAGGCGACCAGACCTGTTTGGACTTGCCGCTGGCATCGACCACGGTCTCGACGCTACCGCCGAAGCCAATCGGGTAGATTACTTCCGGGCGCTCGAACTCCCAGGGGTTGCCGAAATCCAGCCAGTTTTCGGTCTGCTCCTGCTGCCAGCCATCGACAACCGCCTGGCGGAACAAACCGTGTTCATAACGAATACCGTAGCCATGGCCGGCGATGCCGAGCGTCGACATGCTTTCCATGAAGCACGCCGCCAGGCGACCGAGGCCACCGTTGCCAAGCGCGGCGTCCGGCTCCAGCAAGCGGATGCGTTCGAGGTCTACACCCAACTCGGTCAGCGCTTCGCGGGCCACATCGAGCAGGCCGAGGTTGCTCAGGCTGTCGTAGAGCAGGCGACCGATGAGAAATTCCAGCGAGAGGTAGTAAACGCGCTTCTGGCCCTTGCGGTAGATCTGCCGGGTGTGGTCCATCCAGTGTTCGACCATGTGATCACGTGCCGCCAGGGCAATCGCTTCAAACCAATCATGGTCAAAGGCGTGATCCGGGTCCTTGCCCACTGCATAGGTAAGTTTGGCTAATACGGCGTCGCGAAACGCGGCCACCTCAGCTTCGCGAACAAGCGGTTCTTGAGTCATCGATAGGACCTCGGGCGAGCATGGAATTGACTGAGCCTAGTCGGTCTGACACGAGACAAATGCACTGGTTCGGCGATTTTTGCAATCGCCTGAATCAAGCCTCTGTCCTTGCCGGTACACGTTGAAAAGATGCAGATGCCATGCCGATCGTTCGGAAAATTCAGCATAGCCATAAAAAACCGGCAAATGGTCGTTCAAAAAATCACCAGTCCCGGTATGATCGCGCGCCCTGATGCACGCTGGTAATTCCACATGATGAAGCCGAACCTGATCGCCGCCGCGGAGATCGACCGTCTCGATACCTGGGCCAAGTACTCTGCCCCGATGTGCGGCTCGTGCGTGTCCAGCTGCTGCACGCTGCCGGTCGAGGTCAAGATCAAGGATCTGATCCGCATCGGCATCGTCGACGAATTCGAACTTGGCGAACCACCGAAGAACATCGCCAAGCGCCTGCAAAAGGAAGGGATCGTCGAGCGCTACAATCAGAAGTCCGAGATTTTCACGCTCCAGCGCATGAGCAACAACGATTGCCTGTATCTGGATCGTAAGAGCCGTTTGTGCACTATTTATGAAAAGCGCCCGGATACTTGCCGCAATCACCCGAAAATCGGCCCACGGCCTGGGTATTGCGCGTACAAGCCAAAAGAAGTCGTGCGCGAGAGCAATCCGCGGACCCTCGACAAGTTTTAATCAAGAATCTCGCTGCCTGACAGGGCCCTATCGCGAGCAAGCTCGCTCCCACAGGTGTGGGAGCGAGCTTGCTCGCGATGGCGTCAGCCCAGGCAACACCAAAACCCAGACAAACAAAAACGCCCCCGACCTTGCGGTCGGGGGCGTTTTTTTGTCAGCTAACTAAATGACTTAGTTACCGGACTTCTTGGCAGCGCGGGTACGCTCGCTTTCGCCCAGGATCTTCTTGCGAAGACGGATGGACTTAGGAGTGACTTCACACAGTTCGTCTTCTTGTACGAACTCCAGAGCCTGCTCCAGGGTGAAACGGATAGGCGGAACCAGTGCGATGGTTTCGTCTTTACCCGAAGCACGCATGTTGTCGAGCTTCTTGCCTTTGGTTGGGTTGACGCCCAGGTCGTTGTCGCGGCTGTTGATGCCGACGATTTGACCTTCGTACACGTCTTCACCGTGACCCAGGAACAGTTTGCCGCGAGCTTGCAGGGTTTCCAGCGAGTAAGTCAAAGCCTTACCGGTAGCCACCGAAACCAGCACGCCGTTCTGACGGCCGGACATGTCGCCGGACTTCATCACGTCGTAACGGTCGAAGATCGAGGTCAGGATGCCTGCACCGGAGGTCAGGGTCAGGAACTCGTTACGGAAACCGATCAAGCCACGAGCCGGGATGTTGTACTCAAGGCGCACACGGCCCTTGCCATCCGGAACCATGTTGGTCAGGTCGCCTTTACGGATACCGATCTGTTCCATGATCGAACCTTGCGATTCTTCCGGCAGGTCGATGGTCACGTTTTCGTACGGTTCGTGCTTGAC
Source organism: Pseudomonas sp. GW822-FHT06B12 (assembly GCF_058799675.1). Classification (NCBI taxonomy): domain Bacteria; kingdom Pseudomonadati; phylum Pseudomonadota; class Gammaproteobacteria; order Pseudomonadales; family Pseudomonadaceae; genus Pseudomonas; species Pseudomonas sp. GW822-FHT06B12. The sequence continues at coordinate 459,284 of NZ_JBXALR010000002.1, forward strand.
GCCGTCAACCATGCGGATGATCACTTCCGGACGACCAACACCCATTTCGAAGCCTTCGCGACGCATGGTTTCGATCAGTACCGAGAGGTGCAGCTCACCACGGCCGGAAACCTTGAACTTGTCAGCCGAGTCGCCTTCTTCAACGCGCAGTGCAACGTTGTACAGCAGCTCTTTGTCCAGACGTTCCTTGATGTTACGGCTGGTCACGAACTTGCCTTCTTTACCGCAGAAAGGCGAGTCGTTTACCTGGAAGGTCATGGAAACGGTTGGTTCGTCAACGGTCAGCGGCTTCATCGCTTCGACGTTCAGTGGGTCGCACAGAGTGTCGGAGATGAACAGCTGGTCGAAGCCGCTGATGCAGACGATGTCGCCGGCAGCTGCTTCTTCAACGTCGATGCGGTGCAGACCGTGGTGACCCATCAGCTTCAGGATACGACCGTTACGCTTCTTGCCGTCAGCGTCGATAGCCACAACCGGAGTGTTCGGCTTGATGCGACCACGAGCGATACGGCCAACACCGATAACACCCAGGAAGCTGTTGTAGTCCAGAGCGGAGATCTGCATCTGGAACGGACCGTCACGGTCGACTTTCGGCGCTGGTACGTTGTCGACGATCGACTGGTACAGCGGGGTCATGTCGTCAGCCATTTCGGTGTGGTCCAGACCGGCAATACCGTTCAGGGCCGAGGCGTAGACGACTTTGAAGTCCAGCTGTTCTTCGGTAGCACCGAGGTTGTCGAACAGGTCGAAGATCTGGTCCAGAACCCAGTCCGGACGCGCGCCTGGACGGTCAACCTTGTTGATTACCACGATTGGACGCAGGCCGGCTTCGAAAGCCTTCTTGGTCACGAAACGGGTTTGCGGCATAGGGCCGTCTTGAGCGTCAACCAGCAGCAGAACGGAGTCAACCATCGACATTACGCGTTCAACTTCGCCGCCGAAGTCGGCGTGGCCCGGGGTGTCCACGATGTTGATGTGGTAGCCGTTCCAGTTGATGGCGGTGTTTTTCGCCAGAATGGTAATACCGCGCTCTTTCTCCTGGTCGTTGGAGTCCATCACGCGCTCGTCGTTGAGCTCGTTGCGCTCCAGGGTGCCGGATTGACGCAAGAGCTTGTCTACCAGGGTGGTCTTACCATGGTCAACGTGAGCAATGATGGCGATGTTGCGTAGATTTTCGATCACTTGTGTATCTCGATCAGAGGATTCGGTGTGCTGACAAGTCTTGGCAGCGATTTACAGTAGAGTCAGGCCTTGCCGTTACAGCTTGACGGCGGCGTCGGGGGGCCGGTGACGCAGGCCACAGGCAAACAGCCCCGGGCTCTTAGCTCGGTCGATAAACGCGCACATTGGCATGCCCCTCACTGAGCAAATGGTGGGCATGCAGGCGACTCATCACGCCTTTGTCGCAATACAGCAGGTACTGGCGAGTAGGGTCCAGTTCCTTGAAACGAGCGTTCAGAGCATAAAACGGCATCGCTTGTACCTCGACGCCAGCCAGTGTCAGCGGGTCGTCTTCAACGGCATCCGGGTGACGGATGTCGATGACGATCTGACCGGCCAGCGCTTCGCTGACTTCTTCAATCTGCAAGTCCTGGCCCAATTCATCGATTACGCGATCGATCGGCACCAGTTTGGCGTTCTCGAGCGCACGCTCAAGTACTGCCATATCGAATTCTTTCTCTTCATGCTCCACGCGCGGACGCTTGGCGTGGGTCTTGGGGTTCACCGAAATGACCCCGCAGTACTCTGGCATGTGCTTGGCGAAGTCGGCGGTGCCGATTTCGTTGGCCAGGTCGATGATGTCCTGCTTGTGACTGGCGATCAGCGGGCGCAATACCAGCTTGTCGGTCACGCAGTCGATCACGGACAGGTTCGGCAGCGTCTGGCTGGAAACCTGGGAAATCGCTTCGCCGGTGACCAGCGCCTCGATGTCCAGTCGATCAGCGATTCGGGACGCAGCGCGCAACATCATACGCTTCAATACTACGCCCATATGACTGTTATCGACTTTGCCGAGAATTTCTCCCAGCACTTCCTCAAACGGCACACTGACAAATAACACGCGCTGGGAGCTGCCGTACTTCTTCCAGATGAAGTGCGCGACTTCCATCACGCCCAATTCGTGGGCACGCCCGCCGAGGTTGAAGAAGCAGAAATGGCTCATCAGCCCGCGGCGCATGATCTGGTAAGCCGCGACGGTGGAATCGAAACCGCCGGACATCAGCACCAGGGTCTGTTCCAGTGCGCCCAGCGGGTAACCGCCGATGCTGTTGTGCTGGCTGTGGATCACAAACAACCGTTTGTCGCGAATTTCGATGCGAACTTCGATTTCTGGCTCTTTAAGCGAAATCCCGGCGGCGCCGCACTGACGACGCAGCTGGCTGCCGACGTATTTCTCGACGTCCATCGAGCTGAATTCGTGCTTGCCGGCACGCTTGCAGCGCACCGAAAAAATCTTCCCGGCCAGCGACTCACCGAAGTGCTGCCTGCACTTGGCGACGATGTCGTCGAAGTCGCCCAACGGGTACTCATCGACCTGCAGGAAATGCGCGATGCCCGGCATGCAGCTCAGGCGCTCGGTCATGTCCTTCAAGGCTTTGGGGTCACTGACGTGCGTTTCCAGCTCGAGGTTGTCCCACACGCCGTTCACCACCACGGCCGGGTCCAGATCGCGGAGCACGGTACGGATGTTTTTGGCCAATTGACGGATGAAACGCATCCGTACCGGGCGGCTCTTGATGGTGATCTCGGGGAAGACTTTTACGATTAGTTTCATGAAAACAGCGCGCGAGGGGCCAGCCGAAAAAGGGGGGCGCGGATTATAGCGGAAATTGCTCAAGGTTTAACCAGTTAATGTGCAGAAGGTTTTCAGTGCACCAAAACAGGTCATTTATGAAATTGAGCGCTACATTAAAGGGCGAGATTTTCCGCTTTAAAGTACTTTGCACCTTTATAAGCGTGATATTGGGGCAAAAAACCCAAGTCGGGGCACTGGCATGCAATTTGCTCCCTTGTGAGGCAGGTTGCCATGGCAGAGTATTCGCGCCGGCATCACCCACATTCTAAGGGCACTCCACTACCCGCCCGAAGCCACCCGGAGGACACTATGTCGAAGTCGGTTCAACTCATCAAAGATCATGACGTCAAATGGATTGATCTGCGCTTCACTGATACCAAAGGCACTCAGCACCACGTGACCATGCCGGCCCGTGATGCGCTGGATGAAGCCTTCTTCGAAGAAGGCAAAATGTTCGACGGCTCCTCCATCGCTGGCTGGAAGGGCATCGAAGCCTCCGACATGATCCTGATGCCGGACGACACCACTGCCGTCCTCGACCCGTTCACCGAAGAGCCGACCCTGATCCTGGTTTGCGACGTGATCGAGCCTTCGACCATGCAAGGCTATGACCGTGACCCACGTGCCATCGCCAAGCGCGCCGAGGAATACCTGAAGTCCACGGGTATCGGCGACACCGTTTTCGTCGGTCCAGAGCCTGAGTTCTTCATCTTCGACGAAGTGAAGTTCAAGTCCGACATCTCCGGTTCGATGTTCAAAATCTACTCCGAACAAGGTTCGTGGATGTCCGACCAGGACGTGGAAGGCGGCAACAAAGGCCACCGTCCAGGCGTCAAAGGCGGCTACTTCCCGGTACCTCCGTTCGACCACGACCACGAAATCCGTACCTCCATGTGCAACGCCATGGAAGAAATGGGCCTGGTCATCGAAGTTCACCACCACGAAGTGGCGACTGCTGGCCAGAACGAAATCGGCGTCAAGTTCAACACCCTGGTCGCCAAGGCTGACGAAGTTCAGACCCTGAAGTACTGCGTACACAACGTGGCTGACGCTTACGGCCGCACCGCGACCTTCATGCCTAAGCCACTGTACGGCGACAACGGTTCGGGTATGCACGTTCACCTGTCCATCGCCAAAGATGGCAAGAACACCTTCGCTGGCGAAGGTTATGCCGGCCTGTCCGACACCGCCCTGTACTTCATCGGCGGCATCATCAAGCACGGTAAGGCCCTGAACGGCTTCACCAACCCGTCGACCAACTCCTACAAGCGTCTGGTCCCAGGTTTCGAAGCGCCGGTAATGCTGGCCTACTCGGCTCGCAACCGTTCCGCTTCGATCCGTATTCCTTATGTATCGAGCCCTCGCGCTCGCCGTATCGAAGCACGCTTCCCGGATCCGGCAGCCAACCCATACCTGGGCTTCGCTGCACTGTTGATGGCTGGCCTGGACGGCATCCAGAACAAGATCCACCCTGGCGACGCTGCTGACAAAAACCTGTACGACCTGCCGCCTGAAGAGGCGAAAGAGATCCCACAAGTTTGCGGCAGCCTGAAAGAAGCCCTGGAAGAGCTGGACAAAGGTCGTGCGTTCCTGACCAAAGGCGGCGTTTTCAGCGACGACTTCATCGACGCTTACATCGCCCTGAAAAGCGAAGAAGAAATCAAAGTACGTACCTTCGTACACCCACTGGAATACGAGCTGTACTACAGCTGCTGATCCAGTAGCGCTCGCGTAAGCGGCGTAACGTGAAAAGGTCTCCTGCGGGAGGCCTTTTTTGTGGGCGAACACTTGTCATCGGGCCTACTGTTATAGGCATCATGCTCCTCCACGGAATGAAGACGAGACACCCCATGCGCCTACCTTTGTGCCTTGCACTGCTCACCGCCCTGTTTGCCAACATCGCCTGCGCTGCCACCCCGCCCCCTGCCCCGGCACCCGCTGCTCTCGCCCCGCTGCTCAGCACCATCCAGGAGCGCCTGGCGCTTGCCGACAAGGTCGCACTGAGCAAGTGGGACAGTGGCAAGCCTGTCGAGGATCGCCAGCGGGAACGCGACGTCATTGCCGGAGCCATCGCCGAGGCGCCCTACTACAAATTGAGCAATGAAACCGTCGAGCAGTTCTTCTCGGCGCAGATCGAAGCCAACAAACTGGTGCAGTACGCACACTTGTCCGACTGGCACGCACAAGGCAAAGCCCCCAACGACCCTCGCCCTGACCTCGATGGCCTGATCCGCCCGCAACTTGACCTGTTACAAAAACGCCTGCTGCAACAATTGGCCGATTTCACCCCGTATCGTAAAGACCCACACTGCCCGTTATGGCTGGCCAAGGCCAATAAAACCGTGGGCCAACAAGTGCCGCTGCGTGAGCTTGCGCTGATACGCGCCACCGCAGAGTTGTGCAGCGCCCATCCGTAGGAGCTGGCGAAGCCTGCGATCTTTGCGGTTTTATCGCCTCTGAAGATCAAAAGATCGCAGCCTGCGGCAACTCCTACGCAAGATTGATCGCTCTTTCGTGTCAGGGTGTTAGTGAATTGGGCCAACACGTAACCCTGACCTATGCTGCAACCCAACGTTTTCGTTTATTGGTCGTTTTTTATGGGTCGTGGTTTTCTATTCATCTTGCTGCTGATCGCCCTGCCCGCCACCGCGCAGATCTACCGGTACACCGACGCCAGCGGCAATACCGCCTACAGCAATCAGCCGCCCGATGGCGTGAAGAGCCAGGCCGTCGAGTTGCCGCCACTCAACAGTGTCGAACGCCAACCACCGATAGCCCCCGAACAACCGCCCCAACGCGCTGACAAAAACGCTGTCTATTCAGTGCTGGAGCTGACCGGCCTGCCCAGCGATGAAGCCCTGCGCGCCAACAACGGCACCTTCACCGTTGGCGTACAGATTCAGCCACGCCTGCAAGGGCCGCATCTGTTTCGATTGCTGCTGGACGGTCAACCGTATGGCCAGCCGAGCAACGTTCCGCGCCTGCAACTGGTGAACATCGATCGCGGCGAACACCACCTCGCGGTGCAGGTGCTCGCCGGAGAAAGCCTCGTGCAGCAGAGCCCGACCATCACCTTCACCGTGCAGCGGGTACACACCCCGTGAGGTGCTGGATGATCGCCACCTGCCTGTGGCTGATCGCCCTGCCGGCGCTGGCCGAGGTCTATACCTACGTCGACGCCCAAGGCAATCGGGTATTCACCGATCAGCCGCGCCCCGGCAACGCCAAGCGAGTAACACTGGCACCGGGTAATCGCATGTCCGCCAATCCCACCGGCGCCACATTGCCAGCGGCTACAAAGAAACCCGAGGAAAAACCACTGTTTCACTACGACATGCTTCGCGTACTCGTACCGGAGCCGGACGCTTCGGTGCGCAGCAGCGCGGGCGAGGTGATCGTCAGTGTCACCAACGAACCCACCCTGCAACACGGTCATCGCTATCGGCTGTTACTGGACGGCCAACCGACCGCCGATCCTGGCCCCAGCCCGGTGTTCGCACTGAGCAACATTGATCGCGGTACGCATCACCTCGCAGTGGAAATCCTCGACGAACACGGGCGGATCGTCGAACGCACGGCGAATCAGCCATTCCACATGCTGCGCATCTCTCTGGCGCAGAAGCGTCAGGTCAAACCCTGCACCCCCACCGATTACGGTCAGCGCCCGGAATGCCCACTCGCAGACAAGCCTGAAGAAGAAAAAGTCGGCATTTTTTCTTTCTTCTAAACGTCGTTCAGGTTTGCGCACTATATTGGTGCAATGAACTGCACCGTACCCATATTCCAACCCATTTTGGTTCGAAAGTACCCGCAAACGCTGGCAGAACGCCGCGCAAACGAGCGTCAAACGCCTGTTTCAGGGCCTGAACGCTTCTTTTCGGAGCCTTGGTTTGGTTTTTGCATTTTCCTTGCATCAGCGCCTTCTTCTCGCGCGCGCCTGCTCCAAAAGAGGTCCTAATGACCATCAGCGACGCACTGCACCGCTTGTTACTCGACAACCTGACCACCGCCACCATTCTGCTCGACGCCGAACTGCGCCTTGAGTACATGAATCCCGCGGCTGAAATGCTCCTGGCCATCAGCGGCCAGCGCAGCCATGGGCAATTCATCAGCGAGCTGTTCACCGAATCGACCGAAGCCCTGAACTCCTTGCGCCAGGCGGTCGAACAAGCGCACCCGTTTACCAAGCGCGAAGCGATGCTCACCGCCCTGACCGGTCAAACCCTGACCGTCGACTACGCAGTGACGCCGATCCTCAGCAATGGCGACACGCTGCTGCTGCTCGAAGTGCACCCACGCGACCGCTTGTTGCGCATCACCAAAGAAGAAGCGCAGCTCTCCAAACAGGAAACCAGCAAGATGCTGGTGCGCGGCCTCGCTCACGAGATCAAGAACCCGCTTGGCGGGATTCGCGGCGCCGCTCAGTTGCTGGCCCGCGAGCTGCCGGAAGAAAGCCTCAAGGACTACACCAACGTCATCATCGAGGAAGCCGATCGCCTGCGTAACCTGGTCGATCGCATGCTCGGCTCAAACAAGCTTCCGTCGCTTGCCCTGTGCAACGTCCACGAAGTGCTGGAGCGCGTCTGTCATCTGGTGGAAGCCGAAAGCCAGGGCTGCATCACTTTGGTGCGCGACTACGACCCGAGCATTCCCGATGTATTGATCGACCGCGAACAAATGATTCAGGCCGTCCTGAACATCGTGCGCAACGCGATGCAGGCCATCAGCAGCCAGAACGAGTTGCGCCTGGGCCGCATTACCTTGCGTTCGCGCGCCATGCGCCAGTTCACCATCGGCCACGTGCGTCATCGTCTGGTGACCAAACTCGAAATCATCGACAACGGCCCGGGGATTCCTGCGGACCTGCAAGAAACCATCTTCTTTCCCATGGTCAGCGGCCGCCCGGACGGTACCGGGCTCGGCCTGGCCATTACCCAGAACATCATCAGCCAGCACCAGGGCCTGATCGAATGTGACAGCCATCCAGGCCACACCACATTCTCGATCTTTCTGCCACTGGAACAAGGAGCCACATCGACATGAGCCGTAGTGAAACCGTGTGGATCGTCGATGACGACCGTTCTATCCGTTGGGTCCTGGAAAAAGCCTTGCAACAGGAAGGCATGACCACGCAAAGCTTCGACAGCGCCGATGGCGTGATGAGCCGCCTGGCGCGCCAGCAGCCGGACGTGATCATCTCCGACATCCGCATGCCCGGCGCCAGCGGTCTGGACCTGCTGGCACGGATTCGCGAGCAACACCCTCGGCTACCCGTGATCATCATGACCGCGCACTCCGACCTGGACAGCGCTGTCGCGTCCTATCAGGGCGGCGCTTTCGAGTACCTGCCCAAGCCGTTCGACGTCGATGAAGCGGTGTCGCTGGTCAAGCGCGCCAACCAGCACGCCCAGGAACAGCAAGGTCTGGAGGTTGTACCCACCCTGACCCGCACCCCGGAAATCATCGGTGAAGCTCCGGCGATGCAGGAAGTGTTTCGCGCCATCGGGCGCTTGAGCCACTCCAACATCACCGTGCTGATCAACGGTGAATCGGGTACCGGTAAAGAACTGGTGGCCCACGCCCTGCACCGTCACAGCCCGCGGGCGGCCTCGCCGTTCATCGCGTTGAACATGGCGGCGATCCCCAAGGACCTGATGGAGTCCGAGCTGTTCGGCCACGAAAAAGGCGCGTTCACCGGCGCGGCCAACCTGCGGCGCGGGCGGTTTGAACAGGCGGATGGCGGCACACTGTTTCTCGATGAAATCGGCGACATGCCAGCCGACACTCAGACTCGCTTGCTGCGGGTATTGGCCGATGGCGAGTTCTATCGCGTTGGCGGTCATGTGCCGGTCAAGGTTGACGTGCGCATCATCGCCGCGACTCACCAGAACCTGGAAACCCTGGTGCACGCCGGGAAATTCCGTGAAGACCTGTTCCATCGTCTGAACGTGATCCGCATCCACATTCCGCGCTTGTCGGACCGTCGCGAAGACATTCCGACCCTGGCCAAGCACTTCCTCGCCCGCGCCGCGCAAGAACTGGCGGTGGAGCCGAAGCTGCTGAAAAACGAAACCGAGGAATACCTGAAAAACCTGCCGTGGCCAGGCAACGTGCGTCAGCTGGAAAACACCTGCCGCTGGATCACGGTGATGGCTTCGGGTCGCGAAGTGCACATCAGCGACCTGCCACCCGAACTGCTGAGCCTGCCACAAGACTCGGCACCGGTGACCAACTGGGAGCAAGCGCTGCGTCAGTGGGCCGATCAGGCGCTCGCACGCGGTCAGTCGAGCCTGCTCGACAGCGCGGTGCCGAGCTTCGAGCGGATCATGATCGAAACCGCCCTCAAACACACCGCCGGCCGCCGCCGCGACGCTGCCGTGCTGCTGGGCTGGGGCCGCAACACCTTGACCCGCAAGATCAAGGAGTTGGGGATGAAGGTCGATGGCGGGGATGATGATGAAGGGGATGAGGGTTAACCAGCCTTTAGCTCTTCGCTGATCTCCAGATCCAATCGCGAGCAAGCTCGCTCCCACAGTGGATTTTCAGTGTTTCACTATCGTGTGAACACCATTGAACCCTTGTGGGAGCGAGCCTGCTCGCGATGCTTTTGGGGGCTGCGTGCACCGCCTCAATGCACCGTGAACCGCAATCGCGCATCCCACGGGAAACAAAATCCCGCCTCCAGCAACACGAAAACCCATATCACAAAAAAGCCAAAGCCCCGAATCACGGGGCTTTCAGCGCTGTACGCGGGCTTTTTGTTTCAACTGATTAAAACCTGGCACGCCCCCTGCAATAGTCCAATCACTACCCAGTTTCGGGGACCTTGGTACAGGCAGGCCGGGGATTCCCCTCTTTACATCCGGGGTTCATCACGCAGACCGCGACGAACCCCTTCCCGTTTTGGGGACCCTGGTACAGGCAGGCCGGGGATTCCCTCTTTACACCGGGGCTTGCGACGCAACGCGCAACCCCCTCCCGTTTTGGGAACCTTGGTACAGGCAGGCCGGGGATTCCCTCTTTTATTGCTCCTGGAGATGGATCTCCAACCGCCAGCGGTCATTGACCTCGCTACCGGCCCATTCACCCTTCAGGGGACGGGCCGCCACCAGCGTCAGCAACAAGCCCTTATCACTCAAACGCACCCGCCAGTTCACGTCCTTGTCGTTGAGCTTCAACTGGCCGTTCTGCGCCTTGCCTTCAGCCTCGAACAGCAATGCGACGCTGCCGTCGATGAATTCGCCGTGGGTCTTCGGTTCGTTGTTGAACCACACCACCAAACCATCCGGTTCGACCTCTACCTGTTGTAACTCGGTGGGGTCGGGCGCGGTCAGACGACCGATCATCATCCCGACCATGACACCGACGATCGCCAATGAGGCCATCACCCGAGGGAATAGCTTCGGTCGCGGGTCCACTTCAGGCGTAGAATGCCGCCCATCTTTACCTTCGGAGCCGTGCATGTTTCACGTCATCCTTTTTCAACCAGAAATTCCGCCGAATACCGGCAACGTTATCAGGCTGTGCGCCAACAGTGGCTGCCACCTGCATTTGATCGAGCCGCTGGGTTTCGAGATGGACGACAAGCGCCTGCGCCGGGCCGGCCTCGACTACCACGAGTATGCCACCCTGCAGCGCCATGCAGACCTTGCCAGCTGTCTGGAAAGCCTTGGCCATCCGCGGCTGTTCGCCTTCACCACCAAGGGCTCGCGGCCGTTCCACGACGCCAGCTTCGCTGAGGGTGATGCCTTCCTGTTCGGTCCGGAAAGCCGTGGCCTGCCCGCCGAGGTGCTGGACGCACTGCCTGCCGAACAACGGCTGCGCCTGCCGATGCGCGAAGGCTGCCGCAGCCTGAACCTGTCCAACACCGTGGCGGTGGCCGTGTACGAAGGCTGGCGCCAGCTCGGCTTCAAATAACACAGCGATACCGATATCCAACGGGGGTAGGTTTCCAGCCCCATGAAAAAAGCGCCGTTGAAGGCGCTTTTTTCGTTGCTGCATCGAACGCTTACTGAACGGTCTGTACGCCGTCTTGCTGCATGCGTTGCAGTTCTTGCGCGTACAGGGCGTCGAAGTTCACCGGTGCCAGCATCAGCGCCGGGAACGAACCACGGGTCACCAGGCTGTCCAGGGCTTCGCGAGCATACGGGAACAGGATGTTCGGGCAGAAAGCACCGAGGGTGTGGCTCATCGAGGCTTCGTCGAGGTTCTTGATCAGGAAGATACCGGCCTGCTGAACTTCAGCGATGAACGCCACTTCGTCGCCGTTCTTCACGGTAACCGACAGGGTCAGTACGACTTCGTGGAAGTCAGCTTCCAGCGCTTTCTGACGGGTGTTCAGATCCAGACCAACGCTCGGCTCCCACTGCTGGCGGAAGATCGCCGGGCTTTTCGGGGCTTCGAAGGACAGGTCACGCACGTAAATGCGCTGCAAGGAGAATTGCGGTGCAGTTTCTTCTTCGTTCGCAGCAGTGTTCTGTTCGTCAGTCATCTCAGATCCTTTCTGATCTTGGGGTCTTGTAGGGTTTGCCGATCTTAAGGGTTTAGTCAGGCCGTGAGCAGCGCGTCGAGCTTGCCGGCGCGGTCCAGGGCAAACAAATCATCACAACCACCGACGTGGGTGCTGCCGATCCAGATCTGCGGCACGGACGTACGCCCGGCCTTGCTGGCCATTTCGGCACGCACCTGCGGCTTGCCATCGACCTTGATCTCTTCGAAGGCTACGCCCTTGTTCTCGAGCAGGTACTTGGCTCGCGAGCAGTAGGGGCAGTAATCGCTGGAGTAGACGACGACGTTTTTCATATCACTTCACCAGCGGCAAATTGTCGGCTTTCCAGCTGGAGATCCCGCCGGACAGCTTGGCTGCAGTAAAACCGGACTTCAACAGCTCGCGAGCGTGGGTGCCGGAGTGCTGGCCCAGAGCGTCGACCAGAATGATGGTCTTGGCCTTGTGCTTTTCCAGTTCGCCAACGCGAGCGGTCAGTTTGTCCTGTGGAATGTTCAGCGCGCCAACGATGTGACCGGCGGCGAAATCCTTGGTGGTACGGATATCGACCACAACGCCCTCGTCCTTGTTGACCAGCGCGGTCAGCTCGGCAGTGCTGAGGCTGCGGCCGCCGCGGCTCATCTCGCGGGCGATCAACAACGCCAGCAGTACGACGAAGATACCGACGAGCAGATAGTGGTTAGTGGCAAATTCAATCAGGTGAGCAACCATCAAGGAGGTTCCAGGGCGTTAAAATGTCGGCCAGTATACACAGCCACTATGGTGGGCCAAACCCCGTCCGGCGGTGACGCGGTCGGAACTTCGCTTTAAACTGCCACTCCCTTTTCCATCGCCTCTTTTAACTTAAGCCAGAGTGGAATCCATGACTACCACGCCTAAACCTTTGGTCCTGATTATTCTCGACGGCTTCGGTCACAGTGAAAGCCAGGAATCCAACGCCGTGTTCGCGGCCAAAAAGCCGGTCCTCGACCGTTTGTACGCCACCGTACCGAACGGCCTGATCTCGGGCTCGGGCATGGACGTCGGCCTGCCGGACGGGCAAATGGGCAACTCGGAAGTCGGCCACATGAACCTCGGCGCAGGCCGCGTGGTGTATCAAGACTTCACCCGCGTGACCAAAGCGATCCGCGATGGCGAGTTCTTCGAGAACCCGACCATCTGCGCCGCGGTGGATAAAGCCGTTGCTGCCGGTAAAGCCGTGCACTTCATGGGCCTGCTGTCCGAAGGCGGCGTGCACAGCCACCAGGATCACCTGATCGCCATGGCCGAACTGGCCTTCAAGCGCGGCGCCGAGAAGATCTACCTGCACGCCTTCCTCGACGGCCGCGACACGCCGCCAAAAAGCGCACAGTCGTCGATCGAGCTGTTGGATGAAGCGTTCAAGACGCTGGGCAAAGGCCGGATCGCCAGCATCATTGGCCGCTACTTCGCCATGGACCGCGACAACCGCTGGGATCGCGTGTCCCAGGCCTACAACCTGATCGTCGACGGTAACGGCGAATTCAACGCCGCCACCGCCCAGCAAGGCCTGCAAGCGGCTTACGAGCGTGGCGAGAGCGACGAATTCGTCAAAGCCACCACCATTGGCGAGCCAGTCAAGGTCGAAGACGGCGACGCTGTAGTGTTCATGAACTTTCGCGCAGACCGCGCCCGCGAGCTGACCCGGGTATTCGTCGAAGACGATTTCAAGGACTTCGAGCGCGCTCGCCAGCCGAAACTGGCCGGTTTTGTCATGCTGACCCAATACGCGGGCAGCATTCCTGCGCCGTCGGCCTTTGCGCCGGGCAGCCTGGAAAACGTGCTGGGCGACTATTTGGCGAAAAACGGCAAAACCCAGCTGCGCATCGCCGAAACCGAAAAATACGCCCACGTGACCTTCTTCTTCTCGGGTGGTCGCGAAGAACCGTTCCCGGGCGAAGAGCGCATCCTGATCCCGTCGCCGAAAGTCGCGACCTATGACTTGCAGCCAGAAATGAGCGCACCGGAAGTCACCGACAAGATCGTCGACGCTATCGAAAACCAGCGCTACGACGTGATCGTGGTCAACTACGCCAACGGCGACATGGTCGGCCACAGCGGCATATTCGAGGCAGCAGTGAAGGCCGTTGAGTGCCTGGACCTGTGCGTCGGCCGTATTGTCGACGCCCTGGAAAAAGTCGGTGGCGAAGCACTGATCACCGCCGACCACGGCAACGTCGAGCAAATGTCCGACGAATCCACCGGCCAAGCGCACACCGCCCACACCACTGAACCGGTACCGTTCATCTACTTCGGCAAACGCGACCTCAAGGTCCGCGAAGGCGGCGTACTGGCAGACGTGGCGCCGACCATGCTCAAGTTGCTGGGGCTTGCGAAGCCAGCCGAGATGACGGGTACGTCGATCCTGGTCTGATTACATCCCTCAAACACCACTAAACCCTGTGGGAGCGGGCCTGCTCGCGATAGCAATCTGACACCCAACATCAATGTTGAATGTTTAGACGCCATCGCGAGCAAGCTCGCTCCCACAGTGGTTTGTAGTGTTTTCAAGAAACAAAACCTGCCTTCAAATCCTCGCCCTCTACTCCAGTTATCAAGCAGCCAGAAATGGACGTTTTTTTTGCAACGCTTGGCGGGCATACTAGGCTGTCTTTTTTCCCCTGGTGTCGCCCGCCTCTATGCTCCGCGCCCTGATTGCCCTTGCCCTGACCTGCCTGCTCCACCCGGCGTTTGCCGACGAGCGCGCGCAAACCCAACAACAGTTGGACGCCACGCGTCAGGATATTGCCGAGCTGAAAAAGCTGCTGGGCAAGTTGCAGGAAGAAAAGTCCGGCGTGCAAAAGGAGCTCAAAGGCACCGAGACCGAGATGGGCAAGCTCGAGAAGCAGGTCGAGGCCCTGCAAAAAGAGCTGAAGAAAAGCGAATCCGAGATACAGCGACTCGATGGTGAGAAAAAAAAACTCCAGAGCGCGCGCATTGAACAGCAACGACTGATCGCCATTCAGGCCCGCGCGGCCTATCAGAACGGCCGTCAGGAGTACCTGAAGCTGCTACTCAACCAGCAGAACCCGGAAAAATTCGCCCGCACCCTCACCTATTACGACTACCTGAGTCAGGCACGCCTGGAGCAGCTGAAGAATTTCAACGAGACCCTACGCCAACTGGCCAACGTCGAGCAGGACATTGCCCTGCAACAAGCCCAATTGCTGGTACAGAAAAGCAGCCTCGACAGTCAGCGCGACGAACTCGACAAAGTCCGCAAGGAGCGTTCGCAGGTCCTGGCCAAGCTCAACGACGACGTGAAAGTCCGCGACCAGAAGCTGCAAGCCCGCGAGCAGGATCAGGCCGACCTGTCTAAAGTACTCAAAACCATCGAAGAAACCCTGGCCCGCCAGGCCCGTGAGGCGGAAGAAGCGCGACAAAAAGCGCTGATCGCCCAGCAGGAAGCCGAAAAAAAGCGTTTACGTGAGGCTCAGGCCCAGGCTGAAGCCACTGATGCCCCACGCAAACCCGCCAAGTCGACACCCGGCGCACTGGTTTCAAGCGCAGGCGAGTCCTTCGGCGGACCTTTTGCTTCAGCCCGCGGAAAACTTCCCTGGCCGGTTGATGGTCGATTGCTTGCGCGCTTTGGTGAAACCCGTGGTGACGATGCCCGAACCAAGTGGGACGGCGTGATGATCAGTGCCTCCGCTGGCAGCCAGGTGCATGCTGTACACGGCGGTCGCGTGGTGTTCGCCGACTGGTTGCGCGGCGCCGGCTTGTTGGTGATTCTCGACCACGGCAATGGTTTTTTGAGTTTGTACGGCCACAACCAGACACTGCTTAAAGCAGCCGGTGACGTGGTCAAGGCCGGTGAGTCCATCTCCACTGTCGGTAACAGTGGTGGTCAGGACACACCTGCGCTGTATTTCGCTATTCGTCAGCAGGGTCACCCGAGTGACCCCGCACAATGGTGCCGCGCGCAAGGATAGGCGTTGAGTCACCTACATTAGGAGTTCGTTCGACATGCTGCATTTGTCCCGCCTCAATTCGCTGGCCCTGACGATCGCCCTGGTGATCGGCGCGCCGCTGGCGTTTGCCGCTGAAACGGCCCCGTTGGCCCCGGCCGCGACCACCAAGGCGCCATTGCCGCTGGAAGAGCTGCGCACCTTTGCCGAGGTCATGGACCGGATCAAGGCTGCCTATGTCGAACCGGTAGACGACAAGACCCTGCTGGAAAATGCCATCAAGGGCATGCTCAGCAACCTTGACCCGCACTCCGCCTACCTGGGGCCGGAAGACTTTGCCGAATTGCAGGAAAGCACCAGCGGCGAATTCGGCGGTCTGGGCATCGAAGTCGGCGCCGAAGACGGCTTCATCAAAGTCGTTTCGCCGATCGATGACACGCCTGCCTCCAAGGCCGGCATCCAGGCGGGCGATTTCATCGTCAAGATCAACGGCCAGCCAACCCGCGGCCAGAGCATGACCGAAGCCGTGGACAAGATGCGCGGCAAGATCGGCGAGAAGATCACCCTGACCCTGGTGCGCGACGGCGGTGCACCGTTCGACGTGACGCTGGCCCGCGCGACCATCCAGGTCAAGAGCGTGAAGAGCCAGTTACTGGATTCAGGCTACGCTTACATCCGCATCACCCAGTTCCAGGTCAAGACCGGCGAAGAGGTCTCCAAGGCCCTGGCCAAGTTGCGCAAGGACAACGGCAAGAAGCTCAGCGGCATCGTGCTCGATCTGCGTAACAACCCTGGCGGCGTGCTGCAAGCAGCGGTGGAAGTGGTCGACCACTTCATCACCAAAGGCCTGATCGTGTACACCAAGGGCCGCATCGCCAACTCCGAACTGCGCTTCTCTGCCACTGGCAAGGACCAGAGCGAAGCGGTGCCAATGGTCGTGCTGATCAACGGCGGTAGCGCCTCGGCTTCGGAAATTGTCGCCGGCGCCCTGCAGGATCAAAAACGTGCAGTCGTCATGGGCACCACCAGTTTCGGTAAAGGCTCGGTGCAAACCGTGCTGCCACTGAACAACGACCGTGCGCTGAAGATCACCACCGCGCTGTACTTCACGCCGAACGGGCGCTCGATCCAGGCCCAGGGCATCGTTCCGGACATTGAAGTGCGCAAGGCCAAGATCACCAACGAGCAGGACGGCGAATACTTCAAGGAAGCCGACCTGCAAGGTCACCTGGGCAATGGCAACGGTGGCGCCGACAAGCCAACCAAGTCCGGCAGCAAAGCCAAACCGATGCCACAGGACGACGATTACCAGCTGGCCCAGGCCCTGAGCCTGCTCAAAGGCCTGAGCATCACCCGCGGCCACTGAGATGCGTTTGCGGGTCATCCTCAGTCTGCTGTGCTGTCTGGCGGGCGCTGCCCACGCGGCGCCTGCCGAGACGGCGGCGCCACACAAGGCTTACCTGAGCCTGATCATCGATGACCTCGGGCAAAACCTGCCACGCGACCGCCGCGTGCTGGCGCTGCCCGGGCCGGTGACCACGGCGATCATGCCCGACACTCCCCACGCTGCCGAATTTGCCCGCGAAGCTCACCGCGCCGGCAAGATTGTCATGCTGCACATGCCCATGGACCCGGCCACCGGCCCGTTCGCCTGGCACCCCGAGCTTCCCATTGAAGAGCTGGAAAAACGCCTGAATGCGGCGTTCAACGCCGTGCCCTATACCAGTGGCATCAACAACCACATGGGCAGCCGCATGACCGCCCAGCAACCGGCCATGGCCTGGCTGATGGCCGAGCTGCAGCGCCGGCACAAGTTCTTTGTCGACAGCCGTACCAGCGCTCAGACAGTCGCCGCCGCCGAGGCGCAGAAGATTGGTTTGGCCAGCGTCTCGCGGGATGTGTTTCTCGATGATGAGCGCACCGAAGCCGCGATCTTAACTCAGCTACAGACCGCCATCAGCCTGGCACGCAAACAAGGCTCGGCAGTAATGATCGGCCACCCTTACCCGCAAACCCTGGCGGTGCTGGAGCGCGAGCTGCCCAAGCTCAAGGCTCAGGGAATTGAGTGGATCGATATCAAGTCTATGATCGGCTTGCGTGGCAATCGAGCGACTGCGGCGCATGGCACCGATGGAAACTACCGCCCCTCCCCAGAGAAGAGCCGCTGAAACGAGCCGCTGAGCCTCGACCTTCAGCTTTCTGCAACACCATAACTATCTATGCCTCCAGGTACTCAAGCGCGTGCCAGGATAGGGCTCGCTTTGAATTTCATCACCAAGGAATGGCCATGAATTACATAAACCCGCTAGCCCTTTACTGCCTGCTGATCGCCAGTACCTGCCTGCAAGCGCGGGACCTGGGAGAAGGCGCCGTCAACGGATCACCCTCAAAAGCCCTGCAAAACAGCGATAAGCGCTACTCACTCTGGAGCGGTATCGGACGCCTGACCTTCAGTTCCGGCGCTTCATGCAACGCCTCCCTGCTCGACACCCGAAACAGCCAAGGCAAAGCCGTAGGGCCTGCGTATCTGATCACCAGCGGTCATTGCGTGCTCTACGAATACGGTACCGCACGCACCAACGTGCCCATCGTCGCGAACATCACCTTCAACTACTTTTATGACGAGCCTGAGCGGCAGATCACCTACCCGGTACGCACCGCCCTTTGGAGCAGCACTGTCGGCACCGATCTCGCAATAATCAAGGTTGAGCGCTCACTCGCAAGCCTCATCAAGGCAGGTGTCAAACCACTCAAACTTACCGCCCAGCAGAGCGACGAGAGTCGCGACGTGCTGAACATTGGGGCCCCACCAGGGTTCACCGAACAAGGCCTGCGCATGAGCGCTTGCTCGGAACAATCGGCCGGTAGCTTTATCGGGCATCCGGGTGTGTTTCCCCAGGCACTCAGAAATCGATGCGACGCAATCCGCGGCGGCAGCTCCGGAAGTCCGATGCTGGATCGTAGCAACAGTGATATCACCAGCATCGTCAGCAAGTACGCATTGGCTGCCGATGGAGCAGACCGGTCGGAGTGCAGTTACAGTGGCTCCTGTGAGGCAAGCACCTACAACTACAGTTACTCTGCCAACTTTCTGCACCACTGTTTTATCAATGGTGTGTTCGACGGCAACTCGACAAACTGTTTGTTGCAGCCTGTGGACATCGCTATCGAAGAGCCCTGGAACATACGAAGCCACGTCTACGTGGAGCGGAGCACTGTTCAGGAAAGTATTTTGCCAACCTGGAATTACAGGTTTTCAATCAGCGCACCGTTCTATCGATACAAAACCACACGCAACGCAAAAGATTGCCATGTACCGGATCATTACAGTGCGACCTTTGACTCCGCCTCGCCTTATATCAACCGGACCATAGGGCCTCAAACCGGCGTCCACGTGCTGTGTATCATTGGCGTCAACAGCGCAGAACAGTCCATTACCAGAGCATTTTTACGAAATGCATTCACGTGGGCGGTTTACCTTATTGATCGCAGACCAACCGCTCGAAATGCACTGAACGCCATCACAGATACCGCGCCATGATGTCGTCCACCACGCCTTCCTTGCGCAACTGATCCAGCGCGGCCTGAAGCTTGACGACGATTTCGTCGGACACGTCTTTGTTCAGCGCCAGATAAAGTTGGGCACTGTTGAAACGCAGTACGGTCTTGAGGCCGGTCACGCCGTCCTGACGGGCCAGGTAACGGCCGGCAGGATCACCCGTCGCCCAAAGGTCGATCTGGCCATTGACCAGTTTCTTCGCGTTGTCCTGATCGCGCAGCACCACGATGGGCTTGAGCCCCTGTTTGGCCAGTGTCTCGGCAATCGCATCACCTTTGTAGGCGCCGATCCTGTATTTGCGCGCCTGCTGCAACGACTCCAGGGTGATCTTGCTGTCAGCCTTGGCCAGCATGATCCAGTCATCCGGGCCGATGGGGCCGACCCATTTGAAGAGCTTTTCGCGGTCCGGCAGGCGCGCCATGACGAACACGCCGTAACCGGGTTTTTCCAGGGCGAGCTTGTAGATTCGCTCCCAAGGGAAACGTAGCGTCAGGCTGTAGGTGATTTGGGCACGCTTGAACATCTCGCGGACGATGTCCACGGCGATGCCATTGATATTGTCTTCCTGAGCGAAATTCTTGCCGTTTTTCGCCATGTTGTACGGCGGGAAGTTTTCCGTCAGCAACACCAGATCGGTGTCGGTTTTTTCTGCAGCACGCGCAGCGCCAGCCAGTAATAACGAGGCGCTGGCGAGTACCAGAAGAAGACGTTTGAACATGAAGGTTTACCGGAATCCATGGCGTGCCCAAGCTTGCCCTGAGCCCGCCATGCTGTCCACTGGCCTTTAGCGAACGCAGATACCGCGTTGCGCCATATAGGCCTTGGCTTCCGGCACGGTGTATTCGCCGAAGTGGAAAATACTCGCCGCCAGCACTGCGCTGGCGTGACCTTCGAGGATACCGTCAGCCAGATGCTGCAAATTGCCAACGCCACCAGAGGCGATCACCGGAATCCCCAATGCATCGCTAATGGCCCGGGTGACACCCAGGTCGAAGCCGTTTTTCATGCCGTCCTGGTCCATGCTGGTCAGCAGGATTTCGCCGGCCCCCAGACCTTCCATCTTCTTCGCCCACTCCACCGCATCCAGCCCGGTAGGTTTGCGACCGCCGTGGGTGAAGATCTCCCAGCGCGGGGTTTCGCCCGACAGTGAAACCTTCTTGGCGTCGATGGCGACGACGATGCATTGCGAGCCGAAATGCTGCGCCGCTTCGCCGACAAACTCAGGGTTGAACACCGCCGCGGTGTTGATCGAGACCTTGTCCGCACCGGCATTGAGCAGGTTGCGGATATCTTGCACGGTACGCACGCCACCACCGACGGTCAGCGGGATGAACACCTGGCTGGCCATGCGCTCGACGGTATGCAGCGTGGTATCGCGGCCATCGACACTGGCGGTGATGTCGAGAAAGGTAATCTCGTCGGCACCTTGCTCGTCGTAAAGACGGGCGATTTCCACCGGGTCGCCGGCGTCACGGATGTTCTCGAACTTCACGCCCTTGACGACCCGGCCGTTATCCACGTCCAGGCAAGGAATGATGCGTTTGGCCAGCGCCATGGTGAGTCCTCAGCCTTTGTACGAATCGCAGAAAGCTTGCGCTTCAGCGACGTCGAGGGTGCCTTCGTAAATCGCCCGGCCTGTGATCGCGCCGATGATGCCTGGCGCCTTGGCGTCGAGCAGCGACTTGATGTCACCGAGGTTGTGAATACCGCCGGACGCAATCACCGGAATCCGCGTAGCGGCGGCCAATGCTGCGGTGTACGACACGTTGCAGCCCTGCATCATGCCGTCTTTGGCGATGTCGGTATAAACGATCGCAGATACGCCGTCGGCCTCAAACTGCTTGGCCAGATCGATGACCTGCACAGTGCTGATTTCCGCCCAGCCGTCGGTGGCGACAAAACCGTCTTTGGCGTCCAGACCGACGATCACTTTGCCCGGGAAGGCGCGGCAAGCCTCGGCTACGAACGCCGGATCCTTGACCGCTTTGGTGCCGATGATCACGTAGCTCACGCCCGCTTTCACGTAGTGTTCAATGGTTTCCAGAGAACGGATACCGCCACCGATCTGAATCGGCAGGTTCGGGTAACGCTTGGCGATCGCAGTGACCACTTCGCCGTTGACTGGCTGGCCTTCGAAGGCGCCGTTCAGGTCGACCAGATGCAGACGACGGCAACCGCCCTCCACCCACTTGGCAGCCATGCTCACCGGGTCATCGGAGAACACTGTGGAATCTTCCATGCGGCCCTGGCGCAGACGAACGCAGGCACCGTCTTTAAGATCGATAGCGGGAATAATCAGCATCTGGCAAACCTTCAAATTCGAATGTTAGCTTGGCTCGGAAATCAGTTTTTCTCGAGCGCCCACAAGTCGCTTTCGATGCTTTCGAACCTCTCTTTGAGGTGTGTCTGCACATCGAAAATCGCCCTGTTGTAATAGTGCGGAGCAATTTCGCGGGTAAACAGCTCAAGAATTTCAGCCGCCTCGAACGAGCCGAGGTCGAGTTCGAAGCGGTCTTCCATGAAGCGCTTGATCTTGCTGTTGGCCTCGTTATCTTGCTCGGGTGTGAGCGTCAAGATTGGCGGCTTCTTCTTGGCCATTACCAGCGACCGTCCCACGCAGCGAAGTTCTGCAGCAATTGCAGGCCATGGGTATGGCTCTTCTCCGGGTGGAACTGCACGGCGAAACGCGAGCCTTCGGCCAGCGCTGCGGCGAAGTCGACGCCGTAGTGACCGCTGCCCACCACCTGCCGCGGGTTACCGGCGGCAATGTAGTAGCTGTGCACGAAGTAGAAACGCGCCAGGTCCGGAATGTTGTGCCACAGCGGGTGATCCACTGTTTGCTTCACTTCGTTCCAGCCCATGTGCGGGACTTTCAGGTGTTCGCCGTCCTCAACCAGACCTTTGCCGAAGAACTTCACCTGACCTGGGAACAGGCCGATGCAGTCGACGCCGTCGTTCTCTTCACTGCGATCGAGCAAGGCTTGCATGCCCACGCAGATGCCGAGGAACGGACGGTCCTGGCTGACTTCACGCACCAGCGAGTCGAAACCGAGGCGACGGATCTCCGCCATGCAATCGCGAATCGCGCCCACACCGGGAAAAACCACCCGGTCGGCTTCGCGAATCACATCGGCATCGCTGGTGATCAGCACCTTGCCGGCACCGACGTGCTCGAGGGCCTTGGCCACCGAGTGCAGGTTGCCCATGCCGTAATCGATAACCGCGACCGTCTGCATTACAGAACGCCCTTGGTCGAAGGCATTTGCCCGGCCATGCGCTCATCCAGCTCGACAGCCATGCGCAAGGCGCGACCGAAAGCCTTGAACACCGTTTCGATCTGGTGGTGGGTGTTGTGCCCACGCAGATTGTCGATGTGCAAGCTGACGTTGGCGTGGTTGACGAAGCCCTGGAAGAACTCCTGGAACAGGTCGACATCGAAGCCGCCGACGGTCGCGCGGGTATACGGCACGTGCATCTGCAGGCCTGGGCGGCCGGAGAAGTCGATCACCACGCGCGACAGCGCTTCATCGAGCGGCACATAGGCGTGGCCGTAACGACGGATGCCTTTTTTGTCGCCGATAGCTTTGGTGAAGGCTTGACCCAGCGTAATACCGACGTCTTCCACCGTGTGGTGGTCGTCGATATGCAGGTCACCCTTGCACTCGATATCCAGGTCGATCAGCCCGTGACGGGCGATCTGGTCCAGCATGTGCTCAAGGAAGGGAACACCGATATTGAATCGGGCCTTTCCGGTGCCATCCAGGTTGATCGAGGCTTTGATCTGGGTTTCCAGAGTGTCGCGCTCGACAGACGCCTTACGTTCGGCCATCACCAGCTCCGCAAAATCATTGGGCGAAAAAGGCAGCCATTATAGGGGCGCGGACGCCAAACAGAAACACGCGAAGTGATATCCCTGACGGGCTGGACCCAATGCCGCCGGGGGTATACATGTCAGTACAAGCCAACATTCGTTGTGAATATATGGCTTGTGATCGAAACAGAATCTGCGCCGAACACAAAAAACTGTGTCCATGAGGATCAAATGTGGGAGCGAGCTTGCTCGCGATAGCGGCCTGACAGTCAACACATGCATCGACTGTGATGGCCTCATCGCGAGCAAGCCCGCTCCCACAGGGTTTGGCGTTAGTGGAAGAGGACGGCTGTCTTCTGCAGCGTCACCCAAACGCCCCACGCCAGCGGAATACCCACCACCAGCCATGCAGCAACGGCCAATGGCACGCTACCCGAGGAAGCTTTCCACTCCAGCACGGTGGTGCTGTTCGCGCCTTTGTCGTGACCCAGCGCCTGTTCGGCGGCCAGTTCAGCGTCGGTCATGAAGTATTTGTCTGCCACCGGACGCACCAGCAGGTTGCAGAGGAAACCCAGCACCAGCAGGCCGGCGAGGATGTACAGCGTGATGTCATACGCAGCAGCGCGCTCGACGCCGATGCTCAACTGATACTCACGCAAGTAGTTCACCAACACCGGACCGAGCACACCCGCAGCCGCCCAAGCCGTCAGCAGACGACCGTGGATCGCGCCGACCATTTGCGTGCCGAACAGGTCCGCCAGATACGCCGGCACCGTTGCAAAACCACCACCGTACATCGACAGGATGATGCAGAACGCCGCCACGAACAGCGCGATGTTGCCCAGATGGCCGAGGTTCGGGATCAACGCGTACAGGGCAAAACCCAGGGCGAAGAACACGAAGTAGGTGTTTTTACGCCCCAGGTAGTCGGAGAACGACGCCCAGAAGAACCGCCCACCGATGTTGAACAGGCTCAGCAAACCGGTGAAACCGGCAGCGATTGCCGCAATCGACGCCAATTGCGAAGCGTCCAGTTGACCGAAGGTCAGGTCATTGCCGAGCAATTTACCGGCGAACACTTCCTGCAACAGCGGCGACGCCATGCCGAGGATGCCGATACCCGCCGATACGTTCAGGCACAGCACCAGCCACACCAGACGGAATTGCGGGGTTTTCCACGCGACGTTAACGTGCACGTGACGGTGGGTGATCATCGCGTTCGCAGCTTTTTTCGCCGGAGCGGTCCAGCCTTCAGGCTTCCAGCCAGTCGGCGGAACGCGGTACGACAGCGCACCACCGATCATGAACACGAAGTAGATCGCCGCCATCACCAGGAAGCTCTGCCACACGCCCACGCCGGTCGGCGAAGCGAAATGGCCCATCAATGCAGCGGCCAGCGGAGCACCGACCATCGCACCACCGCCGAAGCCCATGATCGCCATGCCGGTCGCCATACCGCGCTTGTCCGGGAACCACTTGATCAGGGTCGATACCGGCGAGATATAACCCAGCCCCAGGCCAATCCCCCCGATGACACCGGAACCAATCCACATCAGCCAGATCTGGTGGGTATAAATCCCCAACGCGGAAATCAGCAAACCGCCGCACCAGCACAGCGCCGAGACGACACCGGCCTTGCGAGGACCTGCGTGTTCCAGCCAGCCGCCCCAGATCGCTGCCGAGCAGCCGAGGAAGATAAAGAACAGGGTGTAAATCCAGCCGAGCATGGAGATCGGCCAGTCACACTGGGACGAGAAAATCTGTGCGATGAAGCTCATGTCCGCCCCGCAAGCCACCGGCGCGGTCACACCCAGGGCTTTGGACAGCGGCAACCAAAACACCGAAAAGCCGTAGGCCATGCCGATGCAGAGGTGGATGGCCAACGCGGCCGGTGGAACCAGCCAGCGGTTGAAACCGGGCTTGGCGATGATCCGCTCCTTGGACAGGAACGCTGACTGGGCGGGAACAATGCCCGCCTCGGTACTCGTGCTCATTTGTGTTTCCCCCAATTATTAGTATGGTTCGCCAGACACTCGTTACCCTCGGCCTTGTTGCACGCAGGCATGACCGTTTTATTGAGTAGAGCTCCGTTCGGACGCGACAACAGGTCGCAGAAGGACCGACGAACGGGCAAAGATTACCATTTGCACGTGACATAAAAACCAAACTGATATCACCTTTTATGTGACATCTGTTCCGATCACGCACTAAAAAACCGTTTCACCCGTTGGCGGGTAATGCCCGGACAACCCTTTCACAGGAAACCTTATGCCCATCGTTGTCGAGTCGCTGAACGAACCCAGCTATCAGGATCAGCAGGATCTGCAGAAGATCTACCACGACGCCCCGCATTGGCTGCTTGCTCCATTCAGCGATGAGCTGCAACTGATTGAAAACGGCCTGCGCGACGGCTCGCTGATCGCCGGACGCTTCAATGATCGACTGCTTGGCGCGGCACGCCTGCACCGGCAGCAGGACATCTGGCAGTTGTCCCATTTGTGCGTGCGAAAAATCACCCGCCGCCGTGGCGTCGCTGAGCGACTGGTCAGCGAAGCGCAAAAAATGGCTGAACTCGCAGGAGCACAGTTGCACCTGCTGGCCCCGGCCGGGCACCTCGAAGCCCAGGCGCTGGCCGCCAAGCTCAAACTGCCACTGGAGCTGCTCTAGAGCGATCACTGACCAGTCGTCAGTTTCGGGAGGCTATACTCCCGGGCTAAATTTGAATTCGACTAACTACAAGGACTCGCCCATGAAAGCGTTCGGCAAAATCCTGGGTCTGGTACTTCTCGGGCTGTTGCTGATCATTGTGGCGCTGGGCTTTGCCCTTACCCACCTCTTCGATCCCAACGACTACAAAGACGAGATTCGCCAAATTGCCCGCGACAAGGCCCACATTGAGCTGACGCTCAACGGCGATATCGGTTGGAGCCTGTTCCCCTGGCTCGGCCTTGAACTGCACGAAGCCAGCGTTGCAACCCTGGCCAATCCAACCCAGCCGTTTGCCGACCTGCAAATGCTTGGCCTGTCCGTGCGGGTGCTGCCGTTGCTGCGCCGTGAAGTGCAGATGAGCGATGTCCGCGTCGAAGGCCTGAACCTGCGCCTGAACCGCGACAAGGATGGCCACGGTAATTGGGAAGACATCGGCAAGGTCCCGCCCGTCGCCGCCAAGGCTGATGCGCCGGCGACCAGCCGCGCCAGCGAACCGACCGCCGAAACACCCGCCACCCCGGAAAAACCGGCCCAACCGATTCGTCTCGACATCGACAGCCTGACCGTGAACAACGCTCGGGTTGAATACAACGATGAGCGGACCGGCAAGCAGTACAGCGCCGAAAGCATCCAGCTGAGTACCGGCCCGGTACACGACGCGACCAACATTCAGGTCAAGCTGACTGCGTTCCTGGCCAGCAACCAGCCGGACGTGCGAGTGCGCACCGAGCTCAACGGCGAGCTGCGTTTCGAACGCGCCCTGCAGCGCTACACATTCGAAGACATGAAGCTTTCCGGCGAAATATCCGGTGAACCGCTGCAAGGCAAAATCGTCACCTTTGCCGCTCAAGGCCAACTGCTGCTGGATAAAGCGGCGAATGTCGCCGAATGGACCGGCATCAAGATCTCCGCCAACCAGCTGCGCGCCCTAGGCGAACTGAAGGTCAACAACCTGGATAAAACCCCGCAGATCAGCGGCGGTGTGTCGATTGCCCAATTCGACCTGGCGAAGTTTGTCGAGAGCATCGGCCAGAAACTCCCGGCCATGGCCGAGGGCAGCCTGAGCAAAGTCGAACTGGTCAGCCGTCTGACAGGCACCCCGACCAGCGTGGCGCTGGACGATATCAACCTGAAAGTCGACGACAGCAGCTTCAGCGGGCATATCGCCGTCGAGGATTTCGCCAGGCAATCGCTGCGCGTACAGCTCAAGGGCGACACCTTCGACGCTGATCGCTACCTGCCGCCCACATCCGCCGAAGCCAACAGCGCCGCGGTGGCCCGCCAGTCGGAAGTCAAAAGCACCGAGGCCGACGCACTGGCCGGCGTCGGTAGCACACCGTTGCCGAACGCCCCCACCAAAGGCGCCTGGAGCAGCGACAAACTGATTCCGGCAGAGCGCTTGAGCAAACTGGATCTGGGCGCCGACCTGGCCTTCGGCCAACTGACCCTCGACAAACTGCCGATCCAGAACGCCGCGCTGAAAGCCACCGGTCAGGGCGGCCTGCTGACCCTGGAAAACCTGCATGGCGATCTCTACAACGGCAACTTCGACGCCAAGGGCACGCTCGATGTTCGTCAGCCCGTACCGCTGCTGAGCCTGCAAACGCAGATCAGCAAAGTCCCGGTGGAAAAGATTCTCGAAAGCCAGGGAAAAACCCCGCCGGTCAAAGGTCTGGTCACGCTCAACAGCAACCTGACCGCCAGCGGCAACAGCCAGAAAACGCTGATCGACAGCCTCAACGGCACAACCAGTTTCGCGATCAATAATGGCGTGCTGCTCAACGCCAACCTTGAGCAACAACTGTGCAAAGGCATCGCCACGCTGAACCACAAAACCCTCAGCAGCGAACCGCGCGGCAAGGACACACCCTTCCAGGAGTTCAAGGGCAACCTGACGTTCCGTAATGGTGTGGCCAGCAATCCGGACCTGAAAGTGCGCATCCCGGGCATGATGGTCAACGGTAACGGCGACGTCGACCTGCGCGTGCTGGGCATGGATTACCGCGTTGGCATCATCGTCGAAGGTGACAAGAGCGATATGCCGGACCCGGCCTGCCAGGTCAACGAGCGCTATGCCGGTATCGAGTGGCCATTGCGCTGCCGTGGGCCGCTGGAACTCGGTGCCAAGGCTTGCCGCCTGGACAACGAGCGGCTCGGTCAGATGGCGAGCAAACTGGCAGGCGACAAGCTTGGTGACAAACTCGAAGAAAAGCTCGGCGACAAAGTCAGTCCAGAACTGAAAAACGCCCTCAAGGGGCTGTTCAAACGATGAAAGCCGAGCAATTTTCAACCGCGGTGCTGGATTGGTACGACCGCCACGGCCGCCACGACCTGCCTTGGCAACAGGGCATCACCCCGTATCGGGTGTGGGTCTCGGAAATCATGTTGCAGCAGACCCAGGTCAGCACCGTGCTGAACTACTTCGACCGGTTCATGGCCTCGTTGCCAACGGTCGAAGCCCTGGCTGCGGCGCCGGAAGATGAAGTGCTGCACCTGTGGACCGGGCTGGGTTACTACACCCGCGCGCGCAATCTGCAAAAGACCGCGAAGATTGTCGTCGCCGAGTACGGCGGAGTGTTTCCTCGGGATGTGGAAAAGCTCACCGACTTGCCAGGCATCGGCCTGTCCACCGCGGGCGCCATTGCCAGCCTCAGCATGGGCCTGCGCGCACCGATCCTCGATGGCAACGTCAAACGGGTACTGGCACGTTTCACAGCGCAAGAGGGCTACCCCGGCGAACCGAAGGTTGCCAAACAGCTGTGGGCCAACGCTGAGCGCTTCACGCCTTACGATCGGGTCAACGCCTACACCCAGGCGATGATGGACCTGGGCGCTACGCTCTGCACCCGCAGCAAGCCGAGTTGCCTGCTGTGTCCGCTGGAAAAGGGCTGCGAAGCGCACATGCTCGGTCTGGAGACGCGCTACCCGATCCCCAAACCGCGCAAAACCGTGCCACAGAAGCGTACGTTGATGCCGCTGCTCGCCAACCGCGACGGCGCCATTCTGCTTTACCGCCGGCCTTCCACGGGCTTGTGGGGCGGTTTGTGGAGCCTGCCGGAACTCGATGACCTTGGCGACCTGGAACATCTGGCACTGCAACACTCGCTGGAACTGGGCAAGCACATTGAGCTGCCGAGCCTGGTGCACACCTTCAGCCATTTCCAACTGGCTATCGAACCCTGGCTGGTTCAGGTCCAGGAGGCCGGCCATCACGTGGCCGAGGCCGACTGGCTCTGGTATAACCTCGCCACCCCGCCGCGCCTGGGCCTTGCCGCCCCGGTGAAAAAACTGCTGAAGCGCGCGGCCGACGTATTGAACGCAGGAGAGTCGTCATGACCCGCACCATCATGTGCCGCAAGTACAAAGAACAATTACCAGGCCTGGAGCGCGCTCCATTCCCGGGCGCCAAAGGTCAGGACATTTTTGACCACGTCTCGGCCAAGGCCTGGGCCGACTGGCAAAAACACCAGACCCTGCTGATCAACGAAAAACGCCTGAACATGATGAACGCCGAAGACCGTAAATATCTTCAGGGCGAGATGGACAAGTACTTCTCCGGCGAGGAATACGCCAAGGCCGAAGGCTACGTTCCGCCTGCTGAATAATCCCGTGAAAATGGGGGTTGGATCGTAAGCGACGGTAATAATTAAATATTTTTTGAAAACTTGCTTGACGACCCCCTGAAAAACCCGTTTAATGCGCCCCGTTGCCCAGATAGCTCAGTCGGTAGAGCAGGGGATTGAAAATCCCCGTGTCGGCGGTTCGATTCCGTCTCTGGGCACCAAATACCGAAAACCCTGAATCGCAAGATTCAGGGTTTTTTTATGCCTGCGATTTGATGACGCCGCGCAAAAGCCGTCATCCCTAACTATTACTATTGCCCTTCCAGTGGAAGACCAGATTGCGTGCGGCACCTTTGCCGACTTCAGCGGTATCACGCAGCACTTCACCATTACGCGTCGCGACTACGGTGTACTTGCCAGCGGGTAGCTGAACGTAAACCAGAGGACCCGCCTGGGTCAGGGTCAGCACGGTTTGCCCCTGGGCTTTCTGAATGACCACATCTACGTCGGGAACATATTTATTCTCCGTCCCGGTGGAGAAGGTCATGTGCAGGTTGTAGCCCTTGGTTTGCTGAATGGCCTTTGACTCATCCTCGCCGATACCGCCAGACAGGTAGTTGATCCCGTTTTGCTGTTGCTCCTGGACTTGTACGGCTGAACTGTCGATCGGCTCAGCGCTGGCGGCCCGCGACATGGCTGGAAACACCAGTAAGCCGACAGCGGCGAGGGGCAGTATGAATGAATGGACGTACCTCATGATGACGACTCCCGGGTTCCACAGAACCCTATCCGTTACACCATTTTTGATTGCTGACCGAGGAGTAGGGTTTTAGATCGATTCGGACTTGAGTTCAGTACGAAACGGACCAAGCACTCAGTACACCCGAATCAGATCCTCCGGTACGTGACGCACTGCTTCGCGTCACGCGCGACTACGGGCTCCAAACCGTTGCACAACGCCAGCGTTGAAGTTCATTCTTGGGCTCGCCATCGCCAGGGCTCAGCCCCATGAATCTACAAAGCGTACCCTCCACATTCAGGCCAGAATCGCCAGCCACACAAACGCAAAGCGTGCCCTTCAAGGAACCTGCCGCCGACGGCTTTATCCTTGGCGGCTTCACCTGGCGACACGCCCTCGCGGACGCGATGCGACCGGTAGTCATCATCAACGCCGCCACCTCAGTCCGCTGCCGACACTACTCGCGCTTCGCCGATTACCTGTTCGCCAATGGTTTCGACGTCATCACCTATGACTACCGCGGTATTGGCGAGTCTCGGCCGACATCGCTCAAAGGGCTTCAGGCTTCATGGTCCGACTGGGGCGCGCTGGATTTCGAAGCCATACTCAAACGCGCTCAGCGGGAGTTTCCCGGCCAACCCATCGACGTGGTCGGCCACAGCTTCGGCGGCTGTGCGGCGGGGTTGGGCGCTTCAGGGCACGTGATCCGGCGCCTGGTGACCGTCGGCGCGCAGTTCGCCTACTGGCGCGACTATGCGCCTGCCCATCGCTGGCGGATGTTCGGCAAGTGGCACCTGCTGATGCCGTTGATGACGCTGGTGTGCGGCTACTTCCCCGGCAAACGCCTCGGCTGGCTGGAAGACACGCCCGCCGGTGTGGTTCGCGACTGGAGCACGCCCACCGCCCGCTATGAGAAACGTCCCAGCGGTCGCGCCATCCACGCCAGAAACGGCCGTCTGCCCTTTGCCAGCGTCACCGCACAAACCCTGGCTATCAGCCTCAGCGATGATCCCTACGGCACAATTGCAGCCATCGAACGCCTGCTCGGCTACTTCACCGGCAGTACAAACACCCACCTACGAATCACCCCGCAAGACATCGGTGAAGAAGAAGTCGGACATTTCGCCTTTTTTCGCAGCCCATACCAAGCCACACTATGGCCCATTGCATTGTCATGGCTGCAAAACGGCGAGCTGACACCCGACACCCCCGGGCGGCGAGTGCCACGCAGCTGAGTGGCCTGCCCTCTCAACGAAATACGGAACGACGCCCATGGCATCCGCGAACAAACAGCACAAACGCGCTACCCGCGCTAAAGCGAAAGCCAAGCAGAACCGCACTCAACGGGCCGCCGCGCCGGTCGAGCTGGACCCGAACGACGATCGCATCGACTTCGAATCGGTGGACCTGACCGAACTGTTCAAAAAAATGATCGACGCCGAAAAAACCAGTCAGCAAGCGATGTGCACGGCCTTCCTGGAAGACCCGCTGCTGGAGCTGGTGTACGAACAGGAAGGCGAAGAAGGCGCGATGGACTTCATCCTCGCCGCGCTGATCGAGTATCGCCAATGGTCCACCGAGGCGGACGAAGCCGGCGCCCTGGCGTGGATCGAATCGTCAGCCTTCCAGGCTGACTACGTGGCGGCGTCCGACGCCATCGCAGCCCAAACCCAACAGAAACCGAACTGAGTTCCCATGGCATCCCTAAACAAGCAACAGAAACGCGCCAAACGCGCCAAGCTCAAAGCCAGGCAAATCAATATTCACGGCAGAAAACCCGCCGCACTGGACGATGAACTGGGCGAAATCGGCGAGCCGATCCCGGAATACACCCTGGCGATGTTCAGCAAAATGCGTGATGCGCAGGCCATCAGCCGCAACGACATGCTGCTGACCCTGCTGTCCAACCTCAGCGAGATCATCAACGATCATCCAGAGCTGCTGGACATGGAAAACGCCGAGAACGAAGCCATGGCCGCCACTCACCTGGCCGCCGACATGCTGATTGACTACCGCATGTGGACCGACGGCGTAGACCGTGAGACCGCGCAACTCTGGCTCACCGAGCCGCAGTTCATCACCGACTTCGGGATTGCGCTGGACAGTTATCGCGAGTCGCTGGAAGAGCCTGAGGCGAAAGCCGAGTAACACATCCCTAAAGTCTGCAGAAACAAAAACGGCCGCTTGTCATCCCTGACAGCGGCCGTTTCTTTTTAAAGGTCATCACCCTGTCGAAGCGCTGGCGCTACCCTTCATCAGTCTCAGCGTATATCCCATTGACATATCCCTACCACAACCTATTCTTTGGGCTCTAAGCGCAGCAAAAGCGGAGGACACCCCAATGGAACAGACCACCCTTTTCATGAGCAATCGCAGCCAGGCCGTCCGCTTGCCCAAAGCAGTGGCAATGCCTGAAGACGTGAAACGCGTCAATGTTGTAGCCATTGGTCGCGCTCGTATCATCACTCCGGCAGATGAAGCCTGGGATAGCTGGTTTGATGGCGATAACGTCACTGCCGATTTTATGGCCGACCGTGAGCAACCGGCAGATCAGGAGCGCGAGTCGTTCTGATGATCAAATACATGCTCGATACCAACATTTGCATTTTTACCATCAAGAACAAACCACAGGTCGTGCGCGACGCTTTCAATCGCCATTACGGCCAGCTGTGTATCAGCGCAGTCACATTGATGGAATTGATTTACGGTGCTGAAAAGTCTGCGGCACCGGAAAAGAACCTGGCCGTCATCGAAGGTTTTGCAGCTCGTCTTGAGGTCTTGCCCTTCGATTACGAAGCGGCTGCCCACACCGGAATGATTCGCTCGGAACTTGCAAAAGCCGGCACACCGATAGGCCCTTACGACCACATGATTGCGGGTCACGCGCGCTCACAAGGGTTCATTGTGGTGACAAATAATCTTCGGGAATTCGAGCGTGTTCCCGGGTTACGCGTAGAGGATTGGGTACACCTCGATTGAACTCGGCAGCAGAAACAAAAACGGCCGCTGTCATCCCTGACAGCGGCCGTTTTGCATTACGCGGGGCGAATCAGCTCAGCACCACCGCGCCACGTTGTTCCAGTTTGCGACGGCGAGCCACAAACAAACCGGCAGCCACCACCAAAAGGCTCAACAGCCCCGTGGCAAGGATTTCCACACGATGGGCATCCTGAAACAGCATGATGGTCAGGGCCGCCACGATGAATACGATCACCGCGTAGGTCAGGCCCGGGAACAGCCACATGCTGAAGGCGATTTTTTCGCCGCGTGCCATGCGCTGTTTGCGCATGCGCAGTTGCGAAATCGCGATCACCAGGTACACCAACAGCGCAATAGCGCCGGAGCTGGCCAGCAGGAAATCGAACACCGCAGCCGGGGCCACGTAGTTGGCGAACACTGCCAGGAAAGCTGCGGCGGTGGACAGGATTACTGCCCAGTACGGCGTGCCAGCGCTGTTGGTGCGCTGGGAAACGGCCGGTGCATCGCCGCGCTTGCCCAGGGAGAACATCATGCGGGATGCGGTGTACAACGCCGAGTTCAGGCAGCTGGTCACCGCAACCAGCACCACGATGTCGACGATCAGCTTGGCATTCGGGATGCCCATGCGCTCGAGCACGGTCTGATAGGAACCGACGCTGGCCAGAACCGGGTCGTTCCATGGCACCAGGGCCACAACGATGAAGATCGACACGAGGTAGAACAAGCCAATCCGCCAGATCACCGAGTTGGTGGCCTTGGAGATTTGCTGGCCCGGGTTCTTCGACTCCGCGGCCGCGATGGTCACGATCTCAGTGCCCATGAAGGAAAACATGGTGGTCAGGATGGCGCCCAGTACGGCGCCCATGCCATTTGGCAGGAAGCCCTGGGTGTCGAACAGGTGCGAAACGCCGCTGACCTGGCTGCTTGGCAGGTAGCCGAAGATCGCCATGACACCGAGGACAATGAAACCGATGATCGCCAGGACCTTGATCAGAGCGAACCAGAATTCGAACTCACCGTAGTTCTTCACGCTGAACAGGTTGGTCACTGTCAGCAGCAAAGTGATGATCAGGGTAAATGCCCAGATGGCCACGTTAGGGAACCAGGCATGCAGAATAGTCGCGGCGGCGTTGGCCTCCAGCGGGATTACCAGAACCCAGAACCACCAGTAAAGCCAGCCGATGGTGAAACCGGCCCAGTGACCGATAGCGCGATCGGCGTAGGTCGAGAAGGAGCCTGTGTCCGGAGAAGCAACGGCCATTTCGCCAAGCATGCGCATGACCAGCACTACCAGCATACCGGCGGCAGCGTAGGCCAACAGCACGGCCGGGCCTGCGGCGGCGATAGCGTGACCCGAGCCAACGAACAGGCCGGCGCCGATAACACCGGCAATCGACAACATGGTCACATGGCGCGGTTTGAGCCCCTGTTCGAGGCCATTAGAGCTTTGGGTACTGCTCATTGAAACTACCTTTGTAAGGAAAAGCGATTGCCTCCATCCCGCTTGGCGTCCTTCTCGTAAAAAGAAGCCAACGGGGCGTTCTGGATTCTGCACGCAATAATTGCGCCAAAATGTTTCAAATCCCTCTACCCCGGCGATCTCGCCTTGACCGGACAGTCATCGCAACTCATTGAAATTAATGGCACTTCGCCAGAACGTTACCCTGGCACACACTTCCATGAACGAATTAGCGCACCAGATACACACATAAAAAACCGATCACGCACAATAAAAGTGCAGATCCGGAACGTTTGTCCGGTTAACGCTTCCAACACCCGGCCAAAGCTGGCACCATCGCGCCTTTTTTTACGCGACACCCGCGCAGACATGGCTTGAAACGGGGGATTGGTGGTTGATGGCGCGCCAGTCTGCTGCGCTGATGCAACAACCAGTCACACACTGCCCGTCCAAGCCCCGTGGGGCTGTTGGTCGCCATTCGAACGCTATGCTAGCGTGGCGCCTCGCCAGGAACGCCGACCAACAGCACAAGCACAACAGAACACAATGAGGACCGCACATGGCTGAGGCCACGCCCGCGCTTGAAATCCGCAACTTGCACAAACGCTACGGCCAGTTGGAGGTGCTCAAAGGCATCTCGCTGACCGCCCGCGACGGCGATGTGATCTCGATCCTGGGCTCCTCCGGTTCCGGCAAGTCGACTTTTCTTCGTTGCATCAATCTGTTGGAAAACCCGAATCAGGGCCAGATCCTGGTGGCCGGTGAAGAGCTCAAACTCAAGCCTGCGAAAAACGGCGAACTGGTCGCCGCCGACGGCAAGCAGATCAATCGCCTGCGCAGCGAAATCGGTTTTGTATTTCAAAACTTTAACCTGTGGCCGCACATGAGCGTGCTCGACAACATCATCGAAGCCCCTCGCCGCGTGCTCGGGCAAAGCAAGCGCGATGCCATCGAAGTGGCGGAAGCCTTGCTGGCCAAGGTCGGCATCGCCGACAAACGTCACGCCTACCCTGCCGAGCTCTCCGGTGGTCAGCAACAACGCGCTGCAATCGCCCGCACTTTGGCGATGCAACCCAAAGTCATTCTGTTTGATGAGCCAACTTCCGCGCTTGACCCGGAAATGGTTCAGGAAGTACTAAACGTGATCCGCGCCTTGGCCGAAGAAGGCCGCACCATGCTGCTGGTCACCCACGAAATGGGCTTTGCCCGTCAGGTGTCCAGCGAAGTGGTGTTCCTTCACCAAGGCCTGGTGGAAGAGCAAGGATCGCCCCAGCAGGTGTTCGAAAACCCGCTTTCGGCGCGCTGCAAACAATTCATGTCCAGCAACCGCTAACGGAGCCACCTACATGCAGACTTACAAAAAACTCCTCCTGGCTGCGGCCGCCACACTGGTGTTTTCGGCCAACGCGATGGCTGCCGAAAAACTCAAAATGGGCATCGAAGCGGCTTACCCACCGTTCAACAACAAAGATGCCAGTGGCCAGGTTGTCGGCTTCGACAAAGATATCGGCGACGCCCTGTGCGCCAAGATGCGGGTCGAGTGCGAAGTCGTCACCTCTGATTGGGACGGCATCATCCCGGCACTGAACGCCAAGAAATTCGACTTCCTGGTCTCCTCGCTATCGATCACCGAGGAGCGCAAGCAAGCCGTTGATTTCACCGACCCGTACTACTCGAACAAGCTGCAGTTCATCGCGCCGAAAAACGTCGACCTGAAAACCGACAAGGCCTCGCTCAAAGGCAAGATCATCGGCACCCAGCGCGCCACTCTGGCCGGCACCTGGCTTGAGGATAACTATGGCGACGACGTCACCATCAAACTCTATGACACTCAGGAAAATGCCTACCTGGACCTGACCTCCGGTCGTGTCGATGCGATCCTCGCTGACAAGTACGCCAACTACGACTGGCTGAAAAGCGACGCTGGCAAAAACTACGAGTTCAAAGGCGAACCGGTTGTATCCAGCGACAAAATCGGCATTGCCGTACGCAAGGGTCAGGACGAACTGCGTAACAAGCTGAATGCCGCGC
The DNA here is from genome assembly GCF_058799675.1 of Pseudomonas sp. GW822-FHT06B12. Classification (NCBI taxonomy): domain Bacteria; kingdom Pseudomonadati; phylum Pseudomonadota; class Gammaproteobacteria; order Pseudomonadales; family Pseudomonadaceae; genus Pseudomonas; species Pseudomonas sp. GW822-FHT06B12. The sequence continues at coordinate 495,363 of NZ_JBXALR010000002.1, forward strand.
TGAAAGAAATCGTCTCTGACGGCACCTACAAAAAGATCAACGACAAGTACTTCCCATTCAGCATCTATTGATTCTGACTGGCCTGACCGGTGCTGCCTGAAGCGGTGCCGGTCGTCAGCAATGTCTGCGGCAACTTGAATAGAAATTCATGATTATCGATCTCTACGGATTCGGCCCGGCGCTCGCCGCTGGCGCGCTGATGACCGTCAAACTGGCGCTCACGGCACTGTGCCTGGGGCTGGTGCTCGGTCTGCTCGGCGCCTTGGCCAAGACTTCCCCGTACAAGCAGCTGCAATGGCTTGGCGGCACTTACTCGACACTGGTTCGTGGTATCCCGGAATTGCTCTGGGTGCTGTTGATCTACTTCGGCACGGTCAACCTGATGCGTGCCTTGGGCGAGTTTTTCGGCAATCCCGACCTCGCGCTCAATGCCTTCGCCGCTGGTGTGATCGCCTTGGGCTTATGCTTCGGCGCCTATGCCACGGAAGTTTTCCGTGGCGCGATCCTGGCGATTCCCAAAGGCCACCGTGAAGCCGGCGTAGCCTTGGGCATGTCGAAATTCAGGATCTTCACCAAGCTGATCATGCCGCAGATGTGGCGCATCGCCCTGCCAGGGCTGGGCAACCTGTTCATGATCCTGATGAAGGACACCGCACTGGTGTCGGTAATCGGCCTGGAAGAAATCATGCGTCACGCGCAAAACGGCGTGACCATGAGCAAGCAGCCGTTCACCTTCTACATGGTCGCCGCCTTCATGTACCTGGGCCTGACGATTCTGGCCATGACCGGCATGCACCTGCTGGAAAAACGCGCCGCTCGCGGCTTCGCGAGGAGCACGCAATGAACTGGGAAGTCATCATCAAATGGCTGCCGAAACTGGCTCAGGGCGCGACCCTGACCCTTGAGTTGGTGGCGATCGCCGTCGTCCTCGGTTTACTGCTGGCGATTCCGCTGGGCATCGCCCGCTCGTCGCGTCTGTGGTACGTGCGCGCACTGCCTTACGCGTACATTTTCTTCTTCCGTGGCACGCCGTTGCTGGTGCAGCTGTTCCTGGTCTACTACGGTCTGGCGCAGTTCGATGCCGTACGTGAAAGCGCGATGTGGCCGTACCTGCGCGATCCGTTCTGGTGCGCCACCGCCACCATGACCCTGCACACCGCCGCCTACATCGCCGAGATCCTGCGTGGAGCGATCCAGGCCATCCCAAAAGGCGAGATCGAAGCCGCACGGGCGTTGGGCATGTCGCGCCCCACGGCGCTGTTCTACATCATCCTGCCGCGTGCCGCGCGCATCGGCCTGCCGGCCTACAGCAACGAAGTGATCCTGATGCTCAAGGCCAGCGCCCTGGCCAGCACCGTGACCTTGCTGGAGCTGACCGGCATGGCCCGCACCATCATTGCCCGAACCTACCTGCCCGTGGAGATCTTCTTCGCGGCGGGTATGTTCTACCTGTTGATGGCCTACATCCTGGTGCGTGGATTCAAGCTGCTGGAGCGCTGGTTGCGCGTCGATGCCTGCCAGGGACGTTGATCCGCCAGTGCTGACGGGCGAGCAACTGCTCGCCCGCTTCAAGGCGCTGGACGGGTTCCTGACCGAACATCAGGCGCTCTGGCGACCGCGGCCGTTTACCCATCGGCAACTGCCGTGGGAAGCAGACTATCCAGAACTGGCGGATTGGCTACGCCAGCGTTCACTGGAAGACGCGGAAAACAGCCACAATCATCCTGAACAGCTTCTGGCACCCACGCCTTTTCCAGGACTGGCAGCGCAGGCCATCACCCTCGGCGCTGTAGGCGAGCTTCCGGCTCATATGACGGAGCCTTCGACCCGACGGCTGAACGTCGACGTGCCGGGCCGCAAATGGCAGCAGATCGAAGCCTTCGCCGGTTGCCTGCAATTTGCCGCAAAACCCCGGCACTGGCTGGACTGGTGCTCGGGCAAAGGTCATTTGGGACGACGCCTGCTGCAAGCCGGCCAACAACTAACATGCCTGGAGTACGACCCGGCGCTGATCGCCAGCGGTCAGGCGCTGAGCCAGCACCATCACCTCATGGTCAATCACTTCCAGCAGGATGTGATGGCAAGCGATGCGGCTGCTCACCTGAGCGCCGAACACACCCCGGTCGCCCTGCACGCCTGCGGCGATTTGCATGTACGGCTGATGCAACTGGCCAGCGCGGCCGGCTGCAAACAATTGGCCGTTGCACCCTGCTGTTATAACCGCATCAGCGCCCGCCAGTACCAACCGCTGTCCGGCGCGGCTAAAGGCTCCAACCTACAACTTTCCCTCGACGATCTGGCCCTGCCGCTGAGCGAAACCGTCACCGCCGGTGCCCGCGTCCGACGTCAGCGCGATACATCCATGGCCCGCCGCCTGGCCTTCGACCTGCTGCAACGGCAACTGTGTGGCTGTGACGATTACCTGCCAACGCCATCGCTGCCCAGCGCCTGGCTGGATAAACCCTTCGCCGATTACTGCCGCGACCTGGCCACGCTGAAAGACTTATCCACAGTCCCGGCGCAGGATTGGACGGCGCTGGAAGCCGCTGGTTGGGAACGCCTGGCGCAGGTGCGCAATCTGGAGCTGCTGCGCGGCCTGTTCCGGCGCCCGCTGGAACTGTGGCTGGTACTCGATCAGGCGCTGTTTCTCGAAGAACAGGGTTATTCGGTTCGCTTGGGATTATTCTGCGAAACCCCACTGACACCGCGCAATTTGATGCTGCTCGCCGAGCGTCGATAACGCCCTCCATTTCGATCAACAGCCTGTGGATAAGTCTGTTGATGAAACTTGCCGAAAGCCTTTGGATCCATGGCTTTTAGGCCATAAAAGCGGCTGGTCATTTTTTGTTCACATTAAAAAACGAGCGAAAAAACAGCCAGTTGCGATTTATTGAGAACTGCTCCACAAAATAAGCCGTAAACGCAGCGAAGCCACCTCCCGTTGTGCATAAGCATTAAGCCGAATGGTCATAACCAACCTCCGTAGCTTGAACTATGGTTGCCAGGCGTCAGAAATCTCTGGCACTCAGGACAGCAAGGAGCTGGTACACAATGACCACATTGAACAGTGCACAGGAAGCAGACGATACCGTCGCCAACCAGGCCATTCTCGCGGCCATTCAAAAAACTTTCGCCGTCGGCGGGGCCATCATCAACAACGCCACCGGCGAAGTTATCGCAGCACTTCACAACAACGTGTTAATGCCTTTTCCGGGGAAAGGCACCACCTACTTCCTACCCCACGACCCGACCGCCCATGGCGAGCGGCAATTGGTGGACTGGTACTACGAAAAAGCCGCATCGCTGAAGCTTCCACCGCCCGACAAATTGACCATCGTGACCACACTGGACCCGTGCGCCATGTGCGCCGGCGCTCTGCTCACGGCCGGATTCAACGTCGCCGTAAGCGCGATCGATGACTACGCGGGGGTCAACTACAACAGCCAGTTCACCTTCCCGTCGTTGCCACCGCAGATTCGTCAGCAAGCACAAAAAACCTGGGCCTATTACGCGGTCGCCGCTCCTGTCAGCCGTGCCTATCAAGGCTCAATGAGCCCGGTGTTTGGCGGCCAGACCATCGACTCGGCGGCGTACTACCTCACCAGCTCGATCTTCTCCGCCAGCGTCGACACTGTGCGCAAAGCAAGTAACAACAGCGGTCTTGAGCCTTCCAAGCTGAAAAACCCGGCCACGCTGCCGGCGAACAGTCCGGTACGCCAAGCGTTGACCAAATTGAGTCCATTCGCCTTGACGGTCACCTCGAGCAACCCGCGTGACCCTGGTGCGGAACTGGCGCCGCCTCTGCTGAAAACCGCCCAGCAAGCCAATGTGTTCAATTCTGTGGCCTTGCTTGATCCCTTCGGCAACCTGCTGGTGTGCCTGGGTGGCGTGGAAAACCAGTCGCCGATTCGCACCGCATTCATGGAAACCACCCGCAGCTATGCAGTCATGCGCTGGACCCTGATGAACGACCCGGACCCGGCGGTACGTGCCCAGGCCGAGCAGTACCTGACGCACCCGAAATACGGCACCTTCGTGTTCCTCTACGCACCGGACCCACTCACACCCCAAGCGGTGATGACCTTCGGCGCGTACGGTTCGACCATGGAAGGCCCGGTGCCGCAAAGCTACCCGTCGAACCTGCAATACGTGTTGTTGCCAGGAAACACCACGGCCCAAGCGCTGTCGCAACTGGCCCAGAACCTGCCGCCGTTCTATACCCAAAGCGTGCAGGTAGCGCCCGCCCAAGTCCTGAGCCAGGCCTTGATCAACGCCGTCAAAAGCGGCGTGTAACCGACTGACGCCATCCGTAAGACCAGGCCCGCCGAACCATCGGCGGGCCTGCCCGATTGGAACCCTGTCATTCGTCAACAAAAGCCTCCCTGCGGGCGACACGTTTTACACCGCGCGACAACCGTGGACTGATCAAGACCAGCCCTGGAACGCTCAAGCACACACAAGGGCGAGAACCTTGCCAAAGGCATACTGAAAAATAGTCAGTAATCAGGGGTTTACAGAACCCTGCCAATCGCTATAATCGTCGCCCAACACGCCGGTATAGCTCAGTTGGTAGAGCAACTGACTTGTAATCAGTAGGTCCCGGGTTCGACTCCTGGTGCCGGCACCATACAAAACAAAGCCCTCGCAGCAATGCGAGGGCTTTGTTGTTTCTGGCATCCAGAAATCCAACTGCTACCCCCCTGTAGGAGCCGCTGAAGGCTGCGATCTTTTGATCTTCAACGCAGATCCGGTCGCACTTCTCAGAAATCATTGCTCCCCGATGCCGCTGCCGCCTAGGGCCCTTTGCCGAGAAAGGGGGCGGTTTCCACTTCCAGCATCAGCAGCACCATTTCCGTCAACTCGGCGTCGGACTTCTGTCCCCCATAGAGGTCGTGGAGTGCTTTGGCGAAGGGAATACGCAGGTCCTGGTTTTCTTCGCGGGCGGTATCGCTGTATTGCATGAGTTCGCTGATGGCTCGCAGTACAGCCGCTTGCCACCGAGCGGTGGTCCTGGGACCATCGCCGGTGATTGCAATCAATTTATCCTTCGTCAGCTGGCGAAGGGCTGGTTCCCGCAACGGCTTAAGCGGCTTTGGGTTGCGAGTGATCTTTGACATACCGGATGATACTCAGCGTTTCCTGCCGGAACTGCTCGTAGTCGATCTGCTGGGCGTTAATAAAGGTGCTGCCCATCATGGTCAGCGACCCCATAAAGCTGGCTTCGGAAATTTCCTCGTCGCTCGCGCCAAACAAGCGCGCGGCTTCGGTATGGAACAGGGCGCAATACTTACAACGGGTCGCCCCAGACACTGCCAGACCTATCAACTCCTTGTACTTATTAGGAATCTTGGTATCCGCCAGCCAGAAGTCCCGGGCTACGGCCCAGAATCCGCTCGCTCCACCTTCCGGCATCTGCTTAATCCACTCCGGTACCTGACCCAGGGTCTGTTCAATTTCCCGATAGGTATCACGAATGGCCATTTGGCACCTCCTTACCTCTCTGGAGACATCTGCTTCAGAGGTACAACTAGTTTAGTTCGCTCGTGGCCATACCAGAGCCGGCAGCAGGACGACGCCAGCAATGAATTCTTAAATATCGTAGAAACAACAGGATGGATTTAGACTTTTTTGGCGTAATGACGAACCACTCAGTACCTGGAGTTATCAAACTTAGCCCTCGCAAAAATGCGAGGGCTTGGTTGTTTCCCATGTGTGGAAAAGCAGGTCTTAGTGACCGGCGCTCTGACCGCCATCGACGTGCAGGATCTCGCCGGTGACGAATCCGGCGGAGTCCAGATACACAACGGCCTGGGCGATGTCGCTGATCTCCCCCATGTGCCCGACCGGGTGCAAATTGCCCAGCGCTTCATGGGTTTCTTCGCCGTGCATCGGCGTTTTGATGATGCCGGGGCTGACCGCGTTCACACGGATGCCACGCTTGGCGTATTCGATGGCCAGGGATTTGGTCGCCGCGTTGAGGCCCCCTTTGGTCAACGACGCCAGTACCGAAGGCACGCCGTCGATGGCGTGGTCCGTCAGGCTGGTGGTGATGCTGACGACGTGGCCGCTGCCTTGTTTTTCCATCTCGGCGATGGCGAGTTGGGTGATGTAGAAGAAACCATTCAGGTTCACCGACAGCACAGCGGCGTAGTCTTCGTGGGTGTAGTGGGTGAACGGCTTGGCGACGAAGATCCCGGCGTTGTTGACCAAGGTGTCGATACGGCCAAAACGTGCGATCGCTTCACGAATCACGCGCTCGGCGATCGCCGGGTCGCCGATGTCACCCGCCACAGTGAGGATGTCCGGGTCGGTGGACAGTTTGATCGAACGCGAGGTGGCAACCACCCGGTAATCGAGATCACGGAAAGCCTTGACCATACCCGCGCCAAGACCTTGGGATGCGCCAGTAATAACGATGACTTTTTTCGAATTGCTCATGATGAACCTCTACAAAATAGTGGGGCTTGAAACGTGATCAATCAGGCTTCGGCGGGTGCCCGCGCCATTTGCCTCAGCATGTCTTCGTAGTACTCGACCGATTGCGAACCGGACACCAGGTGACGGCCGTTGAGGATCATGGCCGGTACCGAATTGATACCGTGCTCGCGGTAAAACGCTTCGAGCTCACGGACCTCCTTGGCAAACGCTCCAGACGCCAACACCTCACGCGCACGCGCGGTATCCAACCCCGCTTCAGCGGCCAGACGTACCAGCGTTTCGCGATCGCTCGGGTTCTGGCCTTCACTGAAAAAAGCACGCAGCAAGCCTTTCTTCAGTTCGATCTGCCGCCCCCCCTGTAATGCCCAGAACAACAGACGATGAGCATCGAAGGTGTTGTAGAAGTGGCTGCGTTTTTCCAGATCGAACCGGAACCCGATGGCCTGACCACGGGCCATCAGCATCTCTTTACCAGCGGCAACTTCCTCGGCGCTGCGTCCGTATTTACGCATCATGTGCTGGACCGCGTTCTCGCCTTCGACCGGCATGTCCGGGTTCAACTCGAAGGGCTTGAAAGTCAGCTCGACCGAAACTTCACCGGCCAGATTCTCGATGGCCTGCTCCAGTGCCGTCGCGCCCAAAGCGCACCACGGGCACACCACATCAGAGACGAAATCAATGGTGACGGACTGAGTCATGACTGCCCCTGCGCCAGTTGTTTTCGGTATTGGGTGGTGGTGATCCCGGCATAGCCCCAGTTATCGGTGTCGACTTCTTCGATCACGATGTGGGTCAGGTCCGGGCGTTTGTTGAGGACCCGTTCCAGGGTTTCAGTGATTTCGGCGATCACCTGAGCTTTCTGCTCTGAGGTAACGCCATCGCGGGTGATGCGTACGCTGACGAAAGGCATGACAACTCTCCAGTGACCTGCCCTTCGGGATGATGGGTAGGTGGTGGATATGAATGTATGGCGTTACTTGGGAGGGATAAAGATGGGTACGAGAACTTCATTAGTGACGCAATGTAATTAATATAGGCAAGACTTTGATGTATCCCTGGGATTAATTGACCACTACACCCAACCGTTACAATTCCACATCAGCACAACGTTGACGGCCTTCCCCGCCAACCTATAATGCACCCCAACACACCCGCCAAGCCTAGGTTGACCCAGTCAGCAAGCTCAAATCGTGCGGGTTTTTTTTGCCTGGAGAAAACTACATGAGGCCCTTTGACAAGCCGGCCCTCAGCGTAGAACAGCAATTGGAACTGCTAAAGCAACGAGGCCTGCACGTCGCCAACGACGACCGGGCCATGCTTTTCCTAGAAGTGGTCACGCTGTTTCGCCTGAGTCCCTATATGCGTCCCTTCCAAGAACCAAGCCCTGAACACACCTTCAAGCCCGGCAGCACCCTGAAAGCCGTCGTCAACATCTACCGCTTCGATGGTCTATTGCGACGCATAACCATGGATGCCATTGAGCGTATCGAAGTCGCCATACGAGCAACTATCAGCAATCACATGTGCCCCAAATATGGGCCTGACTGGATAGCCGACGCATCAGTCTTCTCCTCGTCATACTCGCATTTCGAGCTATTACGCCCCCTGCGGGAGCAACTGAATAAGGAACGCAACAAACTCGGACGTGAGATTGATCGCATCACAAAAGGTCGACAGATTGATGGGCTCCAACAGCAGCGGATCGAAAACCGCAAGCGTGATAACTATTTCCGATACTACGGGGCGACTTATGCTCATCCTGAGCTACCGCCCGCTTGGGCGGTTCTGGAAGAACTCAGCCTTGGGACGGTCTCTACCCTCTTCAGTGCAATAGGCAGAAGTGCCGATAAGAAAGCTATCGCCGCCAGATTTGATCTGCACTTCGATGTATTGGCCTCCTGGTTGCACACCCTGACTTTCATTCGAAACTGTTGCGCCCACCACTCACGGTTATGGAACCGAGAGCTCTCGATTCGGCCCTCCCTGCCCAAAGAATGGGTCATCCCCAATGCGCCTGCCAACCAGCCTCAACCCAAGCAACGGCTATATATCGTTTTGACGATACTGGCCTATCTAACCGACTTGATCAGCCCCGACAGCCAGTGGAAGCCTCGTCTTGCCGAAATAATGGATCAGCAGGAGCCGGCAAACTTGAGACTCATGGGTTTTCAAAGTAATTGGAAACGCCAACAGCAATGGCGCCTGGAGTAACAAATCAGGCAATTGTGCCGCGCAGATGCGGACCCACTCTCTGATCCAGTTCACGGTCCATACCGGATACCCCTCCACCCGCTCTGACAAGGCTGTCGACCGGCCCTTTCGAAATTATGAAAATTATGGATGGCCAATAATTATTGCCCATTCATAAAAATCACTAAAACTCCCCAGCTACGGCCAGCACTTCGCCACGCTTGCGGACCCTCCACTCGCACGCTAACCTTCAGTCGTCGCTGCCAAATCAGCGAACGGGCGTAGGAACCCGAGTTAATCAAGGCGCAACAGCGCCCCATCAGCTATTGCAGGCGCTTTTTTTGTGTCCGCGATATCGTGCAATGGTGGCTGTGCGCGGGACACCTTCGGGTGTGCCGGGTGCCTTGATTCCCGGTATTCCTACCCCGCGTACGGCCGCCACCCAATCCCGTAGGAAGGACGGTTGCGGCTCCCGACAGTCAAGGAGCTAGACAATGCACACCATAAATCCGTCCAAAAACTGCATCTGTAATCACCGCGCTAATCTCTCGAACGCTTTTCAAGCACTTATCGTCACCAGCGACCTCTCACATCTCGGAGGTGCCCAATGACTAACCCCCAAGACCTGAAAACCATCGGCCTCACGCCCTTCTCCATCCATTCCGACCAAGCTCTATTTCGCGTCAGCAGTGGCGTCCCGATCCTCGAAGCCCTGTCCCACGTTTCCGACTTGCTCCACCTTTCCAAACTGTTGGCCGAAGACGCGGCGATGGAGCGCGGTAAGGACCGCTATGCGTGGGCGTCGCACTATTTGCAGGAGATGAGTAAGGCGGTGATCGATGACGTGGTGAAGGTGCTTGGCGCGCCAGGTAACAACCGCAGCCAGTAACGTCGTGACCTGAACCTGAGCCGCATGCAAGAAAAAGCCCCGAATCATTCGGGGTTTTTCATACGTGCATCTCAGACTTCGCTGACTTCAAACACAAACGAGATCTTGCGGCTGCTGGCGCTCCAGACATATCGGATGTGCTTGCCTTGCAGCGGGATGGAGACCGCCGGTGGGCGGAAGGCGGCGATGCATTCGTGGCCGGTCAGGCGGACGCTGTTGTAGAGCAGTCCCCAGGACAAGGTTTCGCGCAGTTCTCGGGCGAACGCTTGTGCGGAGCCGTAGGCAGTGGGGTCCGGGTCGTGGAGGTGGGCGTAGTTGTGGCGGATGTCGTGCATCGGCTTCACGACCTGGTTGACGTAGGTGCGCATGGTCAACTCGAGGTCCGGCTCGTTCGTCGCGGCCAGGAAGCGTTCCTGGTGATAACTCGTCTCGGCGATGGCCGCCGCTTGGCTGCTGGCGGCGTAGTAGACGCCGAAGGTGCCGTCGGTGAAGCGGCTGGTTTTGCCGATATGGGTAAATGCGGCCATGACCGGCGTCGATCCGGGCCCGGAGACTCGGTCTTCGGGGCGCACTCGGGAGAGCACACCGGCCTCTTCCATCAGCCGATCATTGGTCAGGGCTTCCAGCGCGTAGGCGATGGGCAGGTCTTCGGGGTCGAGCACGTCTTCAAACAACGAGATCGGCGGGAAGCTGCTGTTGACGATCCGGTAGGCCCGCGGCCACTGCGGATCGGTCAGTTCCGGCGCCATCAACCACGCACTCCGTCGAGATAGCGCCGCACGTCAGCGATATCCACAACCCGACCGGCCAACATATAGGCAAGGGCCGACTGACCGTTGAACGGCGCGGCGGTGTTGGGGCTGCTGACCCATTTATAGGCACGCTCGCGACTGTTGCTGAAGATGATGCTCAGCGCTTTGTGGATACCCATCAGGTACGAGATGCGCTCCAGGGTGTCGTGGGGCAATCGCACGTTGGGCGGTAGGTGTTTGTACTTGTAGAAGGTTGTGTTGCCGACTTTGCCCAGTAGCGTGCGTTGCTGTTCGGCGGTGCAGCCCCAGCGTTCCATGAGGTTGAAGAAAAACTTGAGCGCGACTCGGCCGGCTTCGGGGGAATCGAGTTGTTGCTGTGGGGTTTGGGCTGGGGATGAGGTAGGCATGAGGTTGGCCTCCTGGGTATGCGATGTCTTGAATTCAGACTAGTACAAATACGAATAAACAGGTGAATTTAATCCGTAAACGAATATTCGCCATCTAAATTGCCCAAACTGAAAAACCGCGCAACCCTCGCTTTTTTTGCCCCAATCCCCCACCACCGCAAAAACCCCGATCCTGTGTAAGCCTCCAGCCATCGGCTGTGGAATCAATTCGCTACTAAACCCGCGACAACTATGCTCAGGTGCAGGAATATAGCCAGCATCTGGCGCCGGATAGGCCGCAAGGTACACAACAATTGCCAGCCCACTTTAGAGGGCATTACCCCATGGATAGCAGAACCTTACGCAACCTGATGCGCATCGTGCAGACCGGCTCGTTGTCGTCGGCGGCGGAGCACTCCTGTTTGACAGTGCAGGCGTTGGCCGCGCAGTTGAACAAGGTCGAAGAGCAGTTTGGTTTTCGCCTGTTTCGACGCTCCAACAAGGGTTTGACCCTGACCTCGCAGGGCACGGAGCTCACGCCCTACATGGACAAGGTGTTGGTCGCCACACGGCAGATGGAAGAAAAAGTCGCCGCGCTGAAGGTGCCTGGACAACGCACACTTAAGGTTGCGTTGAATACCACGCTGTCGGAGGACTTCAATCGGAGAATGATCGGACGTCTGATTGAGGTGTTTCCTGACCACCAGCTGGAATTCAGCTACGCCGAGTCGATGGAAAACCTCAGCAAACTCAAGAATGAAGACTTCGACCTCGCCGTGTTGATCGGCCCGCAAAAGCCCGGATTGCCGAGCATTGTGCTGCCAGATGTGCACGTTCAGGTGGTGGGCGCTCACTGCGGTCAGGAGAACGATCCGCTGGTGTTGCTGGGCGATAAGTTTCAGGTTCGTCCGGCGGACGATTGTCCGTATTCCCACAGTTTCTTGCGCTTTCTCGACGCGGGACTCGGCAACTATGAATCCGGTCAGCGGATGATTTATTCCTGCAGCGAAACCCTGACCCTGTCGCTGATCACACAGATGGACGGCCTCGGCATGGTGTCCCGCGAGGCGGCCCAGCGTAACGGCTTGACCATTTTCCCTGGCTTTGAGGATTTCCTCGAAGTGCGGCTGGCGGTCAATAACCCGGAGTTGTCGGGCCAGGCATTAAGCGATGTAGTCGACCTGGGCCTACATGAACGAGCCGAGCGCAATGTACGCAGCCGTTCCAACCGCCACACTGAGAAAGAGGTTTTTGCTGAAATACGCACATAACAACGTCGGAATCGCTGCGTAAAATTCCGGGCGATCGAGCTGCACATGCTGGTCCTTGATCAACAAGGGCGTGAGGCTGATCGCAGCGACGATCGCCACTGGCAGGTATTCCAGCGCCCGGGCGACAAAGGGCGGCCAATGGTCGGTGTTCACTTGCAGCGGCAACGCGCGTGGCAGGAAGGTCACAGCCATCATCAGCACGACGACCAGAATCAGGAACGTTTGGTCAGGCATACACCCACCCCGCAGCCGACGAATGTGGCGATAAATACGTTGAAAGGCGAGCTGCCGACCAGGCTCAGGGCGCCCATGCAGGCGACCGCGGCCAGTGCTGCGATCAGTTTGTTGCGGGTGTTGCACAGCGACACCAGCACGTAGAGCATCATCGCGGTCAGGGCATAGTCGAGTTGATACTTGATCAGGTGCGCTGCGTACTGCGCGCAGATCGCCCCGAGCAAACCGCCGAGCACCCACGAGGTGTGACAAAACAGGTTGAAGCCGATCAGGTAACGCACATTGACCGACGCGCCGCTGCCCAGTTTCACACTGTGGAAGGCGAACGATTCATCCGTCAGCCCGCCGGCATAGCACCACCGTTCAAAACGACTGAGCCCTAACACCCGCAACGCCTTGGCCATGTAGACCGACATCAGCATATGCCGCGCATTGATCAGGAACGTGGTGAGGATGATCGTGGTCAGCGAAGCGCCGCTGGAGATCAGCGCCAACGCGGCGAACTGCGAAGCGCCGGCGTAGACAAACAGGCACATCGCAACCGGCAACCACACGGGCAACCCGGCATTGACGGTCATCAAACCAAACACGAACGACACCGTGAAGTAGCCGGCCACCACCGGGCTGGCTTCGGCAAAGGTGCGCGAAGGCTGCGGCTCGACCATCAGCGGCTGGCTGCTGGACGTCTCATTCATAGATCCCTCTCAAATGTCGTTTCGCCACGCGGCTCGCAAAAACCCTGGGCAGTCCAAAAGCGTTTGCCGGCAAGGTTAGCATCGTCGACAAACAGGAACATCCGCAGTACACCGACCCGTTTCATATCCGCCGATGCCGCTTCCACCAGGCGCTGGCCCACGCCTTGTGCGCGATACTCCGGGCTCACCGCCAAGTGGTTGATGGTGCCACGGCTGCCGAGCATGCCACCCAGCACCGCGCCGACCACTTCGCCATTGACGTCGAGCGCCAGGTACGCAGTGGTGGTCTTCTGCACCAACACACTGCGCAGGCATTGGGCGTCCTGCCATTCGCAGAACGACACTTCATCGAACTGCCGGAAGAAACGCTCAAGGCGCAGCGCATCTTTGGCATTGGCGCGCCACAGCATCACCGATGCCGAGGGGCTGTCCATGGGGGCGAGCTGTTCAGCGAACAATGTCGAAAGCGGTCCCGGGCCGCGAGAAGGAAATCGCCAGGATCTGCCGGTACGCCATGTCGTGAGAATGGGTATTGCGGGCAGGGGTCACGTAGTGACGCATGTCGCGGTCGAGGAAGAAGGTGGTGTCGAGGATTTCCTGGTAAGTCGTCGACGCCAACTGCTCTTCTTGGGCGCTGTAGAGACGGCTCTCGGCACCGTCAACATTGTTGCGTCCCCAGAAGTGCACACCGCTGAACGGATAACCGTCGCAATGGATGCCTTCAGGGGTGATTTCCAGTTGTTTGCCCGGCTTGATCTCGATGCGGATCTGATGGATCTGGCATTGCCAGATTTCATCGTGCAACTCCGGTGGCAGAACGTTTTTGTACACTTCAAAGTCAATGTCGATGAGGCTGCGCATCACCGGCGAATTGATCACTTCATTGGAGAAGTCCTGGAAGTGTCGTTCCAGCCCGCCCACGTAGCTGTTGTTAGCCTTGGATTGCACATAGGCGCGGTGTTCCAGCTGCTTGAGGTCGCGGGTCACCGGGTTGTATTCGAAGTCGCTGTAACGACGGAAGCGCATACCGGAATCGGCCTGGCCGTAGTAGCTGTCCGGCTCCATGTTTTCCCAACTTTTGGTCAGTCTGACGAAGTCGGCGAAATGACCGTAGAGATTGAAGTCACCACCCTGGACGTTGACAAATTTGTCGCGCCTTAGCGATTCGCCAACTTCTCTGTTTAAAACGATCATTACTAGTCTCCGCTGCAGTGAGCGGCCTAATCTATTAGGTGCAGAATTTCCGTCCATGAGAAAGAATTTCAGGCATATCAAGCGTTGTTTGAAATGCTGCGAAAAGAGTCCTTGAGTCGACTTTTTGATGCAAAAAAAGACAACTTTAGAACGCTTTTACCAAAATGAAGCAATAAAAAACCCCGAGCCAGTCGGGGTTTTCTATTGAGTTTTATCCACTCAGCCGATCATCAGAAGATATTGATCGGGTAATCCACAAACACACGGACTTCGTTGCCGCTGACGTTGTAGTCGCTGGATTTCTGCGACACGCGCAGGACCGAACTGCGAACTTTCACGCTCAGGTCTTTGGCCGGGCCACTTTGGACCACGTACTTGAACTGGTTGAAAATTTCGCGCTCGGTGCCACCGGTGCTGGTGGCGGTGGTGATGTTGTCGCCACGCACGTAAGCCACGTTGTAGGTCAGGCCTGGAACGCCGAAAGCGCCGAAGTCGAGGCCGTAGCCCAGCTGCCAGCTGCGCTCGTCTTCGGCGTTGAAGTCGGACCAGTAGGAGTTGGCGAGGTAGATGGTGTTGCCACCGTCACCGACACGACCCTGTTCTTTCTGATAGCCGCCGTACGGGTAGCCGAGGTTGCTGTCACCGGTGCTGCGCTGGTGCGCAAGGGTGAACGAGTGCGGGCCAGTGACGTAGGTCGCTGCCAGGCTCCAGATTTTGTTGTCCTGGCCTTCGGTGTCATGTTCCAGAGCGTAAGACTTGTCCAGCTTGGTCTGGTAACCGTTGAAGTCCAGGGTCAGGGACTGATCGGTGGCCAGCGGGAACACGTAGTTCAGGTTCACGTACTGTTTCTTCAGAACGTCTTCAACGTTGGACGCGTAGAACGCACCTTTGAACTGTTCGGTGAACTGGTAGCTACCGCCCAACACGTTGATCGACTTCAGACCACCGCTGTCACGGCCTTCAGCGCTCTTGCGCGATTCGGCGGTGAAACGGCCGGCATTCAGCTCCAGGCCTTTGATCTCCTTGGAGGTGATCAAGGTGCCGGTATAGCTTTCAGGTAGCAGACGGGCGTTGTCGTAGTTCAGTACCGGCAGTGCCGGCATCTGGTCACCGTAGGTCAGCACGGTGTTGGACAGACGGAATTTTACCGCCGCGCCAGCCTTGGCCAGGTCATCGGCGGCTTCGCCACTGTCGCCTTGTTTGAAGAAGTCGATACCTCCCGCGCCGCTACGGCCCTTGCCGCCATCGAGACGCAGGGCGTACAGACCGAAGGCATCGACGCCGACACCCACGGTGCCTTGAGTGAAACCCGAGGAGAAGGTGCCGATGGCAGCCTGGCCCCACTCGGCCTTGTCTGGGTTACCGTCCTTGTAATCGCGATTGATGTAGGCGTTGCGCAACAGCACTTTCAGGCTGCTGCCTTCAACAAAACCTTTGGACTCAGCTTGGTCATTTGCCATGGCTTGAGTAGCGCTAAAAATCCCCAGTGCGATCAGACCGATCCGCATGTTCAACATGTTATTTTCCTTATTACGGGTTGATACGCGCTGTGACCGGTGGCTGAAATGGCTGCTATGGCGCTCTTTTTTCATTCCAAAACAAAAGGCCCGCCCACGCAAAAGCGAGGCAGGCCCTTATTATTTTTTGGAGTCGTGGCGGTTGGCCACAGGCGTGGGGGCGAATCCTAGCCGCGCCCCTCAGCATGTGTCAATTTCGTGAATCGTCTGTGATTAGGCGAAAATCGTCTAAGAACTTACTGGTCAGCGATCGCTAACTGCACGGTGTGGCTGTCTACAAACTGCTCGAAATGGGTGACTTTGCCATTCGCCAGAGTCCACAAATGCGCGACTCGAGCGTTCATCGGGCGGCCCGTGGCTTTGTAGATTCCGCTGTAATTTCCGTAGGCAAATACCTTGTCATCCTGCGCGACATAGCTCTCGACCTTGAACTGAAAACTTTCCCATTCAGTGCCCAGACGCTTGAAGACATTCTCGACGATGGCGTCGAAACCAACGTAGGTTCCAGCGTAGGGAAACCCCGCGGCTTCGGTCCATTGTGCATCGGCAGCCAACGCCGCAGCAGTGTTGCGTGCGTTTTCCTGGGAGTTGGCACCTTCGTAAGTGCTTTTGATCAAGCTCAGGTTATCCATGGGTTGCTCCGCGTAAGGTATGAAATCAGTGAGCACAACCGTCCAGGCCACAAGCCTGAACCGGGGAAGTGGATTCGCTCGGCTGAGTGACGACCGATTGGCTCAACCAGGCGGCAAAAGCTTCAGGCTTACCGAGCCATGGGCCGATGTCGACCAAGGTAAATTGACCGTCCTGTTCCAGCGCCAGTGTCGGAAAACCCTGGCCACCAACCTGCGCCAACAACGCGCGGCTTTGCTTGATGTGGTCTTGGGTTTCGTTCGCCAGTGCGTCCTTGAACTCGCGCTTGAAGGACTCTGCTTCCAGGCCAATCGACACGGCGAGTTCCAGCAACACCGCTTCATCGGCAATCCGCCGACCTTCCACGTAGTGCGCGCTCTGCAAACGCCCCAGCAGTTCCAACCCACGTCCGGCGAGTTGCTCAGCAGCCAGCACGGCAGCAATCGGTGGTGCCGAATCGAACACCGCAGTGTGATCACGCAGCAAGCCTTCGAAATACGCCTCACCAAACGGCTGCCCGGTGTATTCGGCGATGCGTCGGTCGTGAGGCATCACGTAATCGCGCAGTTGAGGCGAAACCGTCTGCCGGTTAGCACCGGTCATCATGCCGCCGCCATGGGCGATCACCGGCAAAACGGCCTGTGCCGCTTGCACCAAAGGCTTGGCACCGTAGCACCAGCCGCACAGTGGATCGTAGATGTAATGAAGGGTTGTGGTAGACATGGAAAGCTCCAGCAAAGTCGTAGGAATTCGATGTCGGCAGACTATTCCTCTGTCGATGAACGAAAAACGCCGGATTGGCTTTTAGTCTGTTTCGCAGATCGGTCGAATGGGTGTTTGGGCCACTGCAGGCGGGGCGAAACCGGGACTTACAGTTTCTTAAGGCAAAAAAAAGCGCTGCCATCCGGGCAGCGCTTTACCAATCCTTTGCTTTCTATCCTTCAATCACAGCCCACAAGGCTTCAAGCTCTGCCTCACTGAACAAACCAGCGGGATAACGCTCGATCATCATCCTGCGCGGGTCAGGTTCTCTGACCTGTCGCGTTCCGTTGGATTTCAACCATTGCGCCAGCACCTGAAGCGATTCGCCATTCATTGCCAAGGGATGCGATGTCCGCTCGCTGACCATATTCATTTCCGGCGCTCTCTCCTGGTTTGTGAGCGGCTAACTTATCCAAGGTTTATGACAGAACAACGCGGTTCTACATTCCCGAGAATTGCTCTCAAACAGATACAAGAGCTATGCCAAAGTGCCCGCCAGGCCGGCATGTGGACGTAAAAAAACCCGCAGTCCATAAGAGCTGCGGGCTAGATAGGGGTCACTCGAATAAACCGGGCATAGCCCCCATCAATCCAGTGCCGCCGGTTGTTACAACTTCACTCAACCTTTGTGCGGTGCTGGCTGTTGTTGGGTAAGGCAATGGATATTACCGCCACCCAGTAACAGTTCACGCCCCGACACCATCACCACTTCGTGCTGCGGGAACAGGTTCTGGAGGATTTCCTTGGCTTGCGCGTCCAGCGGATCGTCAAAACTCGGCGCAATGATGCCGCCGTTGACGATCAGGAAGTTCACGTAGGAACCGGCCAGGCGCACCGAAGGGTTACGTTCCTGGGTACCGTCCACCGGGTCGACACCTGCGCACTCTTCCTCGGTCGCGTAAAGCGGCCCCGGAATCGGCATTTTGTGCACCGTAAATGGGCGGCCTTTGGCGTCCTTGCTGCTTTGCAGCACCTTCATCGCGGCCTGGCAACGCGGGTAGTTCGGATCCTGCGGGTCGTCGGTCCAGGCCAACAGCACTTCACCGGGACGCACGTAGCAGCAGAAGTTATCCACATGACCGTCGGTCTCGTCGTTGAACAGACCGTCCGGCAGCCAGATGATTTTATCCACAGCCAGCTGTGCGCTGAGCACCGCTTCGATGTCGGCACGGTTCATGTGCGGATTGCGATTGCGGTTCAACAGGCACTCTTCGGTAGTGATCAGCGTACCTTCGCCATCGACATGAATCGAACCGCCTTCGAGCACGAAGCCCTCGGTGCGGTAACGCGGGCTGCGCTCGATCTCAAGGATCTTTCCGGCCACTTGCGAATCACGATTCCATGGTGAATACAGACCGCCATCGAAGCCGCCCCAGGCGTTGAAATCCCAGTCGATACCACGGACTTCGCCGCTGTTGTTGATGACAAATGTCGGGCCGGTATCACGGACCCAGGCGTCGTCGCTGGACATCTCGACAAGGCGAATATTCGGTACGTCCAGACGCGCTCGGGCGTTTTCGTACTGGGCCGCCGAGACGGCAACAGTCACCGGTTCAAAACGCGCGATGGCTTTGGCCACCGCAACGTGAGCGGCCTGCGCTGGCTTGCCACCCAGGCGCCAGTTGTCCGGGCGCTCCGGCCAGACCATCCAGGTCTGGGTCTGGGTCGCCCACTCGGCGGGCATGTAAAAACCGTCAGCGCGAGGCGTGCTGTGCAAAGTAGTCATAGTGATCAGGACTCCAGGGAACCGTCGAGGGTTTTGATTGCGCCGTACAGGTTCGGGCGACGATCACGGAACGAACCCCAGGCGCTGCGGATGTGCTCCAGTTCGTCAAGGTCGAAGCTCTGAACCAGTACGCCTTCTTCAGTTTCGTTGAGCTCCTGGACTTTCTCGCCGAACGGGTTGGCGATGAACGAGGAGCCGTAGAAGGTGATGTCGTAGCCGTCTTGTTCTTCATTGCCAATGCGGTTGCTGGCGATCAGCGGCATCAGGTTGGCGCCGGCATGGCCTTGCTGAACGCGCTGCCAGTGATCGCGGGACGAAATGGTCTTGTCGTGCGGTTCGCTGCCGATGGCGGTTGGGTAGAACAGGATTTCCGCTCCTTGCAACGCCATGCTGCGGGCGCACTCCGGGAACCACTGATCCCAGCAGATGCCCACGCCGATTTTCGCGTAACGGGTATTCCAGACTTTGAAGCCGGTATCGCCCGGGTTGAAGTAGTACTTCTCGTGGTAGCCAGGACCGTCCGGGATATGGCTTTTACGATAAATCCCGAGGTTGCTGCCATCGGCATCGATGATTGCGATGCTGTTGAAACGTGCGCGACCTGCCAGTTCGAAGAAGCTGATCGGCAGCACGACTTGCAGTTCTTTGGCGACTTTCTGGAAGTGCTTGATGGCCACGTTTTCGGAGGCCGTGGTGGCCAGTTGCAGGTAGTCCGGGTTCGGTTTCTGGCAGAAGTACGGGGTCTCGAACAATTCCTGAATCAGGATGATCTGTGCGCCTTTGGCTGCAGCCTCACGGACCAGCTTCTCTGCGGTCTCGATGTTGGCTTCAAGGTCCCAGGAACAGGCCATCTGGGTAGCGGCGACAGTAACGATACGGCTCATGAATCATCTCCCGGGCGGGTTCAGAGGGTCGATGTGGCATCGACCGATGACAGAAATGGGAACGGACAGGCGCGGTGATCCACGCCGTGGCGTTAGGCGACTTTATAACCGA
Organism: Pseudomonas sp. GW822-FHT06B12; assembly: GCF_058799675.1. Lineage (NCBI taxonomy): Bacteria > Pseudomonadati > Pseudomonadota > Gammaproteobacteria > Pseudomonadales > Pseudomonadaceae > Pseudomonas > Pseudomonas sp. GW822-FHT06B12. The sequence continues at coordinate 515,043 of NZ_JBXALR010000002.1, forward strand.
TAAAAATCGGCTTTTAAAGCTATAAAACATCCACCAATCGAAAATACTTCAGTTAAAGCCGATATCAATCGAATTTAAACGCAATCCCTGTGGGAGCGAGCTTGCTCGCGATGGCGGTCTGACGGTCTGACGGTCTGACGGTCTGACGGTCAACATTAATGTTGGATGTACCAGCCTCATCGCGAGCAAGCTCGCTCCCACAAGGGGGGATGTGTTTAGAGCCCTTCGTCCAGCACCCTCGACAGGGTATCGACAAAGAAATCCACGCTTTGTCGCGAGGTCACCATCGGCGGTTTGATCTTGAGGATGTTCAGGTAATCGCCGGTCGGCTGCATGAAAATCCCCAACTCGCGCAGGCGGTCGCACAGTGCGGTGGTTTCTTCCGTGGCCGGTTCCAGGGTCTCGCGGTTGCGAATCAGCTCAACGCCCAGATAAAAGCCGGAGCCATGCACCGCGCCCACCAATGGATAGCGGTCGATCAACGCCTCAAGCCGTTCCTTGAAATACCCGCCAACGACCTGGGCGTTTTCCCAAAGTTTCTCTTCCTTCATCACATCCAGCACCGCCATGCCGATGCGGCAACTAACCGGGCTGCCGCCAGCCGACGAGAAGAAATAACCTTCGGCCTCCAGTGCTTCGGCGATTTCACGACGGGTAATGACCGCACCCAATGGCTGGCCGTTGCCCATACCCTTGGCCATGGTGATGATGTCCGGCACCACGCCTTGCTCTTCGAAGCCCCAGAAGAACTTGCCCATGCGGCCATAACCCACCTGCACTTCGTCGGCGATGCACACGCCACCCTGGGCGCGAACCAGCGCATACACCTGTTTCAGGTAACCCGGAGGCAGTGAGATCCCACCCGCGTTGCCGTACACCGGCTCGCAGATGAAACCCGCCAATTGCCGCTTCTGCTCGGCAATCTTCGCCAGGTTGTGTTCGACGCTGCGCACATAATCCGGTGCGCTGTCGAGGCCACGGAACTCGCCACGATAAGTGTTCGGCGCGGTCACCGGATGCACCCAGTCCGGACGACTGCTGAGGGCCTTGGGGTTATCTGCAATTGAAGTCGACACCGCGTCGGCCGCCACCGACCAACCGTGATACGCCTCAAGCACGCTAAGCATGTCGCGACCGCCGCTGTAGGCCCACGCCAGGCGAATCGCCAGGTCATTGGCCTCGGTGCCGCTATTGACCAGAAACACCCGATCCATCGAGTCCGGCGCCAGCGCCAGCAAGCGCTCGGAGAACTCGGCGATTGCCGCATAGTGGAAACGCGAGTTGGTGTTGAGCAACGACCACTGACGGCTGGCCTCGGCCGCCATGCGTGGATGACCGTGACCGAGCACCGCAACGTTGTTGAGCATGTCCAGGTAGGAACGCCCCTGCATGTCGATCAGGTGATTGCGCCAGCCACGCTCGATGCGCGGAGGATCGACGTAATAGTGTTTTTGCGAGCGGGCAAAACTCGCATCGCGGCGTGCCAGCAAGGTGTGCGAATCGAGTTCAGCTTCAGCATCGCAAGCCAGCCCCAACAACGCTGCCGGCGATGGGCACAACGCCTGCCAGGCAGATGCGCGCGATGGTATGCAAAACAGTGGAGGATTCAGTTCCGCACCACGGCTGAGTTGGACCCGCAACGCTCCACTGACTTCACCCAGCACCTGCCCTTTGAGCACGGCCGCACCTGTGTGTAGCGAGGGATGGACACCCCACAGGCGCACACTCAACTGTGCGCTGTCCAGTTGCAAGCGGCCGTCAGCGGCCAGGTGCACGACGCCGGCAAACGGTGCCTCGACCGTAGTGCCCTGTGGCACCCGCAAGTCGACGTGCAGCGGACAAGTGTCCGGCTCGAAGGGGCTGTCCGGACGCGTCCGCGATAAACGGTATTGCCCGTAACGACTGGCTGCCAAACCATGAGCTGCCGCCGCTTCGACCAACAGACGTTGGTCGATACCGTCCTGCTCCCAGTTGCCCGCTTCGAAATGCGGACTCAGGACACCGAGGTCGATCAAGGCAAACTCGCGGCCCACCAGGCTCGGCAGCAATGGCGCAAAACCCTGGCTCACAATCGCCGGCAGTGACTGGCCGACCGCCACCAGAATGGCCGCCTCCATCAGCTCAAACGGCACCGAGGTTGCGACGCGGAAAATCTCCCACTCGTGGTTCAGATTGTCGCGGCTGTACTGATTCTGCGAATCGATGCTGACCTGTTGCTCACCACTGAGCACCAGCACCGCCGCACGCGCGACGATCATCGGCCACAGCGCCTGCAACTCTTCGTGCTTCAGCGGATTGACCGCGTGGTAAGCCTGCACCGCCGGCAGAATGCACAGCGGATCGCCATCGGCATGGTGCAGCAGCGCGGCGCAGGTCACCGACAGATCGGTAATGCGCCAGGTACGAATCAGATCGCCGAAATCGATAACGCCCTGCAACTGCCAGTGACGCTGCTGATCCCGCTGCCAGACCACGTTGTCATCGGTGATGTCCATGTGGATGGCTTGCACTGGCAACTTCGCCACCAGTGGCTGCAAACGCCGTTCGGCCTGTTGCGCGGCCTCGGCGATCAACGCTCGCTGCCGCTCGTCGCTGATCACTGGCAACAGGTGGTTGATCAACGCACTGGCGTGCCGGGCGTCCCACTGCAAGGTGCGCTCAAGCCCCGGATGCTCGAATCCGGCCAGCGCCAGGTCCATTTCGCCGCAGAGCTGGCCGAGGCCGGCGACCAGTTCATGGCCAAGGTGTTTGAGGTGGGTCAGCGATTGACCTTCGATGTAGTCGAGCAAGCGCACATGCAGTGATTGACCGGCAAGTTCCAGGGTCAGCAGGTCTTCACCGTTTTTCGCCGGGATCACCCGGGGCACCTGCAGCCCAGGCTGTGTGCCCAAATGCTTGAGCGCTGCGTGCTGGGCCTGCAACTCCAGCGCTGCGTAGTCACCACGGCAGATTTTGAAAACGAAACGGCCCTGGTCGCTGTCGAGCCGGTAGTTGAGATCCTGCTGGCTGCCCAACGACTGCAGCGTCCCGCTCAGGCCATAGTGCTCGCGCAACAGCTCCAGCGCTTGCTGCGCGGAGACTTGCGGGCTAGCCAGACTGGCGCGGTGAATCAACGTGGCGAGCAACATACAACGACCCCTGGAATTTTTATAAGGCGTCTATATCGCCACTGCTGACTGCGATACGCAACCCCCATACGCGGCACTTCTCGCGCCGGCCGCTGCTTTGAGCAAGAATGTCGTCCATCACCACAAATTCACGATTGCTGGAGAAACCCCCATGAATGTAGTCACCACCGATCTGCCCGGTGTTCTGATCATCGAACCGAAGGTATTTGGTGACGAGCGTGGTTTCTTTTACGAAAGCTTCAACGCCAAGGCTTTCGAGGCCGCGACTGGTCTGAATCCAATATTCGTTCAGGACAACCATTCCCGCTCGCAAAAAGGTGTGCTGCGTGGTTTGCACTACCAACTGGAAAATACCCAGGGAAAACTGGTGCGTGTCATCGCCGGTGAAGTGCTCGACGTGGCAGTGGACATCCGTCGCAGTTCGCCTCACTTTGGAAAGTCGGTCGCCGTACGCCTTTCGGCTGAGAACAACCGTCAAATCTGGGTGCCGGAAGGTTTTGCCCACGGCTTTGTAGTGCTGAGTGACTACGCCGAGTTCCTCTATAAAACCACCGACTACTACACCCCATCGGCCGAGCGTTGCATTCGCTGGGATGACCCGGCATTGGGTATCGACTGGCAACTCGGCGAAGCGCCGCAGCTGTCGGCCAAGGACCAGGCAGGCAAACTGCTCAAGGACGCCGACGTCTTCGCCTGAGTGTCTTGCCGAACAAGGCTAGGCATAATGCGCCTGTACCTTCAGGCGCCCGATGCTTATGACCCCAACACTCCCTCGCAGACCTCGCTGGCGCAGCCTGGGCCTGCTCGCCCTGTGCCTGGCGCCGTTGCTGTGGCCACTGCAGCACTTGGCCGAGCGCTATTACCGCAGCGAACTGGCCGGGCAAAATCGCCAGACGCTGGACCTCTACGTCGCCAACCTGCTGGGGACCCTGCACCGTTACGAGGTACTGCCGCAGATCCTCGGTGATCTGCCGGCCCTGCGTGCCGTTCTCGCCGCGCCGCATCAACCGCTGACCACCGACAACGCCAACCGCCTGCTCAAGGACATCCGCACCCAGACTGGCGCCGAAGTCATGTACCTGATGGACACCAGCGGCAAGACCCTGGCGGCTTCCAACTGGGACAAACACGACAGTTTTGTCGGACGTAACTTTGCCTTCCGGCCGTATTTCAGCGAAGCCATGCAAGGTCGTCTCGGGCGCTTTTTCGGCCTGGGCACCACGTCGGCCAAACGTGGTTACTTCTTTGCAGGAGCCGTGCGCGATGGCGAGCAGATCATCGGTGTGCTGGTGGTCAAGGTCGACCTCGACCACACCGAAAGCCTCTGGGGCAAAACCCCTGAACAACTGCTTCTGACCGACCACAACGGGGTGGTCATCATCACCTCACGCGCGGATTGGCGCTTCAGGGCGACCCGTCCGCTGAGTGATGAGGAGCGCACGGCGATCACCGCCATCCAGCCCTACCCGACTCGTGATCCGCAACCACTGAACCTCAACCCGGACGCTTGGCTGATCCAGACTCAGCAAATCGCAGAAACCGGCTGGAGCGTCAGCATCCTTGCGCCCAGAACCCTGATCGACCGACCGGTGCGCACAGTGGTGGCTATCGGCGGGGCCACGTTGCTGGTGTTGATGTTGCTGCTGGGACTGCTGATGCAACGCCGTCGTCACTACTTGCAGCGCATCGCCTTCGAAGCCAAGACCCGCCGCGAACTGGAAGCGCGCGTCGCCGAAAGGACCAGCGATCTCGAAGGTCTCAACCGTCGCCTCAAGCAGGAAGTGCTGGAACGCGAACAGGCGCAACAGGAACTGGTGCGCGCCCAGGATGATCTGGTCCAGGCCGGCAAACTCTCGGCGTTGGGCACCATGTCGGCAAGCATCAGCCACGAGCTGAATCAACCGCTGGCGGCCATTCGCAGCTACGCGGAAAACGCCGAAGTGCTGCTCGACCATCAGCGCACCGACGATGCCCGCGGCAACCTGAAACTGATCAGCGAACTGACCGGGCGCATGGCCTCGATCATCGCCCACCTGCGCGCCTTCGCCCGTCGCGACCGCCACGCGCCGGAAAGTGTCGCGCTGCAACCGGCACTGGACGATGCACTGGCGTTGCTGGCCAAGCGCAGGCGGGCAATGGAAGTCGAGCTGATCCGTGATCTGCCGGCCGCCACGCTGTGGGTCGAGGCCGGCGAAACCCGACTGCGCCAGGTGCTCGGCAACCTGCTGGCCAACGCCCTCGACGCCCTGACCGAAAAAGGCCCGCCACGTAGACTCTGGTTGAGTGCCGAATCCACCACCGACGGCGTCAACCTGTACATTCGCGATAACGGTCCGGGGTTCTGCATGGAGGCCCTCGGCCGCGCCGGCGAACCTTTTTACACCACCAAGACCCGCACTCAGGGCCTTGGATTGGGGCTGGCCATCTGCGACACCCTGATGCGCGCCTTCGGTGGTGAACTGTCGTTCGCCAACCACAAGGAAGGCGGCGCCCTGATCACCCTGCGGCTGCGCGCGGGCGCACCCGGTGTAAGTCTGCAACCGTCCGAGGACCGCAGTGAATGAGCAACCTGATCGACAACCGCATCCAGGTCGTGCTGATCGATGACGATCCGCATCTACGTCAGGCCCTGAGCCAGACGCTGGACCTCGCCGGCCTGAAAATCCTGCCATTGGCCGAAGCCAAGGGCCTCGCCTCGCGCCTGGAGCGCGACTGGTCCGGTGTGGTGGTCAGCGACATCCGCATGCCGGGCATGGACGGTCTCGAACTGTTGAGCGAATTGCACGCCCAGGACCCGGAGTTGCCGGTATTGCTGATCACCGGTCACGGCGACGTGCCTTTAGCCGTGCAGGCGATGCGTGCCGGCGCTTATGACTTCCTCGAAAAACCATTCGCCAGCGATGCGTTGCTCGACAGCGTGCGCCGCGCCCTGGCCTTGCGCCAATTGGTGCTGGATAACCGCAGCCTGCGGCTGGCCCTGAGCGATCGCAATCAGCTCAGCACGCGACTGGTCGGGCAATCGGCACCGATGCTGCGCCTGCGCGAACAGATCGGTGCCTTGGCGCCGACCAAGGCCGATGTGTTGATCCTCGGTGAAACCGGTGCCGGCAAGGAAGTGGTGGCCCGCGCCCTGCACGACCTGTCGAACCGCCGCAATGGCCCGTTTGTCGCGATCAACGCCGGGGCGCTGGCCGAGTCGGTGGTCGAGAGCGAATTGTTCGGCCACGAACCCGGTGCCTTCACCGGCGCGCAAAAGCGCCGGATCGGCAAATTCGAATTCGCCAACGGCGGCACGCTGTTCCTCGATGAAATCGAAAGCATGAGCCTGGACGTGCAGGTGAAATTGCTGCGTTTGCTGCAAGAGCGGGTGGTCGAGCGTTTGGGCGGCAATCAGCTGATCCCGCTGGACATCCGGATCATCGCCGCAACCAAGGAAGACCTGCGCCAATCGGCGGATCAGGGGCGTTTTCGTGCCGACTTGTACTACCGCTTGAACGTCGCGCCGCTGCGCATTCCGCCGCTACGTGAACGCGGTGAAGACGCGCTGATGCTGTTCCAGCACTTCGCCAACGAAGCCAGTGAACGCCACGGTCTGCCACCCCACGAACTGCAACCCGGACAACGGGCTCTACTGCTGCGGCATACCTGGCCAGGCAACGTCCGCGAACTGCAAAACGCCGCCGAACGTTTCGCCCTGGGCCTGGAACTCGCGCTGGACAACAGCGTTCCGGATGGCAGCGCTGCACCGCTCACCGCAGTGCTCAGCGGTAATCTGAGCGAGCAGGTGGAGAGTTTCGAAAAGAACCTGATCGCCACCGAACTGGCGCGCTCTCACAGCTCGTTGCGCAGCGTCGCCGAAGCGCTGGGTATTCCACGCAAAACCCTGCATGACAAACTGCGCAAACACGGCTTGAATTTTGCCGATGGTGCTGGCGCCAACAGCAACGCCGACGAGCTCGATTGAGTCGCGCCGACTAACCTTCACATAAGCGTTCAAAATCCCGAGGCCCGTGCATGAATCGCGACAGTCGTCACCTGGAATCCGTCCTCCACCGCGACATTCCCCTCACGCGGGACATGGGCCTCAAGGTGCTCGACTGGCAGTCGCAACAGCTGCGCTTGCAGCTACCGCTGGCAGCCAATTTCAATCACAAAAGCACCATGTTCGGTGGCAGCCTGTATTGCGGTGCGGTGTTGGCGGGTTGGGGCTGGCTGCATTTGCGCCTGCGTGAAGAAGGCGTCGAGGACGGGCACATCGTGATTCAGGAAGGTCAGATCAGCTATCCGCTGCCGGTCACCAGCGACGGCATCGCAATCTGCGCTGCGCCGAGTGCGGCGGTCTGGAAGAAGTTTTTGACCATGTACCAGCGCTATGGCCGGGCACGGCTGACGTTGCATACACGGGTCGTGAATGCCGACAGCGATGAGTCTGCGGTGACGTTTACCGGGCAATACGTTTTGCACCGGTAAACGCCGACTCCCCGTAGGAGCTGCCGCAGGCTGCGATCTTTTGATCTTAACCGCGCGCCAGTTCCAGAAGTTTCTCGCGCCAGGCAGCCTTTACCGGAAGTGCGAGGAAGAACGAATTCAATAAAGACTCTCGCGCCGGATAGCTGAACGGCTCACCACTCAACTCCAGCACCTCGCCACCCGCACCTTCGAGCACGCCTTGCGCCGCAGCAGTATCCCACTGAGACGTCGGCGCCAAGCGTGGATAACAATCCGCCGCCCCTTCCGCCAGCAGACAAAACTTCAGCGAACTGCCGATATTGGCCAGCTCCAACTCACCCAGGCTATCGCTCAAACCCGCGAGCAAACGCTCCTGTTCAGGGCTTGAATGTCGACGGCTTGCGACCACCGTGAACGCTTCACCAGCAGGCGGCACATCACGGACCTGAATCGGCAGCGGTGCTGCATCCTTGTCGGCACGCCAGGCCCCGAGCCCGGCGCCACCGAAGTAGCAGCGGCCGTTGGTCGGCATCGACACTACGCCGAACACCACGCGTCCCTGTTCGATCAGCGCGATGTTGACGGTGAATTCTTCACTGCCGGAGATGAACTCCTTGGTGCCATCCAGCGGATCGACCAGCCACCAGCGTTGCCAACCGGCACGTACGGTTTGCGGAATGTCAGCGTCTTCTTCCGAGAGCACCGGGATGCTCGGATCAAGCGCCGTCAGCCCTGCCAGAATCAGATGATGAGCGGCCAGATCGGCGGCGGTGACCGGAGAATCGTCAGCCTTGGCAGTCACTGCCGTGCCGGTGCGCCAGAACGGCAGGATGACCTCACCGGCCTTCAGCGCCAGCTCGACCACGGGAGCCAGCAAAGGATGAACCTGGGGAAAATCACTCACGGTTGAAACACTCCACGCTGAGTCAGTAGATCACGGGCCAGGTACAACGCCGCCAAGGCGCGGCCTTCGGTGAATTGCGGGTTCTGCGCCAGTGCCGCCAGCTCTCGCAGATTGACCCGATCCACGCGCATCGGCTCCGGCTCGTCACCTTCAAGGCGTTCTTCATACAAGTCAGTCGCCAACACCACCTGAATCTTCTGGCTCATGTAACCGGGCGACAGCGACAGCTCGGTCAGATGCTCCAGTTGCCGTGCGCCAAAACCGGCCTCTTCCTTGAGCTCACGCTCGGCCGCCGCCAACACATCCTCGCCAGGTTCGATCAAGCCCTTGGGCAGCGACATTTCATAGGCATCGGTTCCTCCGCAGTACTCTTCGACCAGCACCGCATGCTCGGAATCGAGCATCGCCACGATCATCACCGCGCCATACCCGGCGCCCTTGCCGACCAATCGCTCATAGGTGCGCTCGACGCCATTGGAGAAGCGCAGTTGCACCTCTTCAACGCAGAACAAGCGACTGGTGGCGATGATCTCGCGGGCTAATACTTCGGGTTTCTGGCGCATGGCGGCTCCTTGGCATGAACGCGGTACTATAACGCGGCTTTCCCGATTGTTTGTGTCGGATATCTTTCTACTGTTCGAGAAATTTTCCATGCCATCACTGCCCTGGCGCGACATCGATACCGTTCTGCTGGATATGGACGGCACGCTACTGGACCTGCATTACGATAACCATTTCTGGATGGAGCATCTGCCTCAGCGCTATGCCGAGCTGCACGGTGTCAGCCGGGCCATGGCCGAGCTGGAATTGCAGCCATTGTTCGAGCGTAACGCCGGTCAGTTGCAGTGGTATTGCCTGGACTTCTGGAGCGCCGAGCTGAAGCTGCCGGTGCGCGAGTTGAAACTCGAAACCGCCCATCTGATTGCTCTGCGCCCGGATGCCGATACCTTTCTGGCGGCGATCAAACAGGCCGGTAAACGCGTGATCCTGATCACCAATGCTCACCGCGACTCGTTGTCACTGAAGCTGGAAAGAGTCGAGCTTGCGCCCTATTTCGAACGATTGATCAGCTCCCACGATTACGGTTTCGCCAAGGAAAACCCGCAATTCTGGGATGCCTTGCGCACAGACATCGACTTCGACCCACGCCGCAGCCTGTTTATCGACGACACCTTGCCGATCCTGCGCAGCGCACGAGACTTTGGCGTGGCGCATCTGTTGGCCGTGAGCCAACCGGACAGCCGCAAAGAACCGAAAGACACGGCCGAGTTTATGGCAGTGGGGGATTATCGGGAGTTGATCGAGGGGCTCTGAGACCAAGTCGCTAGCATCGCGAGCAAGCTCGCTCCCACACTGGATCTTCTTCGTGCACAAACTCTGTGTTCACTGCAGATCAAATGTGGGAGCAGCCGGTCGACGCTCGATTGCTCGCGATAGCGGTCTCAACCGACCCATGACTCAGGTTCGGCACAAGCGCTAGAATCGCGCCCCCCCTGGCCTGCGCACTGGAGCGACGATGGACATCAAACAGCTGAAATTCCTCATCGCCCTCGACGAAACCCGGCACTTCGGCCAGGCCGCTGCGCGTTGCCACATCACTCAGCCAACCCTGTCGATGCGCTTGCGCAGCCTTGAAGAAGAACTCGATCTGCCGTTGGTCAATCGCGGCCAGCGCTTCGAAGGTTTCACCGCGCCGGGCGAGCGGGTGCTGGCGTGGGCACGCACTGTGCTGGCCGCCTGTGACGGCTTGCAGGCCGAGGCCGCAGCCTGTCGCGGCAATCTGGTCGGCACCTTGCGTCTGGGCGTGGTGCCGCTGTCGAGTTTTGATCCCCTGCCGCTGATGCAACAGCTGCACAGCGAACACCCGAACCTGCGATTCGAACTCTCGGCCTTGAGCTCCGAGCAAATCCTCGAACACTTGGCGAACAATCGCCTGGACCTCGGCGTGTCCTATCTTGATCGCCTCGACAGCGAGCGCTTCGACTCGCTGGCCTTCAGCGAAACCCGCATGGGCTTGCTCTACGACCAGCGCTTCTTCAGCTTCGGCGAAAAACCCTTGAGCTGGGAAGCACTGATCGAGCTGCCCTTGGGCATGCTCACCAGTGGCATGCACTTTCGCCAGTCGATCGACCACAACTTCCACAGTCGTGGCCTCAGCCCGCAACCGTTGTTACAGACCGACGCGGTCCATCAATTGTTGCAAGCTGTGCACGGTGGCCTGTGTTGCGCGGTGATGCCATTGGAAGGCGGACTCGAAACGCTGACCGAACATTTGCGTCTGCAACCCATCGAAAACGCGCAAACCCTCAGCCGGCTGGGGCTGATCATGCGCCGCAGTGCACCGCGCTCGGCACTGGCTGAGGCGTGTTTCGCGCACTATCAGAAATCACCGACGAACTCTTGATCGACGCTATCTATCGGTAGATCAGTATTAGCGATTAGACGTGACACATTGACGCGCCTAGGCTTAAGGCTGGATAAACCGCCGGTATTGCCCCATGAAAGCCAAGCGTCCGGTCTGCGGGGCGCCCGCCCTCGAAATGCCCACGCCCGCCGCCAGTCAGAACTATCAGTATTGCAACCTCGACCACAGCGAATCAGCCAGCACCGCGCTCGCTGAGGAAGTGGCATTGGCGATCGCCTACAACGGCATCAGCCAGGCGGTGATGCTGGTCACCCCGAGCGACCTGGAAGACTTCATCGTCGGCTTCAGCCTGGGCAGCGGGATCATCAACGACGTGTCCGACCTCTATGACCTGCAACTCAGCGGGTCCGGTTCGGCGCAGTACGCGCAGGTCAGCATTTCCAGCCGCGCGTTCTGGAACCTCAAGCAGCAACGTCGGCAACTGGCCGGTACTAGCGGTTGCGGGCTGTGTGGCGTCGAAGCGGTCGAGCAAGCCTTGCCGCAACTCAACGTATTACCCGGCGCGCCATTGCCTCCCGCGCAATGGCTTGAAGGCCTGCGCCAGCGCATCAGTGAATTTCAGCCGTTGGGTCAGCATTGCGGCGCGGTGCATGCCGCTGTGTTCATGAACAACCAAGGTGAGTTGCTGCTGGGCCGTGAAGACATCGGCCGACACAACGCCCTCGACAAGCTGATCGGTGCACTGATCCGCCAGCACATCCCCACTGAGGGCGGCCTGGCGATTGTCACCAGCCGCTGCAGCCTTGAGCTGATCCAGAAAGTTTTGCGCGCCGGCATCCAGACCCTGGTCAGCCTGTCGTCGCCCACCGGCCTGGCCCTGCAATGGGCGCGCCGGCACAACCTCAATCTTATCCACCTGCCGCAGAAAAGTGCGCCGCGGGTCTACAGCCCTGCGACGGAGAACCAAGCGTGAGTCAACATCGTCAAGCCGACCAGAAACCCGTCCCCCGCTACAAGCCCTACAAAGGCCCAGCCGGTGGCTGGGGCGCGCTGATCAGCGTCGCCCAAGCCTGGTTGACCAGCGATAACGCGCTGAAAAATCTCCGCATAATGCTCAAGACCAACCAGAACGGCGGCTTCGACTGCCCCGGTTGCGCTTGGGGCGATTCTCCGGAAAAGGGCATGGTGATGTTCTGCGAGAACGGCGCCAAGGCGGTCAACTGGGAAGCCACCAAGCGCCGGGTCGATGCCGCGTTTTTCGCCAAACACAGCGTCAGCTCGTTACTGGAACAAAGCGACTACTGGCTCGAATATCAAGGCCGGCTGACCGAGCCGATGAGCTACGACGCCGAAACCGACCGTTACACCCCCATCAGCTGGGAGGCGGCCTTCGCGTTGATCGGCAAACACCTGCAGGGCTTGTCGAGCCCGGATCAGGCCGAGTTCTACACCTCGGGCCGCGCCAGCAACGAAGCGGCGTATCTCTATCAATTGTTCGTCCGCGCGTTCGGCACCAATAACTTCCCTGACTGCTCGAACATGTGCCACGAGGCCAGCGGTGTTGCACTTGCACAAAGTGTCGGTGTCGGCAAAGGCACCGTGACCTTCGACGACTTCGAACACGCCGACGCAATTTTCGTCTGGGGCCAGAACCCCGGCACCAACCATCCACGGATGCTCGAGCCGCTGCGCGAAGCGGTGAAACGCGGCGCTCAGGTGGTGTGCATCAACCCGCTCAAAGAGCGTGGCCTGGAACGCTTCCAGCACCCGCAGCACCCGATCGAAATGCTCACCAACGGTGACAAACCGACCAACACCGCGTACTTCCGTCCAGCGTTGGGCGGCGACATGGCGCTGCTGCGCGGTATGGCCAAGTTCCTGCTGCAATGGGAGCGTGAGGCGCAGCAAACCGACGCGCCATCGGTGTTCGACCACGACTTCCTCAACGAACACACCGCCAGCGTGCTCGACTACCTGGGCGAAATCGACGACACCTCGTGGGAGCAGATCGTCGAGCAGTCCGGGCTGACCCTGGAAGAGATCGAGCAAGCCGCGCGCATGTACGCCAAAGGCAAGAACGTGATCATGTGCTGGGCCATGGGCATTACCCAGCACCGGCACTCGGTGGCAACCATCCAGGAAATCGCCAACCTGATGCTGCTGCGCGGCAACATCGGCCGGCCGGGCGCGGGCCTGTGCCCGGTGCGCGGGCACAGCAACGTGCAAGGCGACCGGACCATGGGCATCAACGAACGCCCACCGGCGTTCTTCCTCGATGCATTGGAACGCCGCTTCCAGTTCAAGGTGCCACGAGCGAATGGTCACAACGTGGTCGAGGCCATCCACGCGATGCTCGACCGCCGCTCGAAAGTCTTCATCGGTCTGGGCGGTAACTTCGCCCAAGCCACACCCGACAGCCCACGGACCTTCCAGGCCCTGAGCAATTGCGACCTCACCGTACAAATCAGCACCAAACTCAACCGTAGCCATTTGGCGCACGGTAAAGAAGCGCTGATCCTGCCGTGCCTGGGCCGCACCGACATCGATCTGCAAACCGAAGGGGCGCAAGCGGTGACCGTGGAGGACTCGTTCAGCATGGTTCACGCCTCCAACGGCCAACTCCAGCCGCTGTCGAAACAGATGCGCTCGGAGCCATCGATCATCGCCGGTATCGCCGCGGCGACCCTGGGCTCCAGGCCCGTCGACTGGAACTGGCTGGTGGCCGACTACCGTCGTATTCGCGAGCTGATCGCCGACACCATTCCAGGCTTCAAGGACTTCAACCAGAAGATCGAGAACCCCGGCGGCTTCTACCTGGGCAACAGCGCGGGTGCTCGCCGCTGGAACACTTCGACCGGTCGTGCCAATTTCCGTCCGAATATCCTTCCGGCCGATCTGGTACACGAACGCACCCGCGCCACTGGGCAGTTGCCGGACCTGATCATGCAGTCAATGCGCTCTCACGATCAGTACAACACCACCATTTATGGTCTCGACGACCGTTATCGTGGGGTCAAGGGCCAGCGTGACGTGCTGTTCGTCAACGAAGCCGACATCATTCGCCTGGGCTTCAAACCGGGGCAAAAAGCCGACATCGTGTCGATCTGGGATGACGGCCGTGAGCGCCGCGTCAAAGGCTTCACCTTGCTGGCGTTCGATATTCCCGCCGGACAAGCCGCCGCTTACTATCCGGAAGTGAACCCGCTGGTGCCACTGGAAAGCATCGGTGACGGCAGCCACACGCCGACCTCGAAATTCGTTGCGATCCGTTTGGAAGCAGCGAGCGAGACCGGGTTGATCATGGCCAGGTCGGCGTAACGCGGCGTCTGGTCCGGCCTCATCGCGAGCAAGCTCGCTCCCACAGTGGTTTTCGGCCAAGCACAAAGTCTGTGCCCACTGAAGATCAAGTGTGGGAGCGAGCTTGCTCGCGATGGCGTCCGCAGGCAAACACTGTTCCGCACTTTTCAAACGCCCACAAAAAAGGCCGCTTTTGCATAAAAGCGGCCTGTCCGAAGTAGCTAAAGACCAGCGAAAATCGATTAAGTTCCGCCTATAAAACAATAACTTAGCAAATTGTGCACAAGTCGTGTTACTCGTCGGATTTCGATTGTAACCATCACGACACAGCCTCAGGATCGCGCCGTCATCCCTTTGAGGCTCCTCTCATGAAGTTCTCCTCGATTCTCTTGTTGTCCCTTGGCCTGATCAGTGGCGCCGCATCTGCCGGTGGCACCGCCGAGGCAGGTGTTGGCGGCGCATTGGGCGGGGTACTTGGCTCGGTGGTTGGTCAATCGCTGGGCGGCAGCACCGGTTCGACCATTGGCGCAGCCTTGGGCGGCGCCGGTGGTAGTGCAGTAGGTGCCAACAGACACAGCCGTGGCGAAGCCGCCATCGGTGGTGCGCTCGGCGCAGCCGGCGGTAACGTAGTCGGCCGCAGCATGGGCGGCACTACGGGCAGCCTGATCGGCGCAGCCGCCGGCGGTGGCGTGGGCGGTGCGCTGGGTAACCATATGGGCAACAGCAGCTATGACGAAGACCGTGGCGGTCGTGACCGTGGTGGCCGCCGTTACTACCGCGATGATGATGACCACCGCGGTCGTGGTCATGCTTACGGCCATCGCAAGCATCACCACTACTATCGTGATCGCGACTAATCGCTGATTGGCATCACGAAAGAGATACCAAAAAATCGCAGCCCTCGGGCTGCGATTTTTCGTTTCACACCACCAACCGCTCCAACGCCCCGCGCAACCCGCCAGGAATCGCCACGGGTTGATTCGAGGCCCGATCCACAAACACATGCACAAAGCGTCCTGCCGCGCAGGCGTCCTCTTCCTCGGCCTTGAACACTGCCAGTTCGTACTGCACTGAGCTATTGCCCAACTTGCCCACCCGCAATCCGATTTCAATGCGCTCGGGAAAAGCGATTGAGGCGAAGTAATCGCACGCCGAACTGACCACAAACCCCACCACTTCACCGTCGTGAATATCCAGGCCACCGACTTCGATCAGGTAAGTATTCACCGCCGTGTCGAAGAAGCTGTAGTAGGTCACGTTGTTCACATGGCCATAGACATCGTTGTCGTGCCAGCGGGTGATGATCGGCTGGAAGTGGCGGTAGTCGGAGCGTTGGGGCATCGGATTGGACATCAGTGTCGGTTCCTTGAATTGAACAGCCAGTCTAAGGCGAAAACCGCGTTATCGTTCTTCGCGAGCAAGCCCGCTCCCACACGAGTGACCTTTCAGTCAGTCAGATTCGCCCCGGCCCACTCGCGCACCTCGGCATACGGATAATCCTCCAGCGCCGCAAACCCTGGAATCGCCCGCGCCTTGAGCTTGGTAAACAGCGGCACGCTGATACCGCACAAGAACCGTGTCAACCGTTCCGCACCCGGCACATGGCCGTTGTACGCTTCGTGCCTGTGGATAAAGTCGCCACACAGCGCCTCGAAATTTTTATCCACAAGCGCTGGCAACTCAGGCGGCTCCGGCAGACGGGCAACCTGCCCATGGCACACCGAACAATGCCCGCACTGCTGTGGCGCGTTTTCGTCGCCGAAGTACTGCGCCAACCGGTAACCCAGGCAGTGCTCGGTGGCGAACAGATCGAGCATCGCGTGGATACGAGCGATCTCCGTGCGTTCATGTTGTGTGAAGTAACCATGCAATTGGCTGCTCAACACCTGGGCATCGAAGTCCGTCATCAGCAGGCTGTAGACCTCGGTCATCTGCTTGCTTTCAAGCTCGATCCAGCCCTTCTCCTGGAAGTAATCCAGCGCCTTGACCACCCGGTTGCGCTCGGCCTGATGCTGTTGGTACAGCGCATCGAAATTCACCGTGGCCCAGGTTCGCGCACGGCTGGAGGTCTGGATGATCGCCTCGACGAATTCCCGTCGCTCGCCCTCGAAACGCGCCAACAAGGCTTCAGGCTCCAGCAGGAACTTGAAACGGTATTCGGCGAAATAGGCGTAACGCGGTGCGATCAAGCCTTTGAGTTCAAGCTGCACCAGCAAGGTCTTGAGTGGTAGTTGGCGAATATTGCTCTGGTCGGCCAGCGGCCCCAGCAAAAACTCCCATTGCCCATCCGGCGCGGCCGCTTGCAGTTCGTCGAGCACACAACGGATGCCGTCCAGTTCCGGCGTATCACCGTAAACGAAGTTTTCCAACACGTTGCGGCTGTCGCGGTTGGCCAACACCAGGCAGTCAGAAGGTTGCCCGTCGCGTCCGGCGCGACCGATTTCCTGGCTGTAGTTTTCGATGGATTTCGGTAAGTCGAAATGCACCACGTTGCGGATATCGCTCTTGTCGATGCCCATGCCGAACGCGATGGTGGCGACGATGCAATTGGACTGCCCGCCCATGAACCGCCGCTGAATCGCTTCCCGTTGTTCATGGGGTAAACCGGCGTGATAGGCCTCGGCCTGAAGACCGTTTTGACTCAGGTGCTGGGCAATCTGCTCAGCGGTTTTCTGCAAGGTCACGTAGACGATGCTCGGCTGTCCGGCACGCTGGCCCATCCACTCCACCAGACGGCGGCGCTTGTCCTGACCACACACCGGTTCAACCAGCAAATTCAGGTTGGGGCGATAGAAACCGGTGGTCACCACATCGTCCGCCGCGATGGCGAATTTCGCCTGCATGTCGGCGATCACCTTGGGTGTGGCAGTAGCGGTCAGCAGCAAGGTTTGCGGGATATTGAACTGGCGCTGATAGTCCGGCAGCTTCAGGTAGTCGGGGCGAAAATTGTGGCCCCATTCGGAGATACAGTGCGCCTCGTCCACCACCAGCAACGAGATCGGCACTTGCTGCAGAAAGTTGCGAAAACGCTCGTTCTTCAAACGCTCCACGGAAATCATCAGGATCTTCAACTCGCCGGACCTGGCCCGCGCCATCACCTCGTTGGCGTCGTCACGGCTCTGCGCCGAATCGATACTCGCCGCCGCAATGCCATGGCGCTGCAAGAACGCCAATTGGTCCTGCATCAGCGCCAGCAACGGCGACACCACCAGTGTCAGGTGCGGCAGCAACAAGGCCGGCAACTGATAGCACAAGGACTTGCCGGAGCCGGTCGGAAAAATCGCCGCCGCCGAGCGCCCGGCCAACACCGCACTGACCGCCGCCTCCTGGCCGGGCCGAAACTGTGGATAACCAAAGACCTGTTCGAGGGTGTTGTGCATAAGCTGTCACTCCGTTGACTGCTGCCATGCCGAAAGCCTAGTCGGCTAAAGCAGCGAGTCGAGAAAAGGTCGGGCGCAAAAGAGATACGGGATGATACAGGGAGGGAGTGTCGCAAGAGCACCGATCGTTCCGCCCCGGGCGTGGAACGATCGTAAACGAAAGAGTCCGGCCTACTGCTGCGCCCGACAGTCGACCCACTTCACACCGTTGCGCTGGTTCGCCGCAATCAGCGCGGGGACCGCTTTCGGTGCCTTGTCGTGGATGTCATGGAACAGGATGATCCCGCGGCGCCACAGCAGCATCAGGGTCTGCACGCGCTGGGTCGCGGCGTCTGCGTTGATCTGTTTGCTCCAGTCCTGGGAGTCGATGCCCCAGAGCATCACTTTCAGGCCCTGAGCCTTGAAGAACCCGGCGCTGTCGCTGCGACGCTGGCCATAAGGCGGGCGAAACAACGACTGATAATCGTCCGGAACAGTACCGCGTACCAGCGTCACCGAACGGTTGATCGACGACTGCCACTCGCTCCAGGCGCTGTGGGATTTGTGCTCCCAACCATGCAGGGCGACGCACTGGCCTCGGTACAACTCGCGCATTTTGTCTGGCGAAGATTTACGCAAACGCGCCTGAAAGGGTTCGCCGAGCACAAAGAACACGCCGTGCAGATCGTTGGCCCGCAACACATTGGCCACGGTATCGGTGTGCTTGTCGATGCCACTCGGGCCATCGTCGAACGTCAGCAAAAACTGTCGGTCGGCCAGCTCATCACCGTTCAGTTCGGCGCTGTCAAAGCGCTCGATCTCGCTGCTGATCGTCGGGAACAACGCGGCCAGGCGCAGTTGCTCGTTCAAATACTGTTCGTGAAACACCCGACTGACCGAGGCCCATGTGGCATAGGCCGGACCGACCTCACCAGTGAAGCTGGCCGCCTGCTGACGCAAGTCGTCGAGGCCACGAACCTGTGGACAAAACAATGCGGCCTCACAGTTCTGACTGGCACTGCGGTAGTTGCTCAACAGCCGGTCCCAGAAACGCTGGCGCACCTGCTCCACGGATTTGAACTCGACTTGCTTCACACCCAAACGCTGTTTGAGGGCGTTTTCGTCCAGTGCTTCGCTGGCCAGCAACGCCTTGCCGAACATCAGCATCTCGGCACGTGAGGCCGTATCGAAACCCGCCTCAGTGGCCAGCGAACCTGGCCAACCGACGCGATCAATAGTCGCGAACACCGCCGCACCCACCGCGTGTGCAGTGTTTGCCCACAGGCAACCGAGCAGTAAAAAAGTAAACGCCCGCAACCGCATACCCAGCTCCTTAAATGCACACCGCGCCGATAGCGGCGCGGTGTGGGGTCAACTCAACGCAAACCGATCAGCGGTTTTGCACGCGCTCGATCGCCTTGTCATACACCGGGTTGGCTTTTTCCTGCTTGGCCAACTGGTAATGACGCAATGCGTCGGGGAACTGATTCGCCGCTTCATAGATACGGGCGATGTTGTAGTAGGAACTGGCGCGAACAGTGGCAGCCGAATTGCCGCTGGCCAGTGCGATAGCCTTGCGGTTGGCCCAGATCGACTCGGCGGTGTTGCCGGCCTTCTGATACGCCAGACCCAAGTTGCTGTAGGCCTGACCAAAGCCGTTGTTCAAGTCGATAGCCTGACGATAGAAGTCGATCGCCTGCGGCAGATCGCCGGCGTGGTAGGCCGCTTCGCCTTTCTGGTTCAGGTTTTTCGCATCCGTCTGCGCCGAAGCACTGACCGCCACGGCGGTAACGGCCACGCTGTCATCGAGCAACGGCGAGACTTCGTTCAAAACGTTCTTGGCATCGACCTGGGAGCCCGTGAAGCTGTTGATGTCCTGGAAGTCGCCATTGCCGGTCATGCGGAACACGGTCCACAGGTTGCCACTGCGGTTTTGCGGCACGTAATAAGTGCGCACCAGCGACTGGCCCATGTACACGAACACTTTGGCCTGGCTATTGGAGAGTGCATGCGAATTCGGGTTGCTGCTATTGCTGAAGTCATGCACCGCGTAGACGTAGCTCTCGCCGTAGTGCTTCTTCTCCAGGGTGATGGTTTCCGGGCCGTAGCTGTCGGTGTCATCTACATCCAGGTTGGCATCGTCGCCATGCTGGCTGCCGAAGTAGATGTTGTTGCCGGGGAAGATCATGTGCGAGTCGAGGTCGGACGGGGTCGCGCCCCAGGTCAGCACCACACGCAGGCCGTCGAGGTTGGTCATCACCGGGCTGATGGCGTAGGTCATGCCCTTGCATGGGCACTTGACCACCAGGTTGGAGTAACCCGGTTTCTTGATGATCAGCAGGTTGCTGGCGTCATCGGCAAAATCGGCGGTCAGGCTGACCTGACCCTGCGCATTGGTGCGCCCCACCACATTCTGCGCGCCGTTGCGTTGCAACAGCACTTCAGCGTCGGCGATCTTCTGATCCTTGACCACCGCACTCAACACCTCAATCGGCAGTTGTTCAGCCTGCGCCGAGCCAAAAGCGGCCCACAGCGACAAAATCGAAGCCATACGAAGCAATCGCATACCTAATTCCCTTTAAGTGTTTAAACAGACGTCTAGAAACGTCCTACGGATTCTGGCGCGCACCATACAGAAATTTGCCGCGTTTCGCCTGACAATCGCGTAGGAAATTCGACCTCTAGGGGAATCGCTGAAAAGAACCTCGGGTAGCACGTAGTCCTAAGCCTTGCGAACAAGTAAACCCCCTACACAACCTGTCCATTCAGGCTGTCTTGCGAGACTTCCGGGTCGGGTTCTATAGTTTGCGGCGCGGCTAAACCCCGTGTGTCGGCCTGCAGGAGCGACGTCGCAACTTCCTACAGGACACGTTCAATGAACCCGCACGATCCGTCTAACAACCGCTATCGCCCACTCAAAACCAGCTACAGCGAAACCCCGGTTCTGGTCATCGACACCGAGGCCAACCCCCACGCTATCCTGGACGCCGCCCGACAACGCATCCGCGCCTCCAGCGACCTGCTCGAAACGCTTTATTGCCTGTGCTTCAAGCAAGCGGATGTGAAAGACATTCCGAATATCGTCAATGCGCTTTATCTGCTGACTCAGGATGGGAGTGAATTGCTTGAGGTGGCTCGGCAGCGGATGACGAGGTGAAAACGTAGCCAATAAAGGGTAATGCAGTGGCAACCCCAAAAGATCGCAGCCTTCGGCAGCTCCTACGCCACCCCATCGAAGCCATACGCAAATCCGTAGGAGCTGCCGCAGGCTGCGATCTTGGCGATCCCGCACACATCGAAAATCTTCGGAAGCGTTTGATGGCTAAAAAACGAGACGTCCTACGCCGGCGGACAGACCGATAGACACGGCCTTACCAATCTTCGTCCCCGTCCTACAATCTCGTGCTCCTTGTCGCCTATCGCCAGCCTGCACACCACACCTATAGTCGTGACTATCGCTGCCAAATCAGCGGCTCGGGCTTGGTCACCCGGAAGAGAGGCACACATTTCCCTTAAATAGAGGCGCTCCTCAATGACCACATTAAATCCGTTTGTAGATCGCTACCGCCCACTTCAAACCAACCTCACTGACACCTCGCCCCTGATCATCGACACAGAGGCCGACCCGCAAGACATCCTCGAAGCCGCTCTGCAACGCATCCGCGCCTCCAGCGACCTGCTCGAAACCTTGCACTGCCAATGCTTCAAACACGGCGACGTCAAAGACATTCCCCACATCACCCATGCCCTATACCTGCTGACTCAAGACGGCCGCGACCTACTCCAGGTTGCCCAGCAACGCATGTTGAACTGGAAAGCGCCGGCCTGAAGTCCGAGTGAACAGATCGTTCCCACGTTCTGCGTGAGAACGATCGAACGCAAAGCGTTGACAGCCGTCATCGAACACTGGAGATAACCATGAGCATGTTTTTTGATGAGCTGATGGAAAGCGTGCAACAGATGGACGAGATCGTACGGGGTGAACGCCTACCTTCCCGCGAATTCCATATTGACGCATTGCAAGTCAAAGAAGTTCGTAAACGTGGGAACGATCAACCGCGTAGCAAGGGCCTTCCACCCAAACCCTGCGCCCCATAACATTCCTGCATGCCTCAACCGGACTGTTAACCATGAACCTCGCCCCCAACTTCCCCGACGACCACGCCATGCAGTTACTCATGCAGTTGCTGCACGAAGAACTCGGCCTGCCCGAACGTAAAACCATCAGCCTCATCACCTCGATCAATTTCGACCTCGGCTGCGACGGCTCGGACGCACGGCATCTGATGGAAGCCCTGGAAGAACAGTTCGCCATCGACTTCGTCGACTACGACGCCTATCGCTACTTTCAGCCCGAAGGCTTCGACGTGTTTCTCAAACGCAGGGCCAAGGGGCGTGGCGACAAAGTGCCACTGACCATCGGCATGCTCTACCGGGCCATCAAGACCCAACGCTGGAATACACAGGAATTGGAAGGCATTCAGTCGAACACATAAGTGGCATTATTCTGGCTGTTTAGAGCTATTTCAGCTGGAATAATGGCAGTTCCAATGGCCCGTCATATCCCAGCCCAACTGCAAAGAAGTGGGACCACGGTAAGGTGCAGGCTGATTGTGTGATTTTTGGTCAAGCGGCGGCGCTTCACTTAAGTGCTATTATTCTGGCAGTTAAAGCCTGAAAATGAAGGAATAATGGCACATGGCTAAGAAAACGGCGCCGCTCCTGCCCTCCACAAACAAGCTGCTCTCCGAGTTTGGTGAGCGCCTGAAACTTGCTCGACTACGCCGAAAACTGACTGCCAAGCAAGTGGCCGAGAGGGCTGGCATGTCACTGACCACATTGCGCTCTCTGGAGTCAGGCGGATCAGGTGTGACGATGGGCGCCTATTTGTCAGTTATGCAGGTGCTCGGTCTGGAGAAAGACTTGAACAAGCTCGCAGCCGTGGATGAGGTGGGGCGCCAACTGCAAGACGCGCAATTAATACCGGGAGCCAACCTCGCCGCCAACAAACGCCAACGAGCTCGCAGCGTGAGGCCAACAAAAACATCGTCTCTTGTTAGCGACAAGATGGCGGAAGTGATTGAAGACCCCGCCTCAAAACTGAATCTTGCCCATGATTTCCCAATCAACACCCACTCTTTATCCAGTTTGTTGACCCAGAAGAAAAAGCCTAAGCCTACGACAGGTGAAAAATGACACTGATCGCCGTGTATGCAGATTGGGAATCCTTGAACGGCCCTAGGCGTCTTGGATTCCTCCACGCCAACAAGGTCCGCTCCAACAACGTATTCGAGTTTGAGTACGACGCTGCTGCATTGGCCGATCCTGAGTTGAACTTCACATCGCTCGATCCTCGTATCGGGCTCTACGAGGGCCGACAATTCCCCGGCCAGCATCAATCACGCTTTGGCGTTTTTGCCGACTCAAGCCCGGATCGCTGGGGTCAATTGCTGATGAAACGGCGACTGGAACGAGACATCCGTGACGGGTTGGTTCCCAAAAGCAGCAAGCTGTACGAGTCGGACTTCCTTTTAGGCGTTCATGACCTTTATCGGGTCGGGGCAATCCGCTACAAGCTCAACGACGAAGGCAATTTCCTGGATGATCGCGATGGGTTGGCCGCCCCACCCTTCGTCGAGTTGCGCGCCCTGGAGGAAGCAAGTCGTGCCTTGGAAAACGACCCGGATAACACGTCGCCAGATGGGCGCGAGTGGCTGAGAATGCTGATTGCGCCAGGTGGTTCACTGGGAGGTGCCAGACCCAAGGCCAGCGTTGCTGACGAGCAGGGTCATTTGTGGATTGCCAAGTTCCCAAGTACCCGCGATGAGTACGACGTCGGCGGTTGGGAAATGGTGGTGAATGCCTTGGCGAGTCGTTGTGGATTGCGGGTCGCGAACGGAAGTGCACGCCGCTTCGCAAGCGATCATCACTGCTTCATGGTCAAGCGCTTCGACCGAACCGAAAATGGTGGGCGGCTGCACTTCGCCTCAGCCATGACCATGACCGACCGAGTTGACGGCGACGACGCATCGGTAGGTGCCAGCTATCTGGAATTGGCTGAGGTGCTCATTAACCACGGTTCAGAAACCAAGGCAGATCTTCGCGAGCTGTGGTCCCGCATCGTGTTCAACATCCTAGTATCCAATACCGATGACCACCTGCGCAACCATGGTTTTATCCTTGATACCGGCCGGGGATGGCGCCTGTCTGACGCCTACGATATGAACCCTGTAGCACACGCTGACGGATTGAAACTCAACATCACCGACTCCGACAACGCCTTGGATCTTGAACTCGCTCGCGAGGTCGCAGAGTACTTCCGTGTCAGCCGCAAAGACGCAGACGAAATTATTGAGAACTTCCAAGAAGTGGTCAGCCAATGGCCGACAGTGGCTAACGCTATAGGGCTATCCAAGCGTGAACAAGACAACATGGCTCCCGCGTTTCGGCTTTCCGTCAATTAAGGTCCCTGGCATGGGCTTCGTTCGGACAGCGCTCACAAAAAAGCCGCCCCTAAGGGCGGCTTTCTCTTACCTCAAACCACTACCGAATCATTACAACTTCGGCCCAGCAGCCTTGATCGCGTCGCTCACTTCAAACTTCTTGAAGTTCTCAACGAACAACCCAGCCAACGCCTTGGCAGCCTCATCGTAAGCAGCCTTGTCAGCCCAGGTGTTACGTGGGTTCAACAGGCCGGTTTCAACGCCTGGCACAGCCAGTGGCACGTCGAGGTTGATGGTGTCGAGGTGTTCGGTGGCTGCACCGATCAACGCGCCGCTCTGGATCGCTGCGATCACGCCGCGAGTGGTCGGGATGTTGAAGCGTTTGCCGACGCCGTAGCCGCCGCCGGTCCAGCCGGTGTTGACCAGATAGACCTTGGAGCCGAAGCCGCGGATGCGCTTGATCAGCAGCTCTGCGTATTCGCCAGCCGGACGCGGGAAGAACGGTGCGCCGAAGCAGGTGGAGAAGGTCGACTTGATGCCGCTGCCCGAACCCATTTCGGTCGAGCCCACCAGTGCGGTGTAGCCGGACAGGAAGTGGTAGGCCGCTTGTTCTTCATTGAGGATCGACACTGGCGGCAGCACGCCGGTCAGGTCGCACGTCAGGAAGATCACTGCGTTTGGCTCGCCGCCCAGGTTCTTCTCGGAACGCTTGGCAACGTGCTCCAGCGGGTAGGCGGCGCGGCTGTTCTGGGTCAGGCTGACATCGGTGTAGTCGGCGTGTTTGGCGTCGTCGATAACAACGTTTTCCAGGACTGCGCCGTGCTTGATGGCTTTCCAGATGACCGGCTCGTTCTTCTCGGACAGGTCGATGCACTTGGCATAGCAACCGCCTTCGATGTTGAACACCACGCCCTCGCCCCAGCCGTGCTCGTCGTCACCGATCAGGTAACGGCTTTCGTCGGCAGACAGGGTGGTCTTGCCGGTGCCGGACAGACCGAAGAACAGGGTCACGTCGCCCTCTTCGCCGATGTTGGCGGCGCAGTGCATTGGCAGCACGTCGACGGCCGGCAGCAGGAAGTTCTGCACCGAGAACATGGCTTTCTTCATTTCACCGGCGTAACGCATGCCGGCGAGCAGCACTTTCTTCTGGGCGAAGTTGATGATCACGCAGCCGTCGGAGTTGGTGCCGTCACGCTCTGGCACGCACTCGAAGTTGGCGACGTTGAGAACTTGCCACTCTTCACGACCGGCCGGGTTGTACTGGGCCGGGTTGATGAACAGGCAACGACCGAACAGGTTCTGCCAGGCAGTCTGGGTGGTCATTTTTACGGCCAGGTAATGCTCTTCAGCCGAACCTACGTGCACGTGGGAAACGAAATGCTCTTGCGCGTTGTTGAACGCCTCAACACGAGCCCACAGGGCATCGAACTTGTCGGCCGGGAACTTGCGGTTGATCGGGCCCCAGGCGATGGCTGCCTGAGTGGTTGGCTCTTCAACGATGAAACGGTCGACTGGCGAGCGACCGGTACGGTGACCGGTGCGAACGACCAGCGCGCCGGTATCGGCAAGCTCGCCCTCACCGCGACTCAGGGCTTCTTTAACCAGATCGTCAACACTCAGATCGGTGTACACAGCATTATTGGCTTGCGTCATGAGGTTCCCCGTCGGCCAGTGGCCGAGTGCTCCAAACGTTTTGTAGTAGAAAGTCGCGCACTACTACCGCTAAAAAAGTGGGCCGGATTATGCCAGAAAAGCCTGAAAAGAGTAGGGTCCTCCCGTCAGGACGGCGTTATTCCGGCGTTTACCAGTGAATTTACCTGCGCTGAAGCGTTTTAGTGACGAGTATCTGACGGTGTATCCACACCCGCTCCAGCGAACAATTGGGTGATATCGGCCGCATCGAACAGGTAGCGCTGGTTACAGAACTGGCAGTCGATCTCGATGCGGCCACCGTGCTCGATCACCAGTGCCTGGGCATCCTCCAGACCCAGGCTGACCAGGGCATTGCCCGAACGCTCACGCGAGCAGCTGCAACGGAAGCGTAGTTTCTGCACGTCAAACAGGCGCACCTGCTCTTCGTGGTAGAGACGATGCAAGATAGTTTCGTTGTCCAGGCTCAGCAATTCATCGGCGGTCAGGGTGCTGCCCAGCGCGGTGATGTGCTGCCAGCTGGCGGCGCGTTCTTCTTCATCTTTCAGGCGATCGGCCGGCAGTTGTTGCAGCAGCAGACCACGGGCGCGACGGCCATCGGCGTGCAGCCAGAAGCGTGTGCCGACTTGCTGGGACATGACGAAATAGTTGGTGAAGCATTCCGACAGGGTCCCGCCATCAAGGTCGACGATGCCTTGGTAACGCTGGCCTTGGGTCGGGTCGACGGTGAGCGCCAGTACGCCGTTGGGCATCATGTCGGCCAGGGTCGCATCGGCAGCGATCAGGTCTGCGTCATAACGGGCCAGACCACGGATTTCACGCTCGCTGGAGCATTCGATCATCAGCAACGACACCGGACCTTCGGAACGCGCCTGCAGGATCAGCAAGCCATCGAACTTCAAGGTGCCGACCAGCAGCGCCGCAGCCGCCATCAACTCGCCGAGCAGTTGTGCGACCGGCTCCGGATAGGGGTGTTTGGCGAGGACTTCGGCATAGCTACGCTCCAACGCCACCAGTTCGCCGCGGGTGTCGCTGTCATCGAAGATGAAGCGTTGGGTGTAGTCGGTATCCGGTAGATCAGTCATAGGTCTGGGTATCTGAAGTGAAAACTAAAGGATGACAAGGGCTGAAAATCGCGCCTTGCGCACCGTTTCGGTGCGTTAATGTTGGCCATGACAGGCATTTTATGAACAATCCGGGTTTGTTCCAAGCAAGGTCGAACCGCGGCGTATTGACGCTGTGTAATGTAGTCCAGTCAGAACGCCAACTTACTCGCCAGCATTCCCTCCATGAAACTTGAACAGATCCCGGCGCTGCTTCTTGCTCGGCTTGCCGTCGGTACTGACGCCCAAGGCACCGGCCTTGCGCTGGGCTGCGGCGTTTTCGCGTTTGGCGATGCTGGCTTCGGTCTCAACGTACAACGTCTGGGCCTCGGGGGCACCACGACGGACGATCGATAATGCCTGGACCACCACGGTACGCTCATCGAAACCGGCGCGGATCTGAAACTCGTCGCCAATCCTCGGTTCTTTGCCCGGTTTGCAGCGCTCACCCCGGCAATGCACCTTGCCGCTCTCAATGGCTGCCTTGGCCAACGCGCGGGTTTTGTAAAAACGCGCTGCCCACAACCACTTATCGAGACGGACTTTGTCGTCCTCTTCGTTTTTTTGTGCCATGGGTTTTCCTCATTCTGAAATATTTCTGAACTGTACTACCGTTTCTGTCGTGCCATGATTTTCACCGGTTCAGCATACAATGCGCGACGCTTTTGAGCTGAGCTCAGGGGCACGCAATCCGGGCCGTAGATATCTGTCGCCTTTTACCTATTATTCTGCGTGAATACCGCAAATTCGGCCGCTTTGCGGTGCGAACGGTTCCTCACCGGTTGAGCACATTTGAAGACATTTGACCATTTGACCGTTGTGGGTCTTCGCGAGTGGGTGGCGCTTCCTGGTTTGGGAGTCGCGGGCCTGCGGGCGAAGATCGACACCGGTGCCAGCACCTCCACCCTGCATGCCACCGAAATCGAGCCGTTCGAGCGCGACGGGGAAACGTGGGTGCGTTTCAACGCGCACCTGGGCACGGTGGTGCAGCTGCGTCATCGCCGCTGTGAAGCGCCGCTGGTGACGATGAAAACCATTAAAAGCTCCAACGGCCAGGCGCAGGTGCGTTACGTGATCAGTACCACCCTGGCGCTCGGCGATCGGGTTTGGCGAGTGGAGTTCACCCTCGCCTGCCGCAAGTCCATGCGTTATCGCCTGTTACTCGGTTCCAAAGCCCTGATCGACGGCCAGCTGGTGGTCAATCCGGGCATTAAATACGTTCAAGACAAGCCGGTGTTCCCGGTGTCCACTACCTCTTCCACAGGTGTTGCATGAAGATCGCTGTGCTGTCGCGGAACCCGCGTCTGTATTCCACTCGTCGTTTGGTTGAGGCCGGCACCGAACGCGGCCATGAGATGGTGGTAGTCGACACTCTGCGCGCCTATATGAACATTGCCAGTCATAAGCCGCAGATCCACTACCGCGGCAAGCCGCTGGAAGGCTTCGACGCAGTGATCCCACGGATCGGTGCATCGGTGACGTTTTATGGTTGCGCGGTATTGCGCCAGTTCGAAATGATGGGCGTGTTCCCGCTCAACGAGTCGGTGGCCATTGCCCGCTCGCGCGACAAACTGCGTTCGCTGCAATTGCTTTCGCGTCGCGGTATCGGTTTGCCGGTCACCGGTTTTGCTCACTCACCGGACGACATTCCCGACTTGATCGATATGGTCAACGGCGCGCCACTGGTGATCAAGGTGCTGGAAGGCACTCAGGGCATCGGCGTGGTGATGTGTGAAACGGCCACGGCGGCGGAGTCGGTGATCGAGGCGTTCATGGGCCTCAAGCAGAACATCATGGTTCAGGAGTACATCAAGGAAGCCGGTGGCGCGGACATTCGCTGCTTCGTAGTGGGCGACAAAGTGATCGCCGCGATGAAGCGTCAGGCCAAGCCCGGCGAGTTCCGCTCCAACCTGCACCGTGGCGGCAGCGCCAGCCTGATCAAGATCACCCCGGAAGAACGCATGACTGCTCTGCGTGCGGCCAAGGTCATGGGGCTGAGCGTCGCGGGCGTGGATATCTTGCGTTCCAACCACGGGCCGCTGGTGATGGAAGTGAACTCGTCGCCGGGCCTGGAAGGGATCGAAACCACCACCAGCAAAGACGTGGCGGGGATCATCATTGAGCACCTTGAGAAGAACGGCGGGCCGAATATGACGCGGACCAAGGGTAAGGGTTGACCTCAAGCTGTTCGTTGGCAGGGACGCCGCCATCGCGAGCAAGCTCGCTCCCACATTTTGATCTTCAGCGAACACACTATTGTGTACGACCGAGATCCCTGTGGGAGCGAGCTTGCTCGCGAAGAGGCCCTAAGTCCCAACAACAATGCTGGCTTCTTAAACAGCATCCCTCGGCAACATCAACCCAAGCGGCAATCGCACCCGCGCTTCCAACCCGCCACCGGAGCGGTTGCGCAGTTCAACATTGCCGCCATGCATCGAAGCAATCCGCTTGACGATAGCCAGCCCCAACCCGGTGCCCTTGCCGCCCCGCGCGCGATCGCCACGGGTGAAGGGGTTGAAGATCGCTTCCAGTTCTGACGGATCGATCCCGGCGCCACGGTCCATGACGCTCAGCACCACATACGGCGCGCTGACATCTCCCGAGACATACGCCGCCACCTCAACGCCGCTACCGGCGTGATGCAAGGCGTTGCCAATCAGGTTGTTCAAGAGGCGTTTCATCGATACCCGACGCAACGGGAACGGCTGAATCGGCTCCAGACGCAAGCGCACCCGCTCCTCGTTCTGGTTGTAAGGCGCCGCCACTTCACGCACCAGATCACTCAGGTCGACCTCTTCGACCGACTCGTCCCGACCATCGCGAATGAACGCCAGGAACTGGTCGAGAATCGCGTCCATGTCTTCGATGTCGCGCACCATGTCGTCGCTCAGGTCGCTGTGGTTGCCCATCAGCTCCAGCGACAGACGCAAGCGGGTCAGCGGTGTGCGCAGGTCATGCGATACCCCCGCGAGCATCAATTCACGCTCGCGACCGGCTTGTTCGACGTCTTCCGCCATCTGGTTGAACGCTCGGTAGACCTCGGTCATTTCACTCGGGGTATCGCTGATCGGCAGACGCACGCTGCGCCCCTGACCCAGTTGCCGGGCGGCATCGACCAGACGCTTGAGTGGCTGATTGAGCTGGCTGACGAAAATCCACGCCGACGCGGTGGATAACAAACCGATGGCGAGGAACCAGCCGAGTACGTTCCAGATCTTCTGGCCACGCAACGGATGCGGATACAGCGGTACTTTCAGCCAGCCATCGCCCAGGCTTGGTGCCCGGACCCAGAGCGCCGGCGGTGAATGCATGCGTAATCGCACTTCAGTGTCGGCGCCCAACTCGGCCTGCATCTGTCGTTGGTAGATTTCACTGTAGGGCCAATGCTGCTCGCCCTCGGGAACACCGGCGCCCACCACACGGATCAGTGTCGCGGCATCGGCAATCTTCGCTCGGTTTTCTTCGTCCGCGGCCCAGTAGGCACGCAAGGTCAGCGCGACGCCGTGGCTGTATTGGCGATCTACCAGCACGTCCTCGTTCATCAACAGATAAACCAGGGTCAGCGCCTTGGAAAACAGCACGACGATCAGCACCAGCCAGAGGGTGCGAGCGAAAAAACTCTGGGGGAACCACACGGGGGTTTTCATAGACAACCGCTACACACTTTGCAGGAGCGAGCGAGGCTCGCAGAATTGCGGATCGCGAATCAACCGGGTGACGCATTAACCGGCTGACCCGCTCCTACAAATCACCGATCACTTGGTCGCGGTGCCGTCCGGAACGAACACGTAACCTACGCCCCAGACCGTTTGAATGTAGCGTGGTTTCGACGGATCAGGCTCGATCATCCGGCGCAGGCGGGAAATCTGGACGTCGATGGAACGCTCCAGGGCATCCCATTCGCGGCCACGGGCCAGGTTCATCAGCTTGTCGCGAGTCAGCGGTTGACGCGCGTTCATCACCAACGCCTTGAGGACCGCGAACTCACCGGTGGTGAGCATGTGTACTTCGTCGCCGCGCTTGAGTTCACGGGTCGCCAAAGACAATTCGTAATCACCGAAGGTCACGCTTTCGTCTTCGCTGCCCGGCGCGCCCGGCACCGGCGCCGCTTGACGACGCAGGACCGCTTTGACCCGCGCCATCAGCTCGTCCGGGTTGAACGGCTTGGCCAGGTAATCGTCGGCGCCCAGTTCCAGGCCTTTGATCCGGCTCAACTCGTCGCCCTTGGCGGTGAGCATGATGATCGGAATCTGATTGTTCGCGCCGCGCAGACGGCGGCAGGCGGTCAGGCCGTCTTCGCCGGGCAACATCAGGTCGAGGACGACCAGGTTGAACACTTCACGCGCCAGCAGACGATCCATCTGTTCGGTGTTCGGTACGGCGCGGGCACGGTAGCCCTTGCTGACGAAAAAACGTTCCAGCAGGCTGCTGAGCCCTGGATCGTCGTCAACGATAAGAATTTTTTCGCCTTCAGCAGTTTGTGCAGTGCTGCTCATTGGATGCTCCTTTGATCTCGGTGCGCATTATGGCGTAGCTGCCGTTATACGCACCGTGTGCATTGTTAGCAGATTTTTCCTGTGCCGCCAGCGATACGGCCTTTATGCCTACAGCCTGCGATGCCCCCATCGGGCAGAACGGCGGTTATAATGCGCGGCCTTTTGTGTCGGGCAACGTCTGATCGTTACTGTCAGTGGCGGCTTTTTATTTTTACGCCCGGCAGTAATTTTTCGATTCCACGGGTCAATGGGATGCCTTTTGATCCAGGTAGCGGCGCTGGCCAGGCCGCTCAACCAGACTCGCCGGGCCTTATTCCCTGCGCCCGCGAGCCTGCTTTCACAATTTGTCAGGTGGTTTTATGGACAGCATCAACAGCCGCATCGCCGAGGAACTCGGTGTACGCCCACAACAGGTCGAAGCGGCCGTCGCGCTACTCGATGAAGGCTCCACGGTGCCCTTCATCGCCCGCTACCGGAAAGAAGTGACCGGCAGCCTCGATGACATCCAGTTGCGGCACCTGGAAGAGCGTCTGCGCTACCTGCGAGAACTCGACGAACGGCGCATCAGCATCCTCGCCAGCATCGAAGAGCAAGGCAAGCTGACCCCGCAATTGGAACGCGACATCAAGCTCGCCGACACCAAGACCCGCCTCGAAGACTTGTACCTGCCGTACAAGCAGAAGCGCCGCACCAAGGGCCAGATCGCCCTGGAAGCCGGCCTCGGCGAACTGGCCGACGGCCTGTTCAACGACCCGAGCCTGACGCCAGACACCGAAGCCGCACGCTTCGTCGACGCCGAAAAAGGCGTGGCGGACGTGAAAGCGGCCCTCGAAGGCGCCAAATACATCCTCATGGAACGCT
The DNA here is from genome assembly GCF_058799675.1 of Pseudomonas sp. GW822-FHT06B12. Taxonomy (NCBI): domain Bacteria; kingdom Pseudomonadati; phylum Pseudomonadota; class Gammaproteobacteria; order Pseudomonadales; family Pseudomonadaceae; genus Pseudomonas; species Pseudomonas sp. GW822-FHT06B12. The sequence continues at coordinate 547,098 of NZ_JBXALR010000002.1, forward strand.
TCGCCGAAGACGCCAACCTGCTCGACAAGCTGCGCGGCTACCTGAAGCAGGAAGCCACGCTCAGTGCCCGCGTGATCGCTGGCAAGGAAGAGGAAGGCGCCAAGTTCCGCGATTACTTCGAACACGACGAACCGCTGAAAAGCATGCCGTCGCACCGCGCCCTGGCAATTTTCCGTGGCCGCAACGAAGGCATCCTCAGCTCCGCACTGAAGGTCGGTGACGAACTGCCGGGCACCATGCACCCGTGCGAAGGCATGATCGGTCAGCAATTCGGTATCGCCAACCAGAACCGCCCGGCCGATAAATGGCTCGGTGAAGTGGTGCGCTGGACCTGGAAGGTCAAGCTCTACACGCACCTGGAAACCGACCTGCTCGGTGAGCTGCGTGACGGCGCCGAGACAGAAGCGATCAACGTCTTCGCGCACAACCTGCACGACTTGCTGCTGGCAGCTCCAGCCGGCCCACGCGCCACGCTGGGCCTGGACCCGGGCCTGCGCACCGGTTGCAAGGTCGCGGTGGTCGACTCCACCGGCAAGCTGCTGGACCACGCCACGGTTTACCCGCACGTGCCGCACAACAAGTGGGACCAGACCATCGCCGTGCTCGCCGCCCTGTGCGCCAAGCACTCGGTGGACCTGATCGCTATCGGCAATGGCACCGCCAGCCGTGAAACCGACAAACTCGCCGCTGACCTGATCAAAAAATACCCGGCGATGAAAATGACCAAGGTCATGGTCTCCGAAGCCGGCGCTTCGGTGTACTCGGCCTCGGAACTGGCCTCCAAGGAATTCCCGGACCTCGACGTGTCGATCCGTGGCGCAGTGTCGATTGCCCGTCGCTTGCAGGATCCGCTGGCCGAGCTGGTGAAAATCGATCCGAAATCCATCGGTGTCGGCCAGTACCAGCACGACGTGTCGCAACTGAAGCTGGCGCGTGGCCTGGACGCGGTGGTCGAGGACTGCGTGAACGCCGTCGGCGTCGACGTGAACACCGCCTCCGTCGCACTGCTGGCCCGCATCTCCGGCCTCAACGCGACCCTGGCGCAGAACATCGTGACCCATCGCGATGAAAACGGCGCCTTCAAAACCCGCGCTGCGTTGAAAAAAGTCGCCCGTCTCGGCGAAAAGACCTTCGAACAAGCCGCCGGCTTCCTGCGTGTGATGAACGGCGACAACCCGCTGGACTCCTCCGCGGTTCACCCGGAAGCCTATCCGCTGGTGCAACGCATCGCCGCTGAAACCGACCGCGACATCCGCTCGCTGATCGGCGACGCCGCTTTCCTCAAGCGTCTCGATCCGAAGAAGTACACCGATGAAACCTTCGGTCTGCCAACGGTCACCGACATCCTCCAGGAACTGGAGAAGCCGGGCCGCGACCCGCGTCCGGAGTTCAAGACCGCCGAGTTCCAGGAAGGCGTCGAAGACCTCAAGGACTTGCAACTGGGGATGATCCTCGAGGGTGTGGTGACCAACGTGACCAACTTCGGCGCTTTCGTCGATATCGGCGTGCATCAGGACGGTTTGGTGCATATCTCCGCGCTTTCCGAGAAGTTCATCAAGGATCCGCGTGAAGCGGTGAAGGCCGGCGACGTGGTCAAGGTCAAGGTCATGGAAGTCGACATCCCGCGTAAACGCGTTGGCCTGTCGATGCGCATGAGCGACACCCCGGGCGAGAAGATCGACGGCGCTCGTGGCGCGCGTCCAGGTTCGGCGCCGCGTCAGTCTTCGAGCACCGCACCGCGCAAAGAAACCACGGCAGCGGCTCCGAGCAACAACGCCATGGCGTCGCTGTTCGCCAATGCCAAGCAGTTGAAGAAGCGCTGATGGAGGTCCCTGCGGGGTTGACCGAAAGCGCTTTTTTCAAGCTGCTGGGTTGCCGTTTGCACAGCCTTGAGGTCGGGGCGGCGCAAGTCGCCCTGGCCCTTGAGCCTGAGCTGCGCAATCGCGGTGGCAAGCTGCACGGCGGGGCGTTGTTCAGTCTGGTGGACATTGCCATGGGGCTGGCCTGTTCCAGCTCCCATGGTTTTGACCAGCAGAGCGCGACCATCGAGTGCAAGATCAACTACATCCGCGCCGTGGCTGAAGGCGAGGTGATGTGCACGGCGCGGGTCATTCACCCGGGCCGGCGCACGCTGGTGGTTGAAGCGGATGTGATGCAAGGCGACAAATTGGTCGCAAAAGCACAAGGCACGTTCGCTGTCCTGTAGCTCCCTGTCATCAATTTGAGTTAATTTCGGCGCTGCGAAAACTGTGGGAGCGAGCCTGCTCGCGATGGCGGTGTGTCAGACGACCTAGATGTTGACTGACCGTCCCTCATCGCGAGCAGGCTCGCTCCCACAGGGATTGTGCAGTTCTTGACTGACCGGCATTAGGCCTGTGCGGCTCGAAAAAACCAGGCGAAAACGCCAGTTTCAACTTCACCCTTGTAGACCGTCCTGCCCACCCCCATATTGGGGCGACTGACGCGTGAAGGAATCCAACTTGAGCGAACTTCTCAACCGCCGCCTGGCTCTGCTCGGCGAGCGCGCTAACCTCTCTCTGCTCGAACAGTGTCTTCACGGCATCGAACGTGAATGCCTGCGCGTGACGGGCGAAGGTCGCCTGGCGCAAACGCCGCACCCTGAAAGCCTGGGTTCCGCGCTGACCAACGAACAGATCACCACCGACTATTCCGAGTCGCTGCTGGAGTTCATCACGCCTGCCTTGGCCAATCCTGCGGACACGCTGAGCAGCCTGGACAAGATTCATCGTTTTGCCTACAGCAAGCTCGGCAACGAGTACCTGTGGAGTCCATCGATGCCGTGCCCGTTGCCGGCCGAGGAAGATATCCCGATCGCCTATTACGGCACCTCCAACATCGGTCAGCTCAAGTACGTCTACCGCAAGGGCCTGGCCCTGCGGTACGGCAAGACCATGCAGTGCATCGCCGGGATTCACTACAACTTTTCCCTGCCGGAAAAACTCTGGCCGCTGCTCAAAGAAGCTGAAGGCTTTGTCGGCACCGACCGCGACTATCAGTCGGCGGCCTATATCGCGCTGATTCGCAACTTCCGCCGCTACAGCTGGCTGCTGATGTACCTGTTCGGTTCTTCGCCAGCGCTGGACGCCGGCTTCCTGCGCGGTCGTTCCCATCAGTTGGAACAATTTGACGCCGAAACACTGTACCTGCCGTACGCCACCAGCCTGCGCATGAGCGATCTGGGTTATCAGAGCAACGCGCAAGCCGGGCTGACGCCGTGCTACAACGACTTGAACAGCTACACCGACAGCCTGCGCAAAGCGGTGGCCACGCCGTACCCGCCGTACGTCGAAATCGGCACGCACCAGGACGGTGAGTGGGTTCAGCTCAACACCAACATCCTGCAGATCGAAAACGAGTACTACTCCAACATCCGCCCGAAACGCGTGACCTACACCGGCGAGCGGCCGATCCAGGCGCTGGTGGCTCGTGGCATTCAGTACGTCGAAGTGCGCCTGCTGGACATCAACCCGTTTATGCCGATGGGCATCGACCTGCAGGAAGCGCGCTTCCTCGACGCGTTCCTGCTGTATTGCGCGCTGAACGAAAGCCCGCTGCTGACCGCCACCACCTGCGGCAACGCCACCTCGAACTTCCTCAGCGTGGTCAAGGAAGGTCGCCGTCCGGGCCTGCAACTGCAACGGGACGGCCAGCCGGTAGACATGAAAGAGTGGGCCTTGGAGCTGCTGGAAAAAATCGCCCCGCTGGCCGCGCTGCTCGATCAAAGCCACGGTGGTGACGCCCACAGTACAGCCCTCGACGCGCAACTGGCGAAGATCAAGGACCCGTCCCTGACCCCTTCCGCCCAAGTGCTGGCGGCGATGACCGAACACAAGGAAAGCTTCGCCCGGTTCTCCCTGCGCCAGAGCCAGGCTCACGCCGAATTCTTCCGCAGCGAACCGCTGGCGGCCGAAGAGCAGGCGCGCTTCGAAGAGTTGGCGCGCTCGTCGCTGGCTCAGCAAACCGAGCTGGAGCAGAACGAAGTCGGCGATTTCGACGTGTTTGTCGGGTCGTATCAGGCGAGTATTCTGGCGATCAGTAACTGACCCCGGAAGGTCCTTCGGACCTTATCGCGAGCAGGCTCGCTCCCACAGTGGATTTTCGGTGTGTCCACAATTGTGTGAACACCACTGAACCCTGTGGGAGCGAGCCTGCTCGCGATGACCGCGCAGCGGTCGCTGTTAACGTTTTCCGCTCATAAGCTCATTCGAAAAAGTTATTTATTTTAGAATTCTTAGATCATTTAGTCTCATCACACGCCGAAGCCTCGGCCGCCTGATGAGGACTTTCATGATGAAACTGCACTTCCCCCTTCGCCTCCTGGCGGCCGCGTCCCTGGCCGCAGCGAGCTTTTTCGCTCAGGCGGCTGACCTCACTGTTGCCTACCAGACCACCGTCGACCCGGCGAAAGTCGCCCAGGCCGATGGCAGTTACGAAACCGCCACCCACGCCAAAATCGACTGGCGCAAATTCGACAATGGTGCCGACATCATCGCCGCTATCGCCTCGGGCGACGTGCAGATCGGCTACCTCGGTTCCAGCCCGCTGACGGCTGCGATCACCCGCAAGGTTCCAGTCGAAACCTTCCTCATTGCCACTCAGATCGGCGCCGCCGAAGCACTGGTGGCCCGCGACGGTTCCGGGATCAAAACCCCGCAGGACCTGATCGGCAAGAAAATCGCCGTGCCCTTCGTGTCCACCGGACACTACAGCCTGCTGGCCGCGCTCAAGCACTGGAACATCGACCCGTCGAAAGTACAGATCCTCAACCTCGCGCCGCCGGCGATTATTGCCGCGTGGAAACGCGGTGACATCGACGCGACCTACGTGTGGGACCCGGCACTCGGTGTCGCCAAGGAAAACGGCAAGGTACTGATCACGTCCGGCGAACTGGCCAAGTTCGGCGCGCCAACCTTCGATGCCTGGATCGTGCGCAAGGATTTCGCTGAGAAGCACCCGGAAATCGTCAGTGCCTTCGCCAAAGTCACCCTCGACGCCTACGCCCACTACCGCAAGGACCCACAAGCCTGGCTGGCCGATAAGGGCAATGTCGACAAACTGGTGAAACTCTCCGGCGCCAAGGCCAGCGACATTCCGTTACTGCTGCAAGGCAACGTCTATCCACTGGCGGCTGATCAGGTGATCAGCCTCGGTGCACCGACCACCAAGGCCATCACCGACACCGCGACGTTCCTCAAGGAACAAGGCAAGGTCGAAGCCGTGCTGCCGGACTACGCCCCATACGTCAGCGCCAAGTACATCACTAACTGATCAGGAGTTGAGCGCGATGGCCTTGCTTCAGCTGGAGCGCATCAGCGCACAGTACCCAGGCAGCCCGGAACCGGTGCTGGCGGATATTTCCTTAAGCCTTGGGCCTCAGCAATTGCTGGTCGCCCTCGGCCCGTCCGGCAGTGGCAAGACCTCGCTGTTGAACCTGATTGCCGGTTTCGTCGAACCCAGCGCCGGGCGTATCACCCTCGACGGCGTGCCGGTCAAAGGCCCGAGCGCCGAGCGTGGCGTGGTGTTCCAGGACGACGCCTTGCTGCCCTGGCAGGACGTGTTAGCCAACGTCGGCTTCGGCCTGGAACTGGCCGGTGTGCCGCGTGATAAACGCGAAATCCGCGCCCGGGAAATGCTCGCGCTGGTCGACCTTGCAGGCTTCGATGCACGCCGTATCTGGCAGCTCTCGGGCGGCCAGAAGCAGCGTGTCGGCCTGGCCCGCGCGCTCGCCGCTGACCCGCGCGTGTTGCTGATGGACGAGCCCTTCGGCGCCCTCGACGCCTTCACCCGCGAACAGATGCAAGAACTGTTGCTGCAAGTCTGGCGACGCACCGCCAAACCGGTGTTCCTGATCACCCATGACATTGAAGAGGCAGTGTTCCTCGCCACGGACCTGATTCTGTTGGCACCCAACCCTGGGCAAATCGTCGAGCGTCTGAGCCTGGATTTCGGTCAGCGTTACGCGGCCGGTGAATCGGCGCGAGCGATCAAGTCCGACCCGCGCTTTATCGAAACCCGCGAACACGTCCTTGCCCGTGTGTTCTCCCAACGGCAGGAGCGTGCCTGATGAGCAGCTATGAAATCCCGGCAGCCACGGTCAAAGTGTCCGGCCCTTCATCAGTAATTCCAGTCCGTCGCAGCCTCAGCACACGCTGGATCAGCCTGTTGACGCTGTTTGCGCTGCTTGGTTTCTGGTGGGCGGTGACCGCCAGTGGCCTGATCGAGCCCTTGTTCCTTCCGCCGCCGTCCGCCGTCCTGCAAAAAGGTTGGTTGCTGGCGAGCACGGGCTACATGGACTCAACCCTCTGGCAGCATCTGGGCGCGAGCCTCAGCCGTATCGGCTTGGGTCTGGGCTTCGCCGTTTTGACCGCCGTGCCGGTCGGTATCGCCATCGGCCATAACCGCATCGCGCGCGGTGTTCTCGATCCACTGATCGAGTTCTACCGGCCGATTCCACCGTTGGCCTATCTGCCGTTGATCGTGATCTGGTGCGGCATCGGTGAGCTGTCCAAGGTGTTGTTGATCTATCTGGCGATCTTCGCCCCGATCGCCATCGCCACCGCGACTGGCGTACGCACTGTCGACCCAGCCAAGTTGCGCGCCGCGCAGTCGTTGGGCGCGACTCGGGTCCAGCTGATTCGTCATGTGATTTTGCCGAGTGCCTTGCCGGACATTCTGACCGGCGTGCGCATCGGTCTTGGCGTGGGCTGGTCGACGCTGGTGGCTGCCGAGTTGATCGCCGCCACCAGTGGCTTGGGCTTCATGGTGCAGTCAGCCGCGCAATTTCTGGTCACCGATGTGGTGGTGCTGGGGATTCTGCTGATCGCGCTGATTGCCTTCGCCATGGAAATGGGCCTGCGCGCCCTGCAACGCAAACTGGTGCCGTGGCATGGCCAGACTCACTAATTATTCATTAGTCGACACCCCGGATTGAAGAGAAAGCCATGAGCAGCCTGACCATCACCCCACTCAGCACCGCCCTCGGCGCGCAGATCAGCGGCGTCGATATCTCCCAGCCGCTGAACGTCAAACAGCGCGATGCTATCGAGCAGGCGTTGCTCAAGCATCAGGTGCTGTTCTTCCGCGAGCAGCCGATCAATCCGCAGCAGCAAGCACGTTTTGCGGCGAATTTCGGTGAATTACACATTCACCCGATCTACCCGAACGTGCCGGAACAGCCACAAGTGCTGGTCCTCGACACAGCCGAAACCGACGTGCGCGACAACGCCGTGTGGCACACCGACGTGACCTTCCTGCCGACCCCGGCCCTCGGCGCGGTACTCAGCGCCAAGCTGCTGCCGGAGTTTGGTGGCGACACGTTATGGGCCAGCGGCATTGCGGCGTACGAAGCTCTCTCAGTACCGCTGCAAAATCTGTTGCAAGGCCTGACTGCGACTCACGACTTCGTCAAATCCTTCCCTCTGGAGCGCTTTGGTACCACGCCTGAAGCGTTGGCCCAATGGGAAGCAGCCCGCAAGAAGAACCCTCCGCTGTCGCATCCGGTGATCCGCACGCACCCGGTGAGTGGGCGCAGGTCGTTGTTCGTCAACGAGGGCTTCACTACTCGTATCAACGAGCTCTCGGAAACCGAAAGCGAAGCGATTCTGAAGCTGCTGTTCGCCCATGCTACCCGGCCGGAATTTACCATTCGCTGGCGTTGGCAGGAGAACGACGTGGCGTTCTGGGACAACCGCGTGACTCAGCATTTTGCCGTGGATGATTACCGGCCAGCGCGCCGCGTGATGCACCGGGCGACGGTGCTGGGGGATGCGCCGTTTTTCCGGTGAGCCACTGACTTCTTTACTGCTTTTTATGGCCCCATCGCGAGCAAGCTCGCTCCCACATTGGATTTTGGTTGACCACAAATCTGTCGCCAACTGAAAACCCTGTGGGAGCGAGCTTGCTCGCGAAAGCAATCTGACAGGCGCCAGAATATCCGGCGCCGGACATTTACTCCGCCGTCGAAGGCTTCTCCCACAGGTTGATCCCGCCTTCCTGGGCAAACCGGTCAATCTCCGCCAGTTCCTCAGCGCTGAAGCTCAAATTCTTCAATGCCCCGACGTTCTCGATAATCTGCTCCGGGCGGCTGGCGCCGATCAGTGCAGAGGTCACCCGAGGGTCGCGCAGAGTCCAGGCCAGCGCTAATTGCGCCAGACTCTGACCACGACGTTTGGCGATTTCGTTGAGCGCACGCACCTGAGCAATGTTGGCCTCGGACAGGTGCGATGCCTGCAATGAACCACCGCCTGGGCGATTGACCCGCGCATCAGCCGGCACGCCGTTAAGGTACTTGTCGGTCAGCAGCCCTTGAGCCAACGGAGTGAAGGCAATCACGCCAGCACCGAGTTCGTCGGTGGTGTCCAGCAGGTCCTTTTCCACCCAGCGATTGAGCAGGTTGTAAGCCGGTTGGTGTATCAGCAGCGGAACTTTCCACTCTTTCAACAATGCGGCGATTTCACGGGTTTTCGCCCCGGAATAGGACGAGATACCGATGTACAGCGCCTTGCCCTGCTGCACGGCGGTGGCCAGCGCACCAGCGGTTTCTTCCAGTGGAGTGTCCGGGTCGAAGCGGTGGGAATAGAAGATATCCACGTAGTCGACGCCAAGGCGCTGCAAGCTCTGATCGAGGCTGGCCAGCACGTATTTGCGTGAGCCGCCGCCCTGACCGTAAGGGCCCGGCCACATGTCCCAACCGGCCTTGCTGGAGATGATCAGCTCATCGCGGTACGGCTTGAAATCTTCGCGCAGCAAACGACCGAAGTTGACCTCGGCACTGCCGTACGGCGGGCCGTAGTTGTTGGCCAGGTCGAAGTGGTTGATGCCCAGGTCGAAGGCGGTACGCAACAGCGCACGCTGGGTATCGATCGGCGTGCTGTCGCCGAAGTTGTGCCACAGGCCCAGCGACAGTGCCGGCAGCACCAGCCCACTGCGACCGACGCGGCGGTAAGGAATGGAGTCGTAACGATCAGCAGCAGCGGTGTAAGTCATCGAACCCTCTCTTGTTTTGAACGACGAAGTCGTCAGCGTTGCCCAGCATACGCTCAGGCAACGCATCCAAAACGGGGTGTTCGACTAAATGCTGAAACGTTTCACATCATTTTTGATTTTGGCCCTTAGGCCGACAGTTCGCGCAGGGCCGCTGCTGCCAGAAAGCCGGATCTTGAGTTGTACCGTTGATCGCGTCTGACTGTCTGATCAATGCGCTCCAGTAACTGCTCTGGCAGTGTCGCATTGAAGCGCACCGACTTGCCGAAATACGGCGTCACGTCAAACTCGACCACTGCCCAAACACCACCCGCGTAATCAGGGTTCTCGAGGTGCTCGTCGATCTCGCGCACCTGCGGCAGCGGATCGCCATCGGCGACCAGTCCCTCGTAATGTAACGACAGCGCCTCTTTAACGTTTTCGAGCGCCTGCGCCACCGTTCCACCTGCAGAGAAACAACCCGCAACGTCGGGGATAATTACTCCGTACTCTGAATCGGCATCCTTATGCAGAACGACTGGGAATTTCATGGGGATGGGCCCTTCCTGTAAATCCGGTAGAACGTGCGACCGGAACCTGTTCAATCTGCCCTCATCGGGGATCTGATAGCTGTTTCTCGGGCTCACTTCAGGCCCGCCTGTTTCAAAATACTGTTGATTGTTCCTTTGGGGAGATCCGCGTCAGGATGCTTGATGGTTACCCTCCCTGATTTGCGCGAATGTTTGTATTGATGGTGGCTACCTTTGACCGCCACCAAATACCAGCCGTCCTCTTCGATCATCCTGATCATTTCCCGACTACGCATCACCTTCACCCTTTTTCGACAGCATCCGCGACGCACTGTACGCGGCAAAAGGTGATTTCAATACACACCATACACACTCTGATAAATATTAGTCCATCAGAACGAAACGGCTTTTATTGCCAGACCAGCGGCTAATCTGCCCGGTTACGCGGTGTACATCGCCAGCAAAGCGGCGGTGGAATCCCTTACCCAGGTGTTCGCCAAGGAACTGCGCGGCCGCAACATCACGGTCAACGCGGTGGCCCCGGGGCCGGTCGCCACTGAACTGTTCCTGCATGGCAAAAGCGAAGAGCAGATCCAGACCTTCGCCAAGATGCCGCCGCTGGAACGCCTCGGTCAGCCAGAAGACATCGCCAAGGTCATTTCCTTCCTGGCGGGCCCGGATTCGGGTTGGGTCAACGGGCAGATTTTGCGAGTGAATGGCGGGTTGGTTTGACTATGCTCTACAGGAAGAAAGTTGATGAATACTTGCTCGGACTGACACTGGGGTGAACCCATCGCGAGCAAGCTCGCTCCCACAGGATCTGTGTTCAACACAAAACCCTGTGGGAGCGAGCCTGCTCGCGATGGCGACTGATCGGGCAACAGACATTTCAAGGGCGGAGCGCACCATGCACACCACAATCATCATCACCTTCGGCCTGGTCCTGTTGGCGCTGATGCTGTTCATCGGTGAGAAGCTCGGCTTCAGTCGTCAGACCCTGACCTACAGCTTTGTAGTCCTGTGGCTGGCGCTGACGGTGATCAACGGCGCCGTCGGCATGATCACCGCCGGGCAACCGCTGACCTCCGAATTGATGGTGGGCTTCATGGTCTTCGGTGTGCCGGTGGCCGCTCTAGTGCTGTTCATGGCCCTGAACAACGCTTGAGCGCCACCGGCCTCGGTCAGCGCACCAGATGCAGGAACTGCATGTGCCGCTCGTACTGATCGAGGATGTCGTTGATGATTTGCTCCTTGGTGTAGCCCACCAGATCGTAGTCCTGACTGCCTTCGCTCAGGTGCACTTCAGCCCGGTAGTAGCGACGGTTGTTGAGCTCTTTGGAGCCCATCCCGCCACGGGCGAAAGACGGTGTGAAGTAACCGCGCATTTGCGCCTGATAAATGAACGGATGCTGATCGCCGTGACCGATTTCCAGACTGACGCTGTCGTTGGCCGGGTCCGGTTGGGTGACCACGTTCAAGCCCTTTTCAGCGAACACCGCCGTCACTTCTTCAATCGCCGGACGCACCGTCGTGTCGAGGAAACGGTAGACCTCGTCGCGCGACGGAAAGTGCACGGCCTGGCTCAAGCGCTGACGCCAGCCACCCTTGCCACGTCGTGATGCCGAGACCGGCGCCAACGAATGCAACTGAGCGATCTGCTTCTGCGACTCGAGGTAGAACGCCTTGTGCAGACCCCACATCATCAGCAACAAAATCAGCGAGAACGGCAACGACGTCAGCACCACCGCTGACTTCAATGAATCAATGCTGCCGGCGAACAACAGCGCACTGGTCACCAGTGCCGTCATCGCGCCCCAGAACACCCGCAGCCATTTCGGCCCGTCTTCATCGGCGCTGCCGCCCTTGGCCGACAGCGTCGAAAGCACCACGGTGCCGGAGTCAGCCGAGGTGACGAAGAACACGAAGCTGATGAACACCGTGACGGCGATCACCGTCTTGCTCCAGGGGTAGGTTTCCAGCAGCAGGTAGAGGGTCATCGACGGGTTGTCGATGGCCGACAGGCCAAGGGCACTCATGCCGTGGTTGAGTACCTGGTCGATGGCGCTGTTACCGAAGATCGACATCCACGCCAGGGTGAAACCGAGCGGAATCAACAGCACGCCGAAGACGAATTCGCGGATGGTCCGGCCACGGGAAATCCGCGCGATGAACAGGCCCACGAACGGCGACCATGCGATCCACCACGCCCAATAGAACACTGTCCAACCGCCCAGCCAGTCGCTGGGTTTGTCGTAGGCGTAAAGGTCGAAACTCTTCATCGGCAAGGCGCCGAGGTAATCGCCAAGGTTCTGGATCAGGGTATTGAGCAGGTGCTGGGTAGGGCCGGCGAACAGCACAAACAGCAACAGTGCACAGGCCAGCAGCATGTTGATGTCGGACATCACCCGCACGCCTTTATCGACGCCGGCGACGGCAACGATGATCGCCGCGCCCATCATCAGCGTGATCAGGCCGACCTGAATCCACTGGGTATGGGCGATGCCGAACAAGTAGTCGAGGCCCGCGTTGAGGTGCAACACGCCGAAGCCCATGTCGGCGCCCAGACCGAACACCGTGGCGATGATACCGAAGCCATCCACCGCGTAACCGATCGGGCCGTTGATGCGTTTGCCGATCAGCGGATAAAGCGCCGAGCGCAGGGCCAGCGGCAGGTTATGCCGGTAGGCGAAGTAGGCCAGCGCCATGCCGACAAAAGCGAACACACCCCAACCATGCAGGCCCCAATGCAGAAACAATATCTGCATCGCCTGACGTGCCGCATCGGCTGTGCCGGCCTCGCCCTGAGGCGGTTGCAACAGGTGAGTCAGGGGTTCGGACACACAGAAGAAAAACAGCGTGATGCTGATCCCCGCGGCGAACAGCATGCCGGCCCAGGACAGATAACTGAATTCGGGCTCATCGTGGTCGGCACCGAGCTTGATCTTGCCGTAGCCAGACAAGGCGGTGACCACCACGAAGACCAGATACAGGGTCATCGCCAACATGTAGTACCAGCCGACCGTATTGGCCGCCCAGTTTTGCGCCGCCAGCAGCCAGGCGCCGGACTGTTGCGGGAAGGCGATGACCACCAGGCCGAACAGTAAAATGAAGGTCGCCGCGAAATAGAACACCGGCGGATTCATGCGGATCTGGCCGCTTGGTGGGGTGAATGATGCACTCATGAAGCGTGCACCTCGGGGGGGTAAAACGTGGCTGTAAAAAACGGACTCAGCAAAGGCTAGCCTCCTGTTGTGAGCGGGCAGCGAACCACCGGTTTAACTTGAATGAACGTTCAAGTTAAACATGGATGGGCTGTGAGGACTAATCGCAAGGCTCGGTGGAACGTTTCGTACGTTGGCTCAGGGGTAGGTATGACGCGGGGTATGGGGAATTCGTTCAGTGGGAAATTGGCTGAATGCCATTATCTCGATCCGGCTTGAAATCAATCGCGAGCAAGCTCGCTCCCACATTGAATCTTTGTCAGCCCACAACGTTGTGAACGACATGAACCACTGTGGGAGCGAGCTTGCTCGCGATGACGGCCGGTCAGGCAGTGAAAGGCTCGGGCTTACTTCTGCGTTCCGTCATCATGCTGCAGATTGGCCTGGGTCAGGTTGCAGCCGGCCGGCACGCTGCGGGTCAGCCAGACGTTGCCACCGATGGTCGAACCCTTGCCGATGGTGATCCGTCCCAGAATGGTCGCGCCGGCATAAATCACCACATCGTCTTCAACGATCGGATGGCGCGGATGGCCCTTCTGCAACTGGCCGTCTTCATCGGCCGGGAAGCGTTTGGCGCCGAGGGTCACGGCCTGGTAGATGCGCACCCGCTCGCCGATGATCGCGGTCTCGCCGATGACCACGCCTGTCCCGTGGTCGATGAAGAAGCTACGGCCGATCTGCGCGCCCGGGTGAATGTCGATACCGGTCGCCGAGTGGGCGATTTCCGCACTGATCCGTGCCAACAATGGCAGCCCGGCGCGGTACAAATGGTGGGCCAGACGATGGTGAATCACCGCCAGAATTCCCGGATAGCACAGCAGCACTTCATCGACGCTACGGGCTGCCGGATCGCCGTGATACGCCGCCAGCACATCGGAATCCAGCAGGCTGCGCAGGCCCGGCAAGGCCAGGGCGAAATCCTGGATCAGGCTGATCGCCCGCGCCTCGACCTCGGTATCGACCTGGGCGCTCTGCCGCGCGACATAGCGCAGTTCCAGACGCGCCTGAGTCAGCAACGCATTCAGCGCCACATCCAGCGTATGCCCGACGTAGAAGTCTTCACTCTCCTCGCGCAGATCCACCGGGCCCAGGCGCATCGGGAACAACGCACCACAGAGCGCTTCGAGAATATCGGCCATCGCCGCGCGCGACGGCAGCTCGCGCCCGCCCTGCTCGCCGCTGATACGACCGTTCTGTGCACGCCACTGGTCGCGGGCGGTGCGCAGTTGGCTGACGATGGTCTGTAATTGCCAATGGCTGGAACGCTGGCTCACGGTAACACTCCTCACGTGCTGCGGCCGGACGTTCTGGCCGCCTGAACGGCGTTCACTTTACGGTATGCGCCCAAAGCGGAATTAAGAACTAATTGTGCTGTTATAAGCACTTTTTGACATAAGCGATGTTGATGGTTGCCCGAGTAAATCGGCCTGCCTATAGTCCAGTGACATTCTTCGACCCGTGCGGCCCCATGATCAAACAACAGCTTGCTCGCTTCAGTCGTCTGGACCTTCTGGCCAACGCCACCCCTTTGGAAAAGCTCGAACGCTTGTCAGCCTGGCTAGAGCGCGATGTCTACGTCAAACGTGACGACCTGACACCGTTGGCCATGGGCGGCAACAAGCTGCGCAAACTCGAATACCTCGCCGCCGACGCGCTTGCGCAAGGCGCCGACACGCTGATCACCGCAGGTGCAATCCAGTCCAACCACGTGCGCCAGACAGCAGCCCTGGCCGCCAAACTGGGCCTGGGTTGCATTGCCCTGCTGGAGAACCCGATCGGCACTGATGACAGCAATTACCTGGGCAACGGCAATCGCCTGCTGCTGGACTTGTTCGATGCCAAGGTCGAGCTGGTAGAGAACCTCGATAACGCCGACCTACAGTTGCAGGCACTGGCCGAGCGTCTGCGCAGTAACGGCAAAAAACCTTATCTGGTACCGATTGGCGGCTCCAATGCCTTGGGCGCGTTGGGTTATGTACGTGCGGGGCTGGAGCTGGCCGGGCAGATCGAAGACAGCGGACTGGAGTTCGCCGCGGTGGTGTTGGCTTCGGGCAGCGCCGGGACTCACAGCGGTCTGGCGTTGGCGCTGAGCGAAGTACTGCCGAACTTGCCGGTGATCGGTGTCACCGTTTCGCGCAGCGACGAAGACCAACGACCGAAGGTCCAGGGTCTGGCGGAGCGCACCGCGGAACTGCTGGGCGTCTCGCTGGCCGCGAGTTTCAAGGTTGAATTGTGGGACGAGTATTTCGCCCCGCGTTACGGTGAGCCAAATGCCGGCACCCTGGCGGCAGTCAAGTTGCTGGCCAGCCAGGAAGGGCTGTTGCTCGACCCGGTCTACACTGGCAAGGCCATGGCCGGTTTGCTCGATGGTATCGGCCGACAGCGCTTCAACGACGGCCCGATCATCTTCCTGCACACCGGCGGTGCACCGGCGTTGTTTGCCTATAAAGACTCACTCTGACAGATCGTTCCCACGCTCTGCGTGGGAATGCAGCCCGTGACGCTCCGCGTCACTGGACGCGGAGCGTCCCAAGAGGCATTCCCACGCGGGAGCGTGGGAACGATCAAATTACATGAAGCATTTATATTCCAATAAAGAATAATAAGCTGAATTTATATTATTTTCACATCTAAAAGCCTCGTCATATAGTCCCGCCGCAGGCGCAATTGCCGCGAGACGCATACGCTGCTTTTAGGGCACGATGTTGCAGCCGTTCAATTCCCGGTTTTGCCTGCTTCTCCAAAAAACGTCTTCATAAAAAAACACAGGGGCTTGTCATGAATTTTTCCGCATTCCGTCGAAATCTGCTGGTGGGCTCGCTGGGCCTGGTACTCGGTGCTGGCCTGTTGGGGCAAGCGGTGGCCGGTGAGCAGCTGCAAAAAATCAAGGAGGCCGGCGTGATCAACGTCGGTCTGGAAGGCACTTATCCACCGTTCAGTTTCGTCGATGCCGACGGCAAACTGACCGGCTTCGAAGTGGAGTTCTCCGAAGCCCTGGCCAAAGAGCTGGGCGTGAAGGTCAAACTGCAACCGACCAAATGGGACGGCATTCTCGCGGCGCTGGAATCCAAGCGTCTGGACGCAGTGATCAACCAGGTGACCATCTCGGAAGAGCGCAAGAAAAAGTACGATTTCTCAGAGCCGTATACCGTTTCCGGGATTCAGGCACTGACCCTGACCAAGAACAAAGACACTATCAAGACCGCCGCCGACCTGGCCGGCAAGAAAGTCGGCGTAGGCCTGGGCACCAATTACGAGCAATGGGTCAAGGACAACGTTCCAAAAGCCATCATCAAGACCTATGACGATGATCCGACCAAGTTCCAGGACCTGCGTGTCGGCCGTATCGACGCCATTCTGATCGACCGCCTCGCCGCGCTGGAATACGCCAAAAAGGCCAAGGATACTGCCGCCGCCGGCGAAGCGTTCTCCCGTCAGGAAGCCGGCATTGCCCTGCGCAAAGGCGAGCCTGAACTGCTGGCTGCAGTGAACAAGGCCATCGACAAGCTGCGTGCCGACGGTACGCTGAAAAAGCTTTCGGAAAAATACTTCAGCGCTGACGTCACTCAATAATGGAAGAAGCTTTCCAACTCGCACTGGATTCCGCGCCCTTTCTGCTCAAGGGCGCGTACTACACAGTGATCCTCAGCCTGGGCGGGATGTTCTTCGGCCTGGTGATGGGTTTCGGCCTGGCGCTGATGCGCCTTTCGCGCTTCAAGCTGGTGAGCTGGATTGCCCGCGTCTACGTGTCGTTCTTTCGCGGCACGCCGTTGTTGGTGCAACTGTTCGTGATCTATTACGGCTTGCCGCAATTGGGCATCGAACTTGATCCGCTGCCGGCAGCCTTGATCGGCTTCTCGCTGAACATGGCCGCCTACGCCTGTGAAATCCTCCGTGCCGCGATCAGCTCCATTGAGCGCGGCCAGTGGGAAGCCGCTGCCAGTATCGGCATGACCCGTGCGCAGACCCTGCGCCGGGCCATCCTGCCGCAAGCTGCGCGCACGGCGCTGCCGCCACTGGGCAACAGCTTCATTTCGCTGGTCAAGGACACCGCGCTGGCGGCGACCATTCAGGTGCCGGAACTGTTCCGTCAGGCACAGCTGATCACCGCCCGTACCTTCGAAATTTTCACCATGTATCTTGCCGCCGCACTGATCTACTGGGTGCTTGCAACGGTGCTTTCGCACCTGCAAAACCAGTTGGAAGAGCGGGTCAATCGGCACGACCAGGAGTCCTGACCCCATGATTGTCGTGGAAAAACTGACAAAGCAGTTCAAGGGTCAAGTGGTGCTCAATGGCATCGATCTCAAAGTTGAAGAAGGCGAGGTGGTGGCAATCATCGGCCCCAGCGGCTCGGGCAAGACCACCTTCCTGCGTTGCCTGAACTTTCTCGAAGAACCCACCAGCGGCCGGATCAAGGTCGGCGACATCGAAATCGATGGCAGCCGCCCGTTGAACCAGCAGCAGAGCCTGGTGCGCCGTTTGCGCCAGCACGTCGGTTTCGTGTTTCAGAACTTCAACCTGTTCCCCCATCGCACGGCACTCGAAAACGTCATCGAAGGCCCTTTGGTGGTGAAGAAAATCCCAAGGGATCAAGCACTGGCGCTGGGTCGAAAACTGCTGGCCAAAGTCGGTCTGGCGGGCAAGGAAGACGCTTACCCGCGCAGGCTTTCCGGTGGGCAGCAACAGCGTGTGGCGATCGCCCGGGCGCTGGCCATGGAGCCGGAAGTGATTCTCTTCGATGAGCCAACCTCGGCCCTCGATCCGGAACTGGTTGGCGAAGTGTTGGCGACCATTCGCGGTCTGGCCGAAGAAAAGCGCACCATGGTCATCGTCACCCACGAAATGGGCTTCGCCCGTGATGTGGCGAACCGGGTAGTGTTTTTCGACAAGGGCGTCATTGTCGAACAGGGTGAAGCGAAAGAGTTGTTCGCCCATCCAAAAGAAGAACGAACCCGGCAATTCCTCAGTAAGTTTCTCAACTCCTGAAGGTTCTACGCCCCACCAGAAGCGCATTAACCGCTGTCAACTTCCACGGACGGAAGTGACACTTACCGCACTACTTAACCGACATTCCCCCGCCTCTATCCGACTTTTATAGTTACTTAATCCTTTCTGTTAAAAGCGATATATAGATACCTCCTGCAACAAGCTCCTATCGCGTAGCTTCAAGCACACTCAGTTCGACCCAAAGCCTTGAAGCACCGGAAACACGGGTTCACAAATCGACAACATCTAAGAAAAAGCGGGACAGCATGTCCACCAATCTATTATTGCGAGTAGGAAATATCTGAATAACCTGGTATTCCCAAGTTCTCAACTTGCGTCTATTGACACCCTATCGCCCCCTCACTTATCTAGGCACCTACCGGTACTTCACAGCACCTGAACCTATTTAAAAATTCATCACCAAACATTGAACAACCTGAACTGCTACTACACTACGCCTTCGACACTTCCGAAATGGATTTCGCTGCGATGTTTCAAGGAGAACACTCATGACCTGTCTGTCGAACAAAGTTGAATTGGCGGCGCCTGGCCTTGCGCAATCGGTCAGATCTGCCATCAACATCACTTCCGCTGCTCACCTGTTGATCGAGATACCGCCCTACGTCGGCATGGACGAAGGTGATCTGATCGAACTGTTCTGGGACAACTGCTATGTGGCCTCCAGGGTGCTCAACACCACGGATGTCGGGCAGCCACTCAGCCTGCGGGTGCCGGAGAGTTTTATCCGCAATGGCAGCTCGCGCATCCACTACCGGCTCATGCAAGTCGGGCAGGGCCCGGCGCTGTCCGCGGCGAAACGGGTTCAGGTCAAACTCGACTGCCCGGGCGGTCAGCCCCACACCCTGTGCGCGGATGAAAACCAGAGCCTGGAGCCCTTGGGTATTCCCGAGATGATCCGTCGGCACGGGGTCAACCCGAACCAGATCAAACGCGGTGTGCCGTTGACCATCGAGCCCTACCTGAACATGGCAGCTGACGATGAAATCACCCTGCGCTGGGGCGATGTGCGCATGGACCTGCCCAAGATCAAACCGAGCGAAGTCGGCCAATCGATCAACGTCTGGGTGCCGCCGGCGGTGATTCTTGAGGCAGGTGAAGACCATCGACTGGAAGTCACCTACTGCATTCTTGATCGCGTAGGTAACAACTCCCGCTGGGCGCCGGCGCGCACCTTGAAAGTCGGTTGCACCAATCCCTACCTGAAAGTGCTGTCGAAGGAAGTGCTTTGCACTGCCGAAGAACGTCGTCGTTAAGACAAGAGATCGCAGGCTTCGCCAGCTCCAACGCCAATCGACGTTGACCTGTAGGAGCTGGCGAAGCCTGCGATCTTGACGATCTCGACACCCTTCTATGCATATTCCTAAAAGTTAGTTTATTAATTTTTTATACGCGCTTAGGGTATATGCACCGGACCACCGGACATTCTTGATTTTGATTTCGCCGCACGATGCGGCTTATCCATGAGATGTGAGGTAGGTATGGTCAGGAACAAAATCACCCCGGTGCAAATCGCCAGGGCATTGCGTGCAGCCAGGGAGCGGCGCTGATGTCTAATCTGGCAGATGCAAACGTTCAGAGTGATCTGGACATTCCCCCGCTGTTGTTGCCCGCGCAGGTTTTGCGCGACGACGCGCAAGCCCTCGAAGCAGCACACGAACTCGCTCAGGTCGCCCGCCTGCAAGCTGCGCGACGCGATCAACAGCGCAAGTTGCCCTGGGCGGAAATCGAACAATTCACTCGCAGTGGCCTGGGCAGTATTGCCATTGGCAAGGCGTTCGGCGGCCCCGACGTTTCATTCGTCACCCTCGCCGAAGTCTTCGCGATCATTTCCGCGGCAGACCCGGCACTGGGACAAATCCCGCAGAACCACTTCGGGATTCTCAATCTGCTCCAGCACACCGCCAACGAGCGGCAGAAAAAGCAGCTGTTTCAGAGCGTGCTAGACGGCTGGCGAATCGGCAATGCGGGGCCTGAACGCGGCACCAAAAACACCCTGGAACTCAAAGCCCGAATCACCGCCGACGGTGATGGTTACGTCATCAGCGGCCAGAAGTTCTACTCCACGGGCGCACTGTTCGCTCACTGGGTCGCGGTCAAGGCACTCAATGACGACGGCAAACAAGTCATCGCCTTCGTCCGTCGCGGCACCCCTGGGCTGCGCATCGTCGACGACTGGTCGGGTTTCGGCCAGCGCACCACGGCCAGCGGCACCGTGCTGCTGAACAACGTACGGGTCGATGCTGATCTGGTGGTGGACAACTGGCGGATCAACGACAGCCCGAACATCCAGGGCGCCGTGTCACAGCTGATTCAAGCCGCCATCGACGCCGGTATTGCACGCGGCGCCATCGACGACGCCATCAGCTTCGTTCGCGAACGGGCTCGGCCGTGGATCGATGCCAAGGTCGAACGCGCCAGCGATGACCTCTACGTGATTGCCGATATCGGTAAACTGAAAATCGAACTGCACGCCGCCGAAGCGCTGCTGCGCAAAGCCGGGAAAGTGCTCGATCAAGTCAGCGCCGCGCCGGTCACCGCCGAATCCGCCGCCCGCGCTTCGATTGCAGTCGCCGAAGCCAAGGTGCTGACCACCGAGATCTCGCTGCTGGCCAGCGAAAAACTCTTCGAGCTGGCCGGCAGCCGCGCCACCCTCGCCGAGTTCAACCTCGATCGCCACTGGCGCAACGCACGCGTGCACACCCTTCACGATCCGGTGCGCTGGAAGTACCACGCCGTGGGCACTTATCACCTGAACGGCACCTTGCCTGCACGGCATTCCTGGATCTGAACGACCAGAACACTTTTGACCAGATCTCTGGAGAAACACATGACTCTTTCTCACCCCGTCGCGGTCATCACCAGCGATGAACAAGCCCTCGTCGTCGCCAGCGATCTGGCCGAAGACTTCAAACGCGACAGCGCCCTGCGCGACCGTGAACGACGCCTGCCCTACCCCGAACTGGAAGTCTTTTCACGCTCAGGCTTGTGGGGCATCAGCGTGCCCAGGGAATTCGGCGGTGCGGGGGTTTCCAACGTCACCCTGGCCAAGGTCATCGCGCTGATCGCCCAGGCCGACGGTTCGCTGGGGCAAATTCCGCAGAACCACTTTTATGCCCTCGAAGTGCTGCGGGTGAACGGTACGCCCGAGCAGCAAAAGCGCCTGTACGCCGAAGTCCTCGCCGGTCAGCGCTTCGGCAATGCGCTGGCGGAACTCGGGACCAAAACCGCTCACGACCGGGTCACCAGCCTGACGAGAGATGGCGACGGTTTTCGCATCAACGGCCGCAAGTTCTACTCCACCGGGGCGATCTACGCGCAACGGATTCCGACTACGGTGGTCGATGAACACGGCGTCCAGCAACTGGCCTTCGTCCCGCGCGACAGCCAGGGCCTTACGGTTATCGACGACTGGAGCGGCTTTGGCCAGCGCACCACCGGCAGCGGTTCGGTAGTGTTTGAAGATGTCTACGTTTCGGCTGATGACGTGATCCCCTTTCAAAGCGCCTTCGAACGTCCGACACCGGTCGGCCCTCTGGCACAGATTCTCCATGCGGCCATCGACACCGGCATCGCTCGCGCCGCCTACGAAGACGCGCTGCATTTTGTGCGGAGCAAAACCCGTCCGTGGATCGATTCCGGTAACGACAAAGCCACCGAAGACCCGCTGACAATCAAAAGCTTCGGCCACCTGAGCATTCGCCTGCACGCGACGGAAGCACTGCTGGAACGCGCAGGAGAATTTCTCGACCGCGCCCAGGCCGACACCAATGCCGAAACCATCGCGGCGGCCTCGATTGCCGTGGCCGAAGTGCGCGCCATCAGCACCGAAATATCCCTGGCGGCCGGCAGCACACTGTTCGAACTCTCCGGCAGCCAGGCCACCCTGGCCGAGCACGGCCTGGACCGGCACTGGCGCAACGCCCGCGTACACACCCTGCACGATCCGGTGCGCTGGAAGTACCACGCGATTGGCAACTACTACCTCAACAATGAAAACCCGCCGTTGCGGGGGACTATTTGATGCCCTCGCCTCCGACAAAGAAAAAAAAGATCCTGCTCAATGCCTTCAACATGAACTGCATCGGGCACATCAACCACGGCCTGTGGACTCATCCACGGGACAACTCGACCCAGTACAAGACGGTCGAGTACTGGACCGAGCTCGCGCAGTTGCTGGAGCGCGGGCTGTTCGACGGGCTGTTCATCGCCGACATCGTCGGGGTTTACGACGTGTACCAACACTCGGTCGATGTAACGCTCAAGGAGTCGATCCAGTTGCCGGTCAACGACCCGTTGCTGCTGGTATCGGCCATGGCGGCCGTGACCAGAAACCTCGGCTTCGGCCTGACCGCCAACCTGACGTATGAGCCGCCCTACCTGTTCGCCCGTCGCATGTCGACCCTCGATCACCTGAGCCGTGGCCGGGTCGGCTGGAACATCGTCACCGGTTACCTCGACAGCGCCGCCAAGGCCATGGGCCTGCGCGAACAAGTCGAGCACGACCGACGTTACGACCAGGCCGATGAGTACCTCCAGGTGCTGTACAAACTCTGGGAAGGCAGTTGGGAAAACGACGCGGTGATCAACGACCGCGAGCAGCGGATCTACGCGACACCTGCGAAAGTCCACAAGGTCGAACACCACGGCGAGTTCTATCAGGTCGAGGGTTATCACCTCTGCGAGCCTTCACCACAGCGCACGCCGGTGCTGTTTCAGGCCGGCAGTTCAGATCGCGGCCTGGTGTTCGCCGGGCAACACGCCGAGTGCGTGTTCATCAGCGGCCAGAACAAGGTCTCGACCAAGGTCCAGGTGGACAAGGTCCGCGCCAGCGCCGCCGCTGCCGGGCGTAACCCCGAGGACATCAAGGTGTTCATGGGGCTGAACGTGATCGTCGGTGCAACCGAGGCGCTGGCCTGGGCCAAGCACGCCGAGTACCTGAGCTATGCCAGTGCCGAGGCCGGGGTGGCGCATTTTTCCGCGTCGACCGGGATCGACTTTTCCGAGTACGAACTCGACGAGCCGATCCAGTACGTGAAAAGCAACGCCATCCAGTCCGCCACCAAGAACCTGCAAAACAACGACTGGACCCGACGCAAGTTGCTTGAGCAACACGCCTTGGGCGGCCGCTACATCACCGTGGTCGGCTCGCCTGAACAGGTCGCCGATGAACTGGAATCCTGGATCGCTGAAGCCGGCCTGGACGGCTTCAACCTGACCCGCATCGTCACCCCGGAAAGCTATGTCGATTTCATCGACTTGGTGATTCCCGAGTTGCAACGACGCGGCTCGTACAAGACTGCTTATGACGAGGGCACCTTGCGCGAAAAGCTGTTTCACGGTGAGGCGCATCTGCCCGAGCAACACACCGGCTCGGCGTTCCGACGCTAAAAGCATCGCGAGCAGGCTCGCTCCCACATGGGTTTTGTGAACACCAGAGATCCACTGTGGGAGCGAGCTTGCTCGCGATGAGGCCCGCCTAAGCAACGCACCTTTCACGCACTGACTGGAATAACCACCATGACCAAAAAACGCTTCAATCACCCAGTCAAAGCACTGGCCCTGGCCTTCGGCCTCTTCAGTTCCATGACTTTCGCCACCGACGCGCCCTTGAAAATCGGCACCACCGCCGCCTTCGCCATTCCATTGGAAGCGGCGGTCGAAGAAGCCGGTAAACAAGGCCTGA
The DNA here is from genome assembly GCF_058799675.1 of Pseudomonas sp. GW822-FHT06B12. Classification (NCBI taxonomy): domain Bacteria; kingdom Pseudomonadati; phylum Pseudomonadota; class Gammaproteobacteria; order Pseudomonadales; family Pseudomonadaceae; genus Pseudomonas; species Pseudomonas sp. GW822-FHT06B12. The sequence continues at coordinate 570,524 of NZ_JBXALR010000002.1, forward strand.
AGGTCGAACTGGTGGAGTTCAGCGACTGGATCGCGCCGAACGTCAGCCTGGCCTCGGGCGACATCGACGTGAACTATTTCCAGCACATCCCGTTCCTCGAAAACGCCAAGGCCGCCGCCGGTTTTGATCTGGTGCCGTTCGCACCGGGCATCATCAACAACGTCGGCCTGTACTCGAAGAAATACAAAAGCTTCGACGAGCTTCCCATCGGTGCCAGCGTCGCTATCGCCAACGATCCAATCAACAGCGGTCGTGGGCTGCAACTGCTGGCCAAGGCCGGGTTGATCAGCCTCAAACCGGGTGTGGGCTACAAGGCCACCGAAGACGACATCGTCGCCAATCCGAAAAAACTGAAAATCCTTCAGGTCGAAGCCGTGCAACTGGTGCGCGCTTATGAGGACGCCGACCTGGTGCAGGGCTACCCGGCCTACATTCGTCTGGCCAAGACCTTCGATGCCGGCTCGGCGCTGCTGTTCGACGGCCTCGATCACAAGGAATACGTGATTCAGTTCGTGATCCAGCCGAAAAGCAAAACTGACCCGCGCCTGATCAAATTCGTCGACATCTACCAGCATTCGCCGGTGGTTCGCGCCGCTTTGGATAAAGCCCACGGCAAGCTCTATCAAGCTGGCTGGGAAGGCTGACCATGAATGCCGCCAACGCCCAACTTCGACTGGAAATTGCGCCGTCTCGCAGCGCTCAACAGACTGAACTGCATCCAGAGCTCAATCGCGCCCACGTACGGTTTATCGGCCTCGGCAAAACCTACAACGGCCAACAAGGCCCTGTCGATGCGCTGCAGGGCATTGACCTGGCGATCCAGCGCGGTGAAGTGTTCGGCATCATCGGCCGCAGCGGTGCCGGCAAATCATCGCTGATCCGCACCATCAACCGCCTCGAACAACCGAGCACGGGGCGAGTGCTGATTGATCAGGTAGACATCGGCGAGTTCGATGAGGACCGTCTGGTGGCCCTGCGTCGGCGGATCGGCATGATCTTTCAGCACTTCAACCTGATGTCGGCCAAAACCGTGTGGCAGAACGTCGAACTGCCGCTCAAGGTCGCTGGCGTGCCGAAAGCCGAGCGTGAAAAAAAGGTCCGTGAACTGCTGGAACTGGTCGGCCTGCAAGGCAAACACAAGGCCTACCCGGCGCAGCTCTCGGGTGGGCAAAAACAGCGCGTCGGCATCGCCCGGGCGCTGGTGCACGACCCGGCTATTCTGCTCTGCGACGAAGCCACCTCGGCCCTCGACCCGGAGACCACGCAGTCGATCCTCGGCCTGCTGCGCGAGATCAATCAGCGTCTGGGGCTGACGATCATTCTGATCACCCACGAAATGGCGGTGATCCGCGATATCTGTGATCGGGTGGTGGTACTCGAACATGGACGAGTTGTTGAGCAAGGGCCGGTCTGGGAAGTGTTTGGCAATCCGCAGCACGAGGTCAGCAAAACCCTGCTGGCGCCTCTGCAACATGGCTTGCCGGAAGAACTGCAAAGCCGTTTGCAGGCCCAACCACACTCGGCGGAATCCGCGGTAGTGCTGCGCTTGCAGTTCACCGGCAGCAGCCATGATGAACCGGACCTGGCGGCGCTGTTCAGTATGCTCGGCGGGCGAGTGCGCTTGCTGCAAGGCGGCGTCGAACGGATTCAGGGTCACGCCCTCGGGCAATTGTTGTTGGCAGTGACCGGCTCGTCCTTGGGTGCCGAAGAAATGCGCCAGCGCGCCAGTCACTGGGCGCAACACGTGGAGGTGCTCGGTTATGTGGTTTGATCGATTGCTGCAGGGCGTTATCGACACCTTACTGATGGTCGGCGTGTCATCGCTGATCGCGCTGTTGGCGGGTATTCCGCTGGCGGTGATTCTGGTCACCAGTTCCAAGGGCGGTATCTACCAAGCACCGGCGCTGAACCGTGCGCTGGGGGCCTTCGTCAACCTGTTCCGCTCGATTCCGTTTCTGATTCTGATGGTCGCGCTGATCCCGTTCACCCGCTTGATCGTCGGCACCACCTATGGCGTCTGGGCTGCAGTGGTGCCGCTGACCATCGCCGCCACACCATTCTTTGCCCGTATCGCCGAGGTCAGCCTGCGCGAGGTCGACCACGGCCTGATCGAAGCCGCCCAGGCCATGGGTTGCCGACGCTGGCACATCGTCTGGCACGTGTTGTTGCCCGAGGCGCTGCCGGGAATCGTCGGTGGTTTCACCATCACGTTGGTGACGATGATCAACTCGTCGGCCATGGCCGGGGCGATTGGTGCCGGTGGCTTGGGCGATATCGCGTACCGCTACGGCTATCAGCGGTTTGATAGCCAGATCATGCTGACGGTGATTGTGTTGCTGGTGATTCTGGTGGCGGTGATTCAGTTGGGTGGGGATCGATTGGCGGGTGTTTTGAATAAGCGCTGAGTCTGCCTGAAGTGATGCGGCGCCAATAAAATTGCTATCGTCGGAACGCCGCCCGGAGCAAGCTCGCTCCCACATTTGATCCTCGGTGAATACAAAATTGTAGGGATCGACACTATCCAGTGTGGGAGCGAGCTTGCTCGCGATTGGCGGCGAAGCCGCCGCCCTCGTCATGGCGTATATTCGGCGAACTCACCCTTTACCAGCGCAGCCGCCATGAAACACACCCCCGACGACCTCAAACAGATCACCGCGACCACACTGGGGCACTACGACCAGGTGGCCGAGAGTTTCCGTGAAGGCACACGCGATCACGATGTCAGCCAGAACATCGACGCGCTGTTGCGACACATTCAGGGTACCGCGCCGTTCACCGTGCTCGACTTCGGCTGTGGCCCGGGCCGCGATCTGCAAACCTTCACTCGCATGGGCCACATCGCCATCGGCCTCGATGGTTCGGAACGGTTCGCCCAGATGGCCCGCGAGGACAGCGGTTGCGAGGTCTGGCAGCAGGATTTTCTGAAACTCGATCTGCCGGCCGAACGCTTCGATGGGATTTTCGCCAATGCAGTGCTGTTTCACGTTCCTGTTCAGGAACTGCCTCGGGTGCTGAAGCAGTTGCACGGGACGTTGAAACCGGGCGGTGTGTTGTTCAGTTCGAATCCGCGCGGGGATAACCGTGAAGGCTGGAATGGTGAGCGCTTTGGCGCGTATCACGATCTGGCGGCGTGGCAGAAACTGCTGACAGAGGCGGGGTTTGTCGAGTTGGAGCATTACTACCGGCCGGCCGGGCTGCCACGTGATCAGCAGCCTTGGTTGGCGAGTGTCTGGCGTAAAGCGGCGTAGTCAATTCGGACGCCTTCGCGAGCAAGCTCGCTCCCACAGGGTTCTTCGTCGTTAACAGATCCAGTGTGGGAGCGAGCTTGCTCGCGATGAGCGCGAAGCGCTCGCCGTTACTGTGCGGTTTTTTTCGGTTCCTTGATCTTGTACCAGGCCACATACAGCGCCGGCAGGAACAGCAACGTCAGCAAGGTGGCGACGATGATCCCGCCAATCATCGCGTAGGCCATCGGCCCCCAGAACACTTCCCGGGCAATCGGGATCATGCCCAGGCAGGCCGATGCGGCGGTGAGCAGGATCGGTCGGCGCCGGTGCTCGGTGGCTTGCACTACGGCGTCCCACGGTGAATATCCGTTGCTCTCGAACTCATCAATCTGAGTCACCAGAATCACCGAGTTGCGGATGATGATGCCGATCAGCGCCAGGATCCCGAGAATCGCTACAAAGCCCATCGGCGTCCCCGTCGGAATCAGCGCCAGCGCCACACCGATCAAACCCAGCGGCGCGACACTCGCCACCAGAAACAGCTTCTGCACGCTGTGCAACTGGATCATCAGGAAGGTCGCCATCAGAAACAGCATCAGCGGCACGACTTTGGCGATCGGCCCTTGGGCCTTGCCGCTTGCTTCGACCGTACCGCCGGTGGCGACCTTATAGCCCACCGGCAACCCGGCAGTGAACTTCTCGATCGCAGGTTTGAGCAGCATCACCAGGTCGGTCGGTTGAATCTCGTCGCGCACCGCCGCCTTGATGGTGACGGTCGGTTGGCGGTCGCGACGCCAGACCAGCGGCTGCTCCAGTTCATAACGCACGGTGGCAAAGGCCAGTAGAGGGATCGACGTTCCGCCGGGCGTGACGATTTGCAGGTTTTGCAGGGTTTCCGGCGTACCGCGCTCGGCGTCCACGGCGCGTCCAACCACGTTGATCAAATAGATGTCATCGTCGACCTGAGTCACCGCCGAGCCGCTGACGATGCTGTTCATCAGGTTCGCCACGTCTGCGGACGACAACCCGAGTTGCCGCGCCTTGTCCTGGGCGATGTCAATGCGCAGGACTTTGCCTGGTTCGTTCCAGTCGAAAATGATCTCGCCGATGTGCGGACTCTTGTCCAGTTCGCTGGCCAGGTCGATGGCGTGCTTGCGCACCTGATCGATGTCTTTGCCGCTGACCCGGTACTGGATCGGCCGGCCTACGGGCGGCCCCATTTCCAGGGCTTGCACGAAGCTGCCAATGCCGACGAAGTCCTTGCGCAGCCGTTCGCGCAAGCGCTCGCTCAGCACCTGTCGGGTTTTGAAATCCTTGCTGACGATCACCAGTTGCGCGTAGTACGGGTTCTGCAATTGCTGATCGAGGGGCAGGTAGAAACGAATCGCGCCCTGGCCGATGTAGCTGCTCCAGCGCACGATGTCCGGATCGCCCTTGAGGGTCGCTTCGAAACGGTCGACGGCCCTGCGGGTTTCATCCATCGAGGCGTTTTGCGGCAGGTTGAGATCGACGAGGATTTCCGGGCGATCCGACGACGGGAAGAACTGGTTCTGCACGAAACGCATGGAAAACACCGCCAGCAGGAAGCACAGCACCGTAATACTGATAGCCCACCAGCGATTGCGCATGCTCCACAACAAGCCACTGTTGAAGGCCTTGCCGATACGCCCAGGCTCCTCGGAATGGGGTTTTATGCTGGCGCTGAGGATGTGCACGCCGATCACTGGGGCGAACAGCACCGCGACGATCCACGACACGAGCATGGCCACGGCAAGGACCGCAAACAAGCTGAAGGTGTACTCACCGGCAGAGCTGGCGTTCAGACCAATCGGCACGAAGCCGGCGACGGTTACCAGGGTCCCGGTCAGCATCGGGAACGCGGTCGAGGTGTAGGCGAAGGTCGCGGCCTGTTCCTTGGTTTCGCCCATTTCCAGACGCGTGACCATCATCTCGACGGTGATCATCGCGTCGTCCACCAACAGCCCGAGGGAGATAATCAGCGCACCGAGGGAAATCCGTTGCATGGTGATGCCACTGTATTCCATGAACACGAAGACCATCGCCAGCACCAGCGGAATCGAACAAGCCACCACCAGCCCGGCACGCACGCCAAGGCTGATGAAGCTGACCGCCAGCACGATGATGACCGCCTCGAACAACGCACTGGTAAAGCCACCGACCGCCTCTTCCACCACGGAAGCCTGGTCCGACACGTTGTGTACACCGACGCCCACCGGCAGCTCGGCTGTCAGTTCGTCTATGCGCTGGTGCAGAGCCTTACCAAAGGCCTGAATGTTGCCGCCCTTCTGCATGGCAATCGCCAGGCCGATGGCCGGCTGCCCGTTGAAGCGGAACAGCGGTGATGCCGGGTCGACGTAGCCACGGGTGATTTCAGCGATATCGGCCAAACGGTAGAAGCGATCATTGAGCCGCAGATTGACCGCCGCCAGGTCTTTTTCCGAGGCGAACTGCCCGGACGTGCGCACGGAGATTCGCTCTGGACCGGCCTCGATCACCCCGGCCGGGGTCACCGCGTTCTGGGTTTGCAGACTCTGCACCACTTGACGCTGGTCGATGCCGAGCGCCGCCAGTTTGCGGGTGGAGAAATTCAGGTAGAGCACTTCATTCTGCTGGCCGACCATCTCGATCTTGCCCAGTCCCGGTATGTCGCGGATCTCGGCGCGAGCCTGCTCGACGTAATCGCGCAATTCGCGCATCGACAGGCCGTCGGAGGTAAAGGCGTACACCGAGCCGAATACATCACCGAACTCGTCGTTGAACGACGGACCCTGTATGCCCTGGGGGAAGGTGCCGCGAATGTCGTTGATCTTCTTGCGCACCTGGTACCAGATTTCCGGGACGTCCTTGGCACTGGTGGTGTCACGCAAGTTGACGTAGACCGTGGATTCGCCGGGCCGGGTGTAGCTCTTCACGTAGTCGAGCGAGTCGAGCTCTTCGAGTTTTTTCTCGATACGGTCAGTGACCTGCTTGAGGGTTTCCTCCTGGGTCGCACCGGGCCAACGGGTCTGGATCACCATGGTTTTGATGGTGAAGGACGGGTCTTCTTCGCGCCCCAGATTGAGGTACGAGAAAACGCCCATCAGCAAGGCGACGAACATCAAATACCAGACGAAGGACTGATGCTTGATGGCCCACTCGGATAAGTTGAAGCTCCCTTTCATCGCGGGCTGTCCTCGTCGACTTTGACTTTCTGCCCCGGCTTGAGGCTGTTCACACCGGCGCTGACCACTCGCTCACCGCTTTTGACCCCGTGCCCGACGATCACGCTGTCAACGCCACGACTGAGCAGGGTGACGTCTCGCGGGGAAACGGTCAGGGTCTGTTTGTCGACCACCCAGATACGGGTTTTACCGTCGACTTCCTGCAAGGCCGTCAGCGGCAATTCGATACGCGGCTCAATGGCCGAGCTCAAGGTCACGCTGATCGCCGTGCCGAGACGAAAGCCCCGCGGGGTCTCGGCCAGGGTCAGTCGCGCGCGGCGAGTACGGGTCGCGCTTTGCGCCTGCGGCTCGATCTCGCGGATGATCGCCGTGCTGTGGATACTCGGATCAAGTTGCGCTGCGACTTCAAACACCACATCGGCAGGCAGTTGCTCGGCGAGGCCCGCCGGCAGATCGATCACTGCTTCCTTGATGTCCGGCCGCGCCAGCGTCACCACTTGCTGCCCCGCCGTCACCACCTGTCCGGCCTCGGCGTTCCAGGCCGTCACGATGGCGGCGTGATCAGTACGCAGTTCGGTGTAATTGAGCTGGTCCCTGGCCTGACTGACCGACGCCCTGGCCTGATCCAGTGAAGCCTGGGTGGTTTTCAGTTCGGTCTGGGCAATGTCCAGCTGCGCCTGGGCGCCCACTCCCTTGTTGAACAGTTCCTGCTGACGGCGTGCACTGGCCCGGGCATTGATCAACTGCGCCTCGACCTTCGCCTGATCGCCCTCGGCGACACGTAACTGGTTCTGCTGATCGGTCGGGTCGAGGGTTGCCAGCAACGCGCCCTTCTTGACCTCACTGCCAACGTCGACATTACGGCTGGCGATACGTCCCGGCACACGGAAACCGATGTTGCTTTCGAAGCGCGCCTGAATGCTCCCGGCAAAACGCCCGAGGTCCTGCTGGTCAAAGGATTGCACTTCGATGGACAGCACCGGACGCACAGGCTCCGGGGGTTCTTCCTTTTTCGAGCAGGCGGCCAGCAACAGCCCCGCCGACAACAGCAGCAACACGCGCTTCATGGCTGTGCTCCCGGCGTTTTAGTCGGACCTTCGGCGGGCGGTGTGACGATCTCCACCAACACGTCGGGGTGCAACAACTGGCCGCCGGCAGTGACGACTTTCTCGCCGCCATTCAGGCCTTCGCTGATGATCACTTTGCCAGTCAGGTAGCGGCCAACCTTGACTGTTTTCAACTGAGCCTTGCCGTCAGCGTCCACCAACCACACGGCCGGCTCGTTGAGGTTCTTGGTCAGCGCTGCCCAAGGCAACTCGACCGCAGGCTTGCCCGGCACCTTGGCCGTGGCACTGACCACCGAGCCCAGCTGCATGCCTTCCGGCAATGCGCTGAGGGTGACCTTGACCTGCACCGTACCGGTTTGCGCCGATACCGCCGGGGTGATTTCGCGCACCGTGCCAGTAGTGTTGATCTTCGGGTTGTCGAGCAGGCTGACCACCACCGACCGATTCGATGGCGGCGCGCTCAACAGCGATTCGTAGACATTGAACACCGCGTCACGCTCGCCATCCCGAGCCAGGCTGAAAATCGGCACCGTGGCCTGCACCACCTGACCGACTTCAGCCTGACGCGCGGTGATCACGCCGGGGGCGTCGGCAATCAGCGCGGTGTAACTCAGTTGCTCGCGGGCATTGGCCAACTGCGCCTGCGCTGCGGTCAACGCGCTCTGGCTGCTGCGCAACGCAGCCTGCGCAGAATCGTATTCGCTTTGACTGGTGTAGCCCTTGGGCAGGAGTTTTTGCTGACGCACAAAGGCAGCGGCGGCCTGTTTGACCCGCGCCTGCTCGGCGACCACCTGGGCCTGCGCTGAGTCAACGCTGGTCTGCAGGTCTTTCGGGTCGAGTCTGGCTAACACCTGCCTGGCGGAAACACGATCGCCAACATCCACCATGCGCTGGATGATCTTGCCCGCAACGCGAAACGACAACTCGGTCTGAACCCGCGCCTGAACATCCCCGGTCAGGGTCACCGAGGCGGCGAAATCCGTGGGTTTGACCTCTTGCACGAACACCCGCGGGCGTTCCTTCTCGACCGGCTTCTTATCGCCGCACGCGGCCAGCAGGGCAAAGAAACTCAGGCCAACGACAAACTTGAATCCGGGACCGGCCATGCAAGCTCCTTTGCGTTATACGGGCGGGCGTGATGCGGGCGGACACGTGACGATACGACTGAGAGCTTAGATCAGGGTTGAGTCGCTGCACCCGGAGACTGAAAAATTGAGGGGGTATAGCGAGGGGGTGGATACAGCTGCGTGGAACTGGCCGGATTGATTGGCGACTGACAAAACCAATCGCGAGCAAGCTCGCTCCCACGGGGGATCGTTGGTGAGCACTTATTTTGTGTTCACTGAAGATCCCTGTGGGAGCGAGCTTGCTCCGGGCGGCGTTCCGACGATGGCGACCGTAAGGTCACTGCAAAGGTCGGGGATTACCCCTGCCACTTCCCCCCTTCGACAATCACGCTCTCAGGGTTGGTGTCATCGCTCAGTTCTTTACGCACGTACTGGTCGTAGAGCTTGAGCAGGTACTTGTCTTCACCCAGCTTTGCCAGCTCGGCGTTGACCCAGTCACGCAGCTCAATGTTGCCTTTCTTCACCGCCGGCGCAATTGGCGCCTCGGCACCCAGGGTTTCAGCCAACACACGATAACCCGGGTTCTGTTTTGCCCAGCTGAACAACACCAGATTGTCTTGTGCATAAGCATCGCCGCGACCACTGGCCAGGGCTTGCAGGGACTCGGAGTTTTTCTCGAACTTGAGCAACTTCCAGTCCGGGTGGTTCCTGGTCAGCCAGATGTCGGCGGTGGTGCCGGTGGTGACGATAGTGGTGCGGGTTGCCAGGTCATCAAGGCTTTTGACCACGCTGGCCTGCGGCACCAGCGCCTGCACCGCAACCTTGAGGTTCGGGTTGGTGAATTCCACCGCTTCCTTGCGCTCCGGGGTGACGGTCATGTTGGCGAGGATCAGGTCGACCTTATCGCTCTGCAGGAACGGAATCCGGCTCGCCGGCTCGACCGCGACGAACTCGACCTTATTCTCGTCGCCCAACAGATCCTTGGCGAATTGACGGCCGATATCGGTATCAAAACCCACATAACGACCGGTTTCATCGACGAAACCGAACGGCGGTTTGTCGGTGAACACGCCGACGATCAGTTTGTCCCGGGCTTTGATTTTTTCCAGGTAACTGGCCGCAGGCCTGGCGCTGGCGGTAGAGGTCGCAGGCTTGGTAGCCTCTTCGGATTTGTTGCAACCGGCCAGCAATGCGAGGCCGAACAACGGGAGTAGCAGCAGTGAAGACTTGGCAGTTTTCATGACAGTTCCAATTCCTTTCCAAGAGTCTTTTTGGGCAGTGCTTCGACGTAGGAGAACTTCTCCAGGAACTGCTGCGCTCGTGCGGTTTGCGGGTTCGTAAAGAAAATCTCGGGAGGGTTTTGTTCGAGGATGCGTCCGGCATCCATGAACACAATGCGGTCGGCCACAGCGTGAGCGAAAGCCATCTCGTGGGTGACAATCAACAGGGTCATGCCATCGCGGGCCAGGCCCTGAATCACTTCCAGCACTTCCTTGACCATCTCCGGATCAAGGGCTGCGGTGACTTCATCGAACAGCATCACCTGCGGGTTCATGCACAATGAACGGATGATGGCGATGCGTTGCTGCTGACCACCGGAAAGCTGACGCGGGAAGGCGTCGCGCTTGTCCGCAAGACCGACCCGCTCCAGCAACGCCAAGGCCTGCTCGCGAGCTTCACGCGCTGGGCGTTTTTGCACCTTGAGCGGGCCGAGCAGGAGGTTGTCGAGCACGCTCATGTGCGGGAACAGGTGATAACTCTGGAACACCATGCCGATCTGCTGGCGTACTTCGCGCCAGTCGGTGGCCTTGCTTAGCAACTCGCGCCCAGCGAAACGCAGCTCGCCGCTGTGGGCGACTTCCAGGCCGTTGAGGCAACGCAGCAAGGTGCTTTTACCGCAGCCGCTGGGGCCGAGGATGACGATCACTTCGCCGGCTTCGACGCTCAAGTCGATCCCGTTGAGAACCTGATGCTCACCGAAAAACTTGTTGAAACCCTTGAACTCGATCAATGCGCTCATGCTTGCGTCCAGCGCCGTTCCAGCACGCGGGAAGCGGCCGAGAGCGGGTAGCAGATAAAGAAGAAAAACAGGAACAGTGCGCCGTAGATCAACACCGATTCGTAGGTACGTTCGATGATCTGCTGGCCGACCTTGATCACGTCGACCACGCCGATCAACACCGCCAGCGAGCTGGTCTTGATGATTCGCGTGTAGACGTTGATGGTCGGCGGCGTCATGCGTTTCAGTGCTTGGGGCAGCAGCACGTAACCGAAGAGCTGCGGGCCGGACAGCCCGATCGACAGCCCCGCTTCACGCTGGCCTCGCGGTAAGGAATGTAAAGCGCCGCGCACCACTTCGCCGACTTCACTGGCGCCCCACAACGACAGCACCAGCACCGCGCACCAGAAACTCGGCAGGCTCACGCCGAAAACAATTGGCAGGCCGAAGAACAGCAAATACAGCCAGACCAGTACCGGGATTGCCCGGAACAGCTCCAGATAGACCCGCAGCAACGCGTTCAGCCACTTCGAGTTCAGGCTGCACAGCACGCCGTAGAGCACCCCGCCCACCGTGCTGATGACGATACTCAAAAAGGAAATCGACAAGGTTTGTCCGGCGCCTTTGGCCAACTGAGGCAAGGACACCCAAAGCAACTCAAGACCCGAACTGGCCATGCTGGAGCCTCCTTTCCAGACGGCTGAGCAGCAGCGACAACGGCAAGAACAGCAGCACGCAAATCAGCGTCAATACAGCGAGCATTTCGTAGGTTTTGTAATACAGCGCGATGTAGCTCTTGGTGGTGTAGAGAATCTCTGGCACCGCCACCGCCGACACCACGGTGGTCTCCTTGAGCAGGAAAATGAAGTTGGCGAACAGCGAAGGCAGGCTGAGGATCCCCGCTTGCGGCAGGATCACGTAACGCAGCAATTGCCAGTGGGACAGACCGATGGAGCGGCCCGATTCCAGTTGCGCCGCAGGCACCGCTTCAACGCCGGCCCGCAACACCTCGGTGAGGTAGGCACCGCCAAGAAACGTCATGGTGATGATCGCCGCCGCAAAGCCGGAAACCTTCACCCCCAGTGCCGGCAACGCGAAGTAGACGAAGAACAGTTGAATCAGCAGCGGAGTGTTGCGCGCCAGTTCCACGTACAACGCCACGAGGCGCTGCAAGTACGGCGTGCGGAACACCAGAAGGGTCGCGTTGATCAGAGCTACCAGCAACGAAGTGCCGATGGCGATCAGGCCGACCTGCAGCGTCACGCCCACGGCGCGGAGAAACGCCGGCAAGGTGTTGAGGATGAAAGCGTAATCGAACGTCATTGAAGATCCTGAACGCCGCAGGGTAAGCGACGGTGGCGCAGTCCATTGAGCTGTGGATAACAGCCCGGCAGGCACTGACTTTAAAGGTATAAAAAGAAACATTTAAATACCGATAAAGCATATTGATATCACGCAAAAAACTATCTGAAGGGTTGGCGCTGTCAGCGGGAGACAGCTATTTTCCTTTTCGCTGTAGGAAGGATCTTTTTTTCAGATTGTCCCTCCAAGGACGAGCAGCGTGCGGCCACACTCCCCGGCCGAACCATCACAAGGACGATAAAAATGGCAGACGTGAAAACACCCCAGCGGCTGGATCCGCAGGACATCGTGAAGTTATTGACGGCATTGCGCCGGGCGTTGAAGGCAAGAGTGGCCTGAGCAAAAAGATCGCAGCCTGCGGCAGCTCCTACGCCGATCTAATAATGTAGGAGCTGCCGCAGGCTGCGATCTTTTGACTTTCGCGAGCAATAAAAAACGCCGACGCTATCGAAAGCCGTCGGCGTTGAAACCTTGAAGGGTTTTACCGCTCAATCAGAACGCTGGCAGTACCGCGCCGCTGTACTTCTTCTCGATGAACGCTTTGACTTCAGGGCTGGTCAGGGCCTTGGCCAGTTTCTGGATCGCCACGCTGTCCTTGTTGTCTGGACGCGCGACCAGGAAGTTCACGTATGGCGAATCCGCACCTTCGATCACCAGCGCGTCTTTAGCCGGGTTCAGACCCGCTTCCAGTGCGTAGTTGGTGTTGATCATGTCCAGGTCGACCTGATCCAGCACACGCGGCAGCATGGCCGATTCCAGTTCCTTGAACTTGAAGTTGTGCGGGTTCTTGGCGATGTCTTTTGGGGTAGCCAGGGCATTTTTCGGGTCTTTCAACTCGATCAGGCCGGCCTTCTGCAACAGGATCAGCGCACGGCCGCTGTTGCTGCCTTCGTTCGGGATAGCGATGGTTGCGCCGTCTTTCAGCTCAGCCAGGGTTTTGACTTTCTTCGAGTAGCCGCCGAACGGTTCGACGTGTACGCCGATCACGGTTACCAGGTGAGTACCTTTGCCTTCGTTGAAGCTTTTCAGGTACGGCAGGGTCTGGAAGTAGTTGGCGTCCAGACGCTTCTGATCGACCTGCACGTTCGGTTGTACGTAGTCGGTGAAGACCTTGATTTCCAGATCCACGCCTTCTTTGGCGAGAGTCGGTTTGATCAGTTCGAGGATCTCGGCGTGCGGCACCGGCGTTGCGGCAACCACCAGTTTTTCGCCAGCCTGGGCCATGCCCGCAGTCAGGGCAGCCGCCAATGCGGTGAACAACAGAACCTTTTTCATGCAGTGTCCTTATTTGTCGTTGTCGACAACGGCTAAAAAATGAAGTGCCAGTGAAGTGCTATCGCTGGTGTGGAGCGGACAATACCGAGATTTTTTATTCCCGAACAATATCTTTTATTCACTTTCATATTCCATTTTGTTCATACAGCAAAACCACGCCCGTAGATACTCTGTTTCCGGTCAAGCTTTCGCGAAGTGCTTTTCGCTGAAAAGCTTGGCCGTATCAAAATCCTCT